>CAZVFJ010000033.1:8309-19433 GCA_964625825.1 uncultured Leptospirales bacterium | reverse complement strand
CGGTACACAACTGATTAAACCTGAATATTAATATTCAAAAAATGTTTGCCATACAGCAATCCGTTATTAAATTTCAATCATTGTCATAAAAAAGAAATCTTTTGAATTAATATTCATATATAGCATTTTACGTTTGAATTAGATCATTCTCTGCCATTCCCGCGAAAGCAGTGGGCGACCGCAGGAAGAGCTGGAAGCTAATCTAAAGCTTATAAAAGACGTGGATATCCGCCTGCGCGGATATGACATATGGTTTATTCTGTACTAATCATTTCGTAAAGTGCTATAGTTTAACATTATTTCAATTGCGTTTCAGTTATCCGGTTGAGGCAACCGCGGGAAGAACAAAAAGCGTTCTGTTTTCAGGGTTTTATTTTTATATAAAATAATTCTTCGCCGTGAAGTTGTTATTATATTTTAATCATCTAAAGAGGTTTATAGTGGCAGCAAAAGAGGAAAAAAAATCTAAAAACAAAATCCTTGAAGAGAAACTCTTTTATAAAAAGGAGAGCGCATGGACTGATTTTGAGGACCAGGAGCATAAAAAAATCTTTAGTTTCAGCGAACATTACAAGAAGTTTATGACTGAATCAAAGACTGAAAGGCTCTGCATAAAAAATATAATTTCAATACTTGAAAAATCGGGATTCAAGGATATAAACCGTGTCAAGTCTGTAAAAAAAGGCGACAGGGTATACAAATCTTTTAAGGGAAAGACCCTTATTGCTTTTATCGCAGGGAATAACATGGAAAGCTTGCGCATAATTGGTTCACACGTTGATTCCCCGAGACTGGATCTCAAACCGAATCCTCTTTACCAGAACTCCGAGCTGGCTCTTCTTGAATCGCACTATTACGGTGGAATCAAAAAATTTCACTGGGTTAATATCCCCCTCGAAATGCATGGTGTAATATTCACAAAATCCGGTAAAGAGATTGTACTCAATATAGGGTCAGCTGATAACGATCCTAAATTCATAATTCCGGACCTGCTCCCCCACCTCGCAAAGGAGCAGATGAAGAAAGACGGGACAAAGGTGATTGAGGGTGAAGACCTGAATATAATTTTCGGCCATATACCTGTTCGCGATAAAGATATTAAAGAAAAAATTAAATTCAATATACTCAAATATCTTAATGATACGTACAACCTCATCGAAGAGGATTTTGCCTGTGCTGAGCTTGAATTTGTACCCGCACAGAAGCCTGTGGATATCGGTCTTGACAGGGGGCTTATAGGTGCTTATGGCCAGGATGACAAAATTTGCGTATACACATCACTTATCGCGTTAACCGAAACATCCAAACCGGAATGTACAGCTGTCGCATATTTCAGCGATAAGGAGGAAATCGGATCATATGGCGATACGGGAGCCGAAAGCTTCGCACTTATGAATTTCGCGCAGGAATACGTTAAACTCACAGGCATTAAATCTAATCCCTGGAAACTTCTTGAGGGAGCAAAATCTTTATCAGCGGATGTTACAGGGGCAATGGACCCTACTTTCTCTTCAGTTAATGACCCGCAGAATGTTTCATATCTCGGAAAAGGTGTTTCAATCGAAAAATACGGCGGCGGCGGCGGGAAGTATAACACTAACGATGCCCACGCTGAATATATGCAGTATATGAGAGAGCTCGCGGATAAAAATAAAATACCCTGGCAGACCGGGGAGATGGGCAAACTCGATATTGGCGGCGGTGGTACAATAGCGATGTTAATGTCCCGTTACGGCATGGATTGCATAGATGCCGGGCCATCACTCCTGGGAATGCACGCGGTATGTGAAGTCTCGTCAAAAGCAGATATCTATTCTGCATATCTGCTGTACAAGGCTTTCTTTTCGTAGTAAAGCCTTATCCTCTCCCCCTGTTTTTCATCGGGGAGAGGTCACATATTGGCAGGGCAATTATTTTCTTGCGTTTTATTTCTCTCCTGAATATAATAATCTCATAATGAAAATAATAACAGACAATACGCACGATCTTCAGAAAAGATAACAATGAAAACAAAGAGACAGAACCTTATAATGATCCCTCTGTTCATTACAATGTCGGCTGCATTTATTTTCGGTTACCTTGATTTCGTACTACCGATGAATTTTGAAAGGCTGCACATATTTCTCTTTAACCTCACAAGCGGTGGATTCATCATACTATACCTTACGGGAGGAAAAGCTTTCCCTTCAGTCAGGATTGTGCTCTTTTATATTATAAGCATAACTTTTGCGCTGTTTGCTTTTTTTAAATTTTATATCCCGGCAGCAATATGTGGTTTAATACTTGCTGTTCTTGTTGAAACATACAGGCGTGAAAAATTTTCTTTCTTTCCCGCAATTTTTTTTAAAGTTAAATCTTCTACATCAGAAAAATTTCATCACGCGTCACTGCTCTGCCTCGTAATTGCACTGCTGATGTCATCATTTGTAATAATCAATGAAATATATTTTAAATTTTTTTATTTCGAGAAACTGACGCTTGATGTTTTTTTCCTCGGGTTTTCTTTCCCGGTTTCGCTAATCACATTTTCAATCATCTTCGGGATAATAGAAGAGAGAGGTGTTAAATGGCTTGCTGCCTCTGAGCATGCGTTTTTCTGGCTGATATGCGGCGGTGTTATAATATTTTTTATCTTCATAATAATGAAATCATTCGCCGGAGAGGTTTTTATATCTTTCACTCTTTTTTTCACCGTTGTGATGATATTTATTATCTTTTTCAGATACGGCAGGAAGATGCAGCAGAAATATTTTCTTGTTTCAGGAATCTATTTTCTCATGGCAACTGCTGTTACAGGAATACTGTATATACTGCTCAAACACTTCTCGTACGATGAATTTTATGGAAAACTTATTCTCCGCATGCACGCCTTCTATTCATTATACGGCTGGAACCTTACCGGAATGATGGTGATAACCAGGTGGGAGGGATTCCCCATTGCGCTTAACACGAAAAAAGCGATATACTTTCACTGGGGTGTGATTCTTGTACTGGCTCCATTAGCAAAATTTTTCCCCATCCTTGCGATACCCGCGATTGCGGCATACCTGGGATTCCTTTCTGTCTTTTTCTTCTCAGGGAACAGGGTCAAAAAGGGACAGTTGCTGAAAGAGTGAGATCCTGTGAACCGCTGGCCCCCTGATTAATACCGGCAGAGAATACCGGATAACTGCTGTTAGAACCGATCTCTTTTCTGTAAACTCCATAGGATGGACTAACGGCGTATGAAACAATCACCTCCGCGGCTTTCATAAGGAGAAGGGCTCCCGCCGCCGCTTTACCTGAAGTTTCATCCCAATCGTAAACCGCGTATCCTCCAAGAGACATCTCGGCGAGATAGAAACTCCACCCCTCAAACCTGTACCCCTTGTAAAACATCCCGCCTCCGGGAATGAAAACCGAAACAACAGCAGCAGTAGCGTCATTATCAGCAAATAGCGGGGGCAGGAGAGATTTACGGTGATACTGATATGCAAGCTGGTTATAGAATGATACCGAGAATGTCAGAGGGAGTGTCGCCCAGAGATAAATCTGGAGCCTCCGGTCATCCTTACCCTTCTCATTATCCATGACCCACGGAAAAAAATTAATATCATACCCGTTCATTATTGAAGGTAGAGTCAATTGCAGAGCCGTGATGCCTCCTGTGGCAAAAACACCCGCCATATCAGGTACTCCCTTTTCGATCCCCATATACTCTGTTGAAAGAAATGAACCATACCCCGGAAGACAGAAACTCGCGCCCTGGTTAATCACGCAGGTGCCGATAATGGCCTCTTTCGCACTCCCCATTCTTTTATTCAAAGCCTGGTCTGTACCGTAAAAGCGGGCACTGTTCTCATCAATACCCCTTTTAATCCTTTTTAAAAAATTATCCATATCGGGGTAGAGATCAAATTCAACTGTACCATCATCCTTCAGGTTAACGCCTTCAGCATATGAATCAAATCTTGAAATGCCGGAAATCCGGATCTTCCCTGCCGTAGTACTGTATAAACCATCTCGCAGACCGTGCCACTGCCCTGCATTGAGCCTGAAAATTCCACCTCCTTCACCCGATACTCTGCATTTAAGCTTTTCGTTTTTCAGCAGGAGTGAGATCTCTCTCGCCACTTTATTCGCAAGATTGGCTGGTATTTTCGCAGTAACAATCTCTTCACTTTCTAAATTACTGTAGAGTTCATCCAGAGGCTCGATCTTTATCAAAAGTTTAAGGTCCCCTTTATCAGAGGAGAGTTCAAACACACAGAGAAGTTCAGCTCCGGCAGAAGAAGCTGTTTTACGATACAGGTCATATCTGTCTCTTCCATCCGCCCTCTTAAGATATTCTTCACTTTTATAATCAGGAATAGGGATAAATCTCCCGGAGACAAGAAACGCCTGCTCAGCCATATAACGGCAGGTCTTTAATATTTCATCGTGCTGAATCTCCCCTGTAAAAACCGGAAATATTACTACATCTGTAGAATGCACCGGAGCAGATATTGCAGCAGCATGTAAAATGATAAAAAAAATAGTTACTATAAAGAGCTTTTTGTTTAACATTTATTCTCTAATCCTAACGAAATAAACATTTTTATTATCTTTAACCTGAAACCGAATCTGCCCAGGCTTTTTTTCTTGAAAAATAACAGATATTAAATATCGTTCACGAAAAAGTTATACTAAATAAGACATCATTAAATTTTATGCCCAGAATATATACTATTATAATCTTATTACTTTTAATGCTCCAGGCTTCTGCGGATCTGTCTGCTGAAAAGTATTATAATGGCCTCACTGTTACAGCTTCAATCGGACCATCATATGTTTCAGGTTTCTATTCCGATTACTTTAAGAGGGGATTAAGCCCCGAAATAGGCACATTTTACAATCTTCCGTTTCTAAATGGCAACACATATTTTACAAGCGGCTTCTCATATTATAGTTATAACATGGATTCAAACCATAACTCTTATCTTAGACAGGGAGATATCTATGCGGGCGGGATGATTTCTTATCCACTTATTTCATTCTTATTTATTAATACAGGCCTGTCAATTCACGGAATATACTCTGAACTCAACACAGAATACACCGAAAGGAGTGAATCAACTTTAAAGCCGGGAGTATCTGTTAACCTGGGAGGTATGGGATATCTCGGTAGAGGAATCGGCCTTTTTGCCAACGCTGAGTACCGGGTAACTTCTATCTCTGATGAACGATTCAACACCTCCACAATACGCGGAGGTATCACATATAATTTCAAAGACTACAGGGCAGACATAGATGAGAGGCTCAATGCCGATAAAAAGATTGCCCTTTATGATCAGGGTATAACAGAATTTCGCAGAAAAAATCTGAACGGGGCCAAAACTATCTTTACTGAACTCCACAATATAGATAGCAACTACCCCGGTCTTGATTACTATCTTAAAAGGATAGAAGTGATCGAGTATAACTACAGAAATGCTGAAAACCTTATCGCACAGAAAAATTATCTCAGGGCTATACCATACCTTGAACTCTGCTCCCCGTATATCAAGGATTGCGAACTTAAACTCTTTCAGCAGAGAAAAAATCTTAAAACGAATATACCGGCATGGGAAAAGGACGGTATCCGTTTCTATGACAACAGACAGTACAGGGAGTGTATAAATATAATGGAAAAGATTCTGCTTGTTGAACCTGAAAACAGAAACGCCAATATATATCTGCCCAGGGCAATTAAAAGAAACAAAGCCATTGAAACCTTTCAAAGCGAGTAATTATGAGCATCAAAAAAAAATTGATACTGGTATTTATACTTTTTACATCTCTTGCTATTATTCCATTCTCCTACATGCTTATTAAAAATATTGAAATTACAACAATTTCATATTTAAAAAACCAGACAAAAATCTACACCAGTATTTTTTCAAAAGCTGCTGTAAACAGCTTCATGATGAACGGCGGAGACCTTGCTGCTGCCGGAGTTGATATCAAGGATATGATATCGATTTTTGAACCTTTAAAGGATTACGGACTTGTTTACGCAGACGCGGTACTTCTCTCCTCTGACCAGAGCAGAAACGGGGCAATCATTAAATCACTTGCAGTAAATCCCTCGGATAAAATTTCGCAATCATATAGTGAAAGGCCTGACAGTGAAAAGATCAAAAATATTCTCAATTACGATGGGAGCTACAGGGAATTTTCACTGGATGAGGATTACATTGAATTTGTAAAGAGCGGGAGCCTCCCGGGGAAAAGCCCATTCTGTTTTGTCCGCATTGTAATAAACAAAGATATTGCCCTGAAGGATATTTCAGCTTTAAAGATATATATGTATGGCGCATCATTTCTGCTCCTCATAGTTGTCATTTTAATGGCAATTTTTTTCGGTGGATATATATCGGCTCCAATCATCCAACTCACGGAGAGAGCAAAAAAAATCGAGAGAGGGGATTACAGTTCAAAGCTTACTATTAATACAAAAGACGAGATCGGAAAGCTGGCAGAGACATTTAACAGTATGGCTTCAATAATTGAACAGAAGATCAGCGAACTCGAAAAGGCCAACATCGAACTTAAAGCAATGGATAAACTCAAAGATGAGTTTCTTGCCAATACCTCCCATGAACTCAAAACTCCAATTCACGGGATTATAGGCCTGACAGACTCTCTCCTTGATGGTACATGCGGGATTCTTAATGACAATTCAAAGCATATACTCTCAATGATCTCCAGGAGCAGCAAACGTCTCGCCAGTCTTGTTAACGATATTCTCGATTTTTCCAGACTGAAGAACAGCGACATTACTCTTGAAATGAAGAATATAGACATGGGCTCAATGACCGATATGGTTGTGACTATATTATCACCTCTCGCAGCAATGAAGGACCTGAAAATAATAAATGAAATCACGGCGGATAGCGGATTTGCAAAAGGAGACGAAAACCGGATTGAACAGATCCTGGTAAATATTATCGGTAACGCTATAAAGTTTACAGAGAGAGGCGAGATTCGGATTAAATCATGTATTTCAGGAAACAACCGGATAATAATAAATGTTTCTGACACCGGAGTCGGGATCCCTTTAGATAAGCAGGAGATTATATTCGAATCCTTTGTTCAATCCGACGGGTCAATAGCGAGAAAATACGGCGGAACCGGTCTGGGTCTGGCGATTACGCGTGATCTGATAGAGCTTCATGGCGGGAAAATATGGGTTGAATCTGAACCAGGAAAAGGGTCAACCTTCTCCTTTACACTCCCGGCAGGCGAGAAGGGCAATAAAGGTTCATACACCCTGCCCAAAACCGGAATAGAATCATTATTTATGGGACATACACCGGTCATAAACTCATATAATAACAATAATTTTGAAGGAGCAAAAATTCTTGTTATTGATGATGAACCGATTAATCTTCAGATACTTATAAGCCAGCTGACAAAAGAGAATTACTCGGTCCAATTTTTCACAACCGGCCAGGAGGCCCTTTCAATTATCAATTCAGGGGAGGAGTTTGATCTTGTTCTCCTGGATGTAATGATGCCTGTAATATCAGGATTTGATGTCTGCAAAAAGATACGGGAAAAATATAGCGCCCACGAACTTCCTGTTGTTCTCCTCACTGCCAAGAACACAAAAAATGATATTATCGCTGGTCTTTCAATGGGGGCTAATGACTACATCACCAAGCCATTTGACAGGGATGAGCTCCTCGCAAGGGTAAAGAACTGTGTCTCTCTGAAAAAAGCTGCCGAAGAACAGAAGAAATTTATTGCGGTCAAACAGGAACTAGAGATTGCACAAAACATACAGCGTTCAATCCTTCCCAGAATTCTCCCTCAGATGCAGGGGCTTGCAATCAGGGCAAAGTACGAACCGATGATGGAGGTCGGAGGGGATTTCTATGACTTTCTCCAGATTGACGATCACAGGATCGGCATACTTATAGCTGATGTTACAGGGCATGGAATTCCGGCAGCTCTTATCAGCTCAATGATAAAAATTGCTTTTTATATGTCCCACGATAAAATCGATGACCCTGCAGCTCTTCTGGGGAAGATAAATTCATCTCTCTTTGAACATATATACGGAAGATTTATCACGGCGTTCTACATATTCATGGATATAAAAGAAAAAAAAGCTGTATTCTCCAACGCGGCCCACTGGCCAATCTATATTCAAAACAGGTTCAGTGGCGAGATATCAGAGCACACAATCAGGGGACGACTTATCGGCATAACCCGGGATGAAAAATACAAAAACCAGACAATTAACCTGAAACAGGGCGACAGAATAATCCTTTTTACAGATGGAATAATTGAAGAGAGAAGTATTTCAGGAGAGCTCCTCGGAGAGGAGCGGTTTTTGGAGATGATAAAAGAGAACTCATCAAAACAGCCCTCCCGTCTTATTGACGAAATTTTTATGAGTCTCTATAACTGGTCAGGCAGCTTTAATAGTGAAGGGCTGGAAGATGACGCGACAATGATCGTTGCGGATATAGATTAAAGCTTAAGCTCAATCAATAGTGGCTGATAGACAAGAGGATCTATATATATTATAAAAATTCTTCTCCCCTGTGAAAAAATCTCCTTCCCTGAATAAGGCCACATTGGAGCATCCGCTTTTTTCACAGGTTTATACACCGTATTTGTTTCAGTTTCAGGGAGCCGGCTAAAGTCACTGAATACTGCGGCAACTATCTCCCCGGTAAATATCCTTGAATATATAACAATATATTTATTCAGACTGCTGTTATATGAAATTGAGCACTCCCCTGAAACATCATTGAAGAACTCACCGGCTTCGGTAATATTCTTTTGCCATTTCCCATCCCTGGTAAGAAATTCATAAGCACCGGGCTCCTCAATCATGCTCTCATGAACTCTTGCAAAAGAAAGCGGGAATTTATCTCCCTTTTTAAAATGACCCGCAAGATAAACATACCCGTCTTTTAATATTGCAGAAGCTCCAAAAGCAGGATAGTCACCCTGGAAAAGAGGCCCGAGCCTTTTGAATCTGATTGTATCACCCGGTTTCCACCCTTCAGGTATATACCAGACAGCAAGCCCTGAATACAGAACCCGGAACTCAAGCATCTTTTTATAATCAGGAACAAATACATGAAGATAATAGACATAAACCCTGTTCCCGATTCTCACCCCGTCAAGGGCCCAGAACCTGTGAAAGAGAGGGTCCTCTCCGCTCCTGTTCTTAATGAATTGTGTTGCCTTCCCGTCCTCTGTCATATAGGAGAGTTTAATATTTCTGAAATTCTTAGAAGTAATCCTTTCACTCCAGGCAAGGGAGTTGGAGATCATCCCTTCCATTTCTGTATCGCTGTCAAGGGACGAAACCGGCCCTTTGCCGTTTTTCCACCTGCCGAGAATTGTGTCAGCAAATGTCCAGAGAGTCAAAGATTCATTAAACTGTATGGAGCATACACCATCCTGGCCAAGGACATATTCATGCCTTGAAGGAGCAAAAATTCCATGTTCAACAACAGATGGGTTACTACTGCACCCGGAGGTTATTACAATAAAAAGAATTAAAGGGTAGATTAAGTTCCGGTACAGTATTTTCATACTGAGATTATCGGCAGGTATCAGGGCCCGGCTACACAGAAGACATATTTTTTCTCTGGTGAACCGAATAGATCATACAGGCTGCTGAAACCTGAATTTCCATATTTCATATCAACAAACCATCTGCTATTCAGATTATTTTTATGAGGGGTGGAAGACCAGTAATGAATAGTCGCTAAGCGATCTGTATATTCATCACAAGAGACAACTGAAGGGAAAACACTTTCAACAACCTGACTGAAATTTTCGTTGCCAGTTGAATAATGATGAAAAAACATTATACTCTGAAGCTCTCTGATATTCGGGAGTCTCCAATCTGAACGATTTTCAAACTTCAGATTTCTACAAACATCCACTGCGTCATCCCAGCTATACCTCTTTCTGATCCCTTTACAGTTAAAATCATAAATAGGCAAATTATTTTCTGAAAGAGAACATCTTGTCCATATCAATCCCGTTGAATTATCTCTCACTAAACCTCTGGATAGGATTCTGTATGATTTATCACCGAAAAGAGCTGTCGTACATGATATCAACAGCAGAAGGGAAATAATTCTTTTCAATTGATCCCCCCCCTAACGCATCTTACAAACTGCTTTTCCAATGTTAAATCAGATTTAAGTTTTTGTCTGAAATCGATAACATTAGTTCTGGGCCAAAACCAGCCTGAACCTGTCGGGTATTCAATGTCAGATTGAGGCTTTGATGATTTAAAGAAAACAACCCATCCATTATCTGTTGTATTAAAATTATCATCGATAAACAATTTAGAGGTATAAGTCCAGTAACCTTCATCAACTGCATTCTGGGTATTCGGAAAATAATTGTCATCAATGGCAGGATCAATTTTTTCATAATCTAAAAGTGTCATCACTTCTGAAAGCCTCGGCAATCTCCAATCCTGATATCCCCCATAACCTCCAATAACAACATCCGTTTCATAATCTTCGATTGTTCCATCACTATCAAAATCATAAGTTTTCTTATAATAACTGTTCAAGCTTTCACAAGCTTCAATAGCATGAGACCATACAAGCTTTCCATCAGTATAATCTTCTGTACAGCCATCAGTATCATCTATTTCATACTTAACAGACGGGCCCTCATTTCTTTTTTTAATTGAGCATCTGGTCCATGTCAGCTTAGTAACATTATCCAGCACAACATCATCACTGCTTGTTATAGCTTCAGAAGGAACATTTATATCCGGCGGGTCTGATAATGATTGATCATGTATTATAAGAGATTCAGTATTAAAAGTAATATTAAAAAGATTGGTAAAATTTTTTGCATCAGGTATATCACTATATGATGCATCGTCCCCATCTCTGATAACTGTTAATGAACCTGTATCTGCTATGCTAAAATATGTCGTTCTCTTTGTCTGATCCGTGGTCAGCTCCACGTCAAATGGCGCGATAAAATCCTCTTCCTCTTTTATTGCGTCAAGGAAAGCATCATCATAACAGCCCGAAATAAAGATCATACCGGGGAGAAAAAGAAGAAGTATCAAAATGAATTTGAAAAAAGCCATAAACATCCTTAAAATGAAATTAATTCTTAAAT
>CAZVFJ010000033.1:2658-8209 GCA_964625825.1 uncultured Leptospirales bacterium | reverse complement strand
CGGCAATTTATAATCTCTGTTTCAAGTATTGCATTAGCTCCTATACTCTCAAGCCTGTCCATTACCTGAACAACTTCACTCTTTTTCACCATCACTTTTATAGAGCACCATTCCTTTAAATCCAATTTTGAAACCGTAGGCGATTCAAACCCGGGAGTTATTTTCTCCGCCTCCTTCAGCCTGCTTTCATGAATATTGTATTCAAGCATACTGTACTGATTTGCAACAAGGACCCCTTCAATTCGCCTTCTTATGCGCGCTACCCTTTCATCATTCTCCATCTCTTTTGATGAGATGAGGGTTGTTTCATATGAACCTATTTCACTGAAAACCTTCAGATTATTATCCCTGAGACTATCGCCTGTCTCAACAATATCCACAATGGCATTGGCAAGATTAAGGGCAATCATGATCTCCACAGACCCGTTCATTTCAATACAGCGTACATCAACACCGTTTTTTTTAAAGTAATCATGAGTCATTACAGGAAATGATGTCGCAATATTCATCCCTTTGAGAGACGCTATAGATTGGTCTTTCCATTCATCTTTAACAGCAACACACAATCTGCACTGCCCGTACCCCAGGGACTGGAGCTGTACAACATCTTTAGCACGCCTCTCTGCAATGAGGTCGCTCCCTGTAATCCCAAGGTCAACAACACCAGTCTGCACAAGTACAGGTATATCATCGGCCCTTATAAAAATAAAAACTATATCGTAATTAGTACATGTTGCATAAAGATTTCTCCCCTGAGCCCTGAACTTGAATCCGGCTTTTTTAAGAAGCTCAATTGTGGGCTCCATAAGTCTTCCTTTTGAGGGAATGGCAAATTTTATTCTATCGGTTTCACTTAGGTTCATTTTTTGTTCTCCCCGCCTTTTCTACAAGCCCGCTTGTACCGAATCTTCTTTCCAGCTCCGTATGTATATCATCAAGTTGTATATCTTTGTAAGAGGCCAGTACAAATGTATGAAACAGAAGGTCGCATATTTCATAAACAAGATGCGCTTTATCATTTTCAAGAGCTGCTTCGCATACCTCGTTCGCCTCTTCGATAATTTTGCTGTTAATTTTTTCTGTCCCTTTATGCATCAGTTTCGCTACATAGGAACTTTCAGGAGAGCTCTTCTTCCTCTCCTCCAACACCTCAAAGAGGCTGTTAAAAATATCACTATTCATAAATCTATCCCCGGTAGACGAGAATAAAATGATTCATATTTTAGTCAAGATTTAATAACATTAAAAGAGGGGAATCATTTTCTCTTTCTGTCCCATTTTGACAGAATTGTATCAGGATCTATATCTGCAATAGATTCAAATATATAGTCAGGCTGATAAGGGGCTCTCGCCAGATGCTCCTGGGAGGTAACTCCCGATAGAACAAGGCAACAAGTCATACCGGCTTCAAGGCCGCCTACAATATCTGTATCCATCCTGTCCCCTATCATGAAAGAGTTTCTTGAATGGACTTTCAGTTTCTTTCTTGCCCAGTACATCATTACAGGATTGGGCTTTCCAAGAAAATACGGTGTCACACCGGTTACTTTTTCTATTGGAGTGACAAGGGCTCCGCATGCGGGGACCGGCCCCCGGGGAGTCGGCCCGGTAAGGTCCGGATTCGTAGCAAGAAATTTTGCCCCCTCCTGTATAAGAAGCGTTGCCTCTATTATCCTCCCGTAATCATACTCTTCAGTTTCACCAACGATCACATAATCAGGATTTTTAGTTGTAAGCCTGACACCGACATTATCAAGTTCACATTTAAGCCCCCTTCCTCCTATTACATAAGCGGTTGCATCACAAAACTGGTGTTTGATAAAACTTGCCGTTGCCATTGCTGAAGTATAAAAATTTTCCGCATCAACCTCTATGCCCATTTCCGCGAGTTTGTTCCTGAGTTCACCTGCCGTAAAATATGAATTATTTGTAAGGAAAAGGAACCTGTGTTTCCTTTTTTTCAGTTTTTCAACGAATTCTTTTGCGCCCGGGATCAGAGTAAATCCCGTGTTTATAACTCCGTCCATATCAATAAAAAAAGCCTTTCTGTTACTGAGATCGTCAAAAAGGTTAAGTCTCTCTTTAAGCATTATTTATCCTTCTTGTTTTTAATAAATTTCGTGGCATAATTGATAGCTTCCGTTACGTTCCTTACTGAATAAATATCCCTCAAACATGCTGGTGTTTTAAAACCTTTCCCTGGTGGGATAATGGTAAAGAATGGTATTGAACTGCTCCCCATCGCGTGCATAAGAGCCTCAGCCTCCGGGTGACTTACGGTTATATCAGCTATCATAAAATCTATATCATCTCTTGCGAAAAGTCTAATAATTCTTTCATCTCCAAGTACTGTTTTTTCAACAAACTTACAGTTTGGGCACCAGTCAGCAGTAAAATCCACTACTGAGATAATTCCTTTATCCCTGTTATTGATTACCCTCTCCATTGAAAAATAATTTTTTCTGCCGGCAGTTTCACCACTGTTGTCTAAAAAATTAAATGACACATAATATCCACCCGCGAGTATAACAACCAGCATTACCTCTGAAATGATTCTTGAAATTTTTCCCCTGTCTATGCTCCCGAATTTCCCGTACTGCCAGAATGCGAATGCAACAAAAAAAAGATAAAAAACCAGATTCATCCGGAATGATTTGTCAGCTACGGAAACCAGGTATAACGCTGTGAGTATAAGGAGAAAACCCATCACCTCTTCAAAGATTTCCATCCATTCACCAGGCCTGGGGATATACCTGATAAGATTAGGCTTTGCAGTAAGCACAATATATGGTAAAGCCATGCCTATTCCTACAGAAATAAAAACAGCAAATATCTCAACAGGAGGCCGCTGAAGCACCCATGCCAGTGTACCGCCAAGGAGAGGCCCGCTGCACGGTGTTGCCAGAAGAGTGGCAACGCCCCCTTTGACAAAAGCGTCGGGGTAAATATTTCTCTTTTTGGAAATAAGTTTTCCTGTAAATGCCGGTGTATTTATGATAAAAACATTAAACATCGACAGAGCCATTGCAAAAACAAAAGCTGTCATTACAATTATAAAAACCCTGTTCTGAAAGAGAGCCCCCCACTTATACCCCCCGAAAGCAGCAAGTGATGCGAGCACGAGAAAGCTTGATATAATCCCCGCGGAGAATAGTAGCCCCTGTATAAAAATCGCCTTCCTGCTTTTATGGGCATGTTCCATAAAAGATAGAATTTTAAGGCTAACAACAGGAAGAACACATGGCATGAAGTTCAATATAAATCCTGCAAGTATCCCGAGTAATATAGCTTCAATAAGTCCGGATATACTGCGTTCAGGGAAAAAAGGCGTAAAATTAAAACTTTTAATGAGACTGATTGTTTTACCGCTTTCAATTATTTTTTTCGCCTCTGCATTTTCAAATACAGGTTTTCCCTCTTTCATGGAAAGGAATTCCCGCATTGCCTCATTTTGCGATGGGTCAACAGAATTCTTCGCCTGAATAACTTTTACAGGTAAAGTTAATGTCTTTTCTACTGGTAAGCAGGCTCCAAATCCACACATAAGAGCCTTTACATTGACCTTTATATTATAATTCCCCGCCTTAACCTTTTCTGAAGGAATGAAACTGAAACCGATCCTGGCTCTCTCGCGAAAAATATAAACACTTGCTGTATCCCACTCAGCCCTGTACTCCTCTCCATCAGGATATCTTATTTCACGAAAATCAGTTTTAAATGGGAATACCGGGTTAACCTCTGTAGCAAGTCCCGTCCCCGGCCCTTTGGGGTTACCGTAAATGTAATATCCTGCAGGTATTATTGCCTCCACAAAAATAGCTACGGACTTACCGGGGACTATATCAATTTTACCCGTGGCATTATATATTTTTAAAGAATCATCAGCGAAAAGTGCTGATGCAGTAATAACCGCAAAAAAAATTGTAAAAAAAGTAATTGCCCATGACTTTCTGATTAACATTCTATAACCGCCGGTTGATTGTCGCATGACTGGAAAACTCACTTTTATAGATAAAGAATATAAATGTATAATAAATGTAATTAAGCCATCCCAAAATTCCACAACCTCCACAGTGCTGAATAAAATAAAGCAGCATCCATGCTTTAAATGCCTGTATTTCCCCCGCTTTGAGGTTGCGAGTAAGTAATGAGAATGAGGAAAAATTTGTACATAAACTACTTGAATTAATTATATATACAAATTTCGGTTACAGTCAATAAATAAAAATAATTGACCCTGCCGTGTTTGAGCTGCATAATGAAAGTATTCAGGAGGTTAGTTATGAATTTTCAGGAACTTGTTACAAAAAGCAGGAGCTACAGAAGATTTAATGAAAATAAAAATATCCCGCGCGAAATTCTCATTCAGATGGTCGACTGTGCCAGGATGATCCCCTCAGCGCAGAACCTTCAACCGCTACGTTACATGATTGTTGATAAAATGGAAAAAAATTCAGTATTCCGTCACCTGAAATGGGCAGGCTATCTTACTGACTGGGATGGCCCTGTACAAGGCGAGAGGCCTTCTGCGTATATTATAGTTCTTACAGATACAGATATTACAAAAAATGTAAAATGGGACCAGGGTATTGCTTCACAGACTATTCTGCTCTGTGCTGCTTCCCATGGTCTGGGCGGATGTATAATAGGCTCCGTTAACAGGGAAGGCCTCGCATCTGACCTCTCAATTCCGCCTAAATATATCATTGAACTTGTAATCGCACTTGGTTACCCGGTTGAAAAAGTAGTTATGGATGAGATAAAACCCGGTGGTGATATCCACTATTACAGGGAGAGCGATGGGACTCACCATGTTCCCAAACGGAGGCTTGACGACGTTCTTTTTTATCCAGGCAAAATCAGTTAATGACTGACGATGATTTTATGGAGGAAGCTCTCCTCCTTGCGCAGAAGGGCTTTGCCAGCGATGAGATCCCGGTGGGAGCTATTATTGTCCGTGACGGTGAGATTCTTTCAGCAGGATTTAACAGGAACAGGGAACTGAACGATCCTACCATGCATGCGGAGATCATTGCCATAAAAGATGCCTGTAAAAAAGTTGGGAATGAAAGGCTTACCGGGTGTGACCTATATGTTACAAAGGAGCCCTGCTCGATGTGCGCCGGAGCTATTGTACACGCCCGGATCAGGAGAGTAATCATAGGTACCGAAGATATCAAATACGGAGCATGCGGTACCGTACTTGATATTTGCGGAAACGTTCTGCTTAATCACAGGCCGGAGATAATTTTCGGTGTTAAAAAAGATGAATCCTCAGCTCTGTTGAAAAAATTCTTTCAGCAGAAAAGGGTTGCCGCGAAAAACAGGGATTAGCCCTCTTTCAAAAAATCCGCGCTATAACCATCCTTCAATTTAAGAAGGACCAGGGGGAGTGAAAGAGTACTTCCTGTATATTGCCTGTTCCCTGTCTTTACTGTTACCTTAATATTCCTTAATTCAAATTTCGGATGTTCAAACTTAATCCGGAACTCAATGTCTGCTCCCTCTTTCATATCCTCTTCAATAAGTTTTGGCCAGAAATGAAAATAGC
>CAZVFJ010000033.1:0-2648 GCA_964625825.1 uncultured Leptospirales bacterium | reverse complement strand
CCCCTTGTTGCCTTTGTAGCACGATAGGGGTTCTTCCATCCTGAATCTATCATGTGAGCCGGTTCATCCTTATAAAGAAGAGTAATCTTAAGATCCGGTATAACTGAAAGAGTTGTTTCATCAAGCGCTTCACCAATCATATGAGGAAGGAGACCCGTGAGCTTTTCTGAATTCTTTTCACTGTTATCAATCTCAGACTCTCTTCTCTTTGAGAAGAGTTCAATTGCCTCATAAGTGAGAAAAAGGATATCTGTATGCTGTTGAAATTTCAGCTTTGAATCTATTTTTGTATGAATAATACCCCTCTCGCCTGTGACATAACGCGGAGGGACTCTATTCAGAACATATGCTATAATATCATTTCTGTGAAACTTAAGGCTTTGCAGGGATTCATCTCTACTCAGAACTTCGTCAACAATATCCCTGACGATAACTTCAATCAGATTAAAGAATTCCATAAATCACCTCTTCATCGTTTCCCTGCTCTTTCCAAATGATATATCCAATACTTCAATAATATCATTAACAAGATGAAAAGTCAGCCCTTTTTTTACATATCCGGGGATATCATCCAGATCTTTCTTATTTTCTGAAGGTATGATTATATATTTTATTTCAGCCCTTTTTGCCGCTATAACCTTTTCCTTTATCCCTCCCACCGGAAGTACCCTGCCCGAAAGGGTAAGCTCTCCTGTCATCGCGAGATCATTTCTTGCGGTAATTCCTTTTATCATTGAATATATTGAAGAAGCCATTGTAACACCTGCCGAGGGCCCATCCTTAGGGGTAGCGCCTTCCGGCACGTGGACATGGATCAGGTGCTCCTCAAAAATATTCCTCGCCTTTTCATCATTCTGCATAAGATGATTTATATATGTGTAGGCAATATTTGCTGATTCAGTCATAACCTCGCCGAGCTGTCCTGTGAGCTTAAGCCCCGGGCCTCCCTTGCTCTTAACGGCAATCGATTCGATAGTAAGAGTGACACCCCCCAGTGATGTCCACGCGAGCCCGGTGACTATCCCCGGTTTATTTATTACAGGCTTTTCATCTTCATGATAAATCTCTGTACCGAGATATTCACGGATCTGCTTATCAGTAAGGGGTTCATCGGGAATTGATTTATTCTTTGCAACGAGTGTCGCGGTTTTGCGGCATATCTTTTCGATATTGCGCTCAAGGTTTCTTACACCGGCTTCACGAGCCCACCCGCTCACGATGCGCATGAATCCTTCTTTGCTGATCTTTACGGCATCCTTTTCAAGGCCGTGCATCTTCAGCTGCTTAGGGAGGAGATACTTTCTCGCGATCTGGTACTTCTCCATCGCTATATACCCGGACAGTCTTATTATCTCCATCCTGTCCGCAAGTACCTGTGGAATTGTGTCAAGAGTATTAGCTGTTGTTATAAAGAGTACATCCCTCAGGTTAAATGGAATATCAAGATAGTAGTCCCTGAACTCAACATTCTGCTCCGGGTCAAGGACCTCCAGCAGAGCGGACGCCGGGTCCCCCTGAAAGCTCTGCCCCATCTTGTCGATCTCATCGAGCATAAATACCGGATTATTTGTCTTTGTAATCTTCAGCCCCTGGATAATTTTGCCGGGCATCGATCCTATATAGGTTTTCCTATGGCCCTTGATTTCAGCTTCATCCCGCATACCGCCCAGTGACATTCTGAAGAATTTTCTGTTAAGGGCTGACGCGATTGATTTTCCGAGAGAGGTCTTTCCTACTCCGGGAGGCCCCACGAGACAGATAATAGATCCGCGGGCATCAGGTTTAATCTTCCTGAGGGCAATAAACTCCAGTATTCTTTTTTTCACATCATCAAGACCGTAATGGTCTCTGTTAAGAATCTTTTCAGCCCTGTCGAGATCTATTGAATCTACTGTAGCAGAATTCCATGGAAGGGCGAGTACTGTGTCTAAATAATTTTTAGCGACTGAATATTCAGACGAGGACGGCTCCATGAATAGAAAGCGTTCTATCTCTTCTTCTATTTTATCCTTAACCTCTCCTTTCAGGGCGAGTTCCTCAATCTTTTTTTTCATTTCCCTGACCTCGACGCTTCTCTCATCCTCATCGACACCAAGCTCGGTTTTTATGGCCTTGAGCTGCTCCCTCAGAAAATATTCTCTCTGCTGTGTATCAATTTTGTCTGTTATCTGACGCTGTATTTTTTTCTGGACCTCCATAACCTCCATCTCTTTATGGAGGAGGTGAAGTACATGCACAAGCCTCTCTTTTACATCAAGTGTCTCGAGAATATCCTGGTATTCATGCTTTTCAAGGTTAAGAATTGAAGTTACAAAATCCGCAATCTTACCAGGCTCCTCAACGTTAAGCATGGTAAGTTTCATCTCTTCAGTAAAAAGCGGATTGTTATCTGAAAGAAGTTTCAGTTTGGAAAGAACCTCCCGTGTATAGGCTTTAATCTCTATTTTCCCTTTTTTGTCGAGGATGTCTTCCAGATATTCCACCTCGGCCATGAGATTCTTTTTTTTCTCAATCTCCTTTTTAATCCTGAACCTCTTAACGCTGTTTATAAGAACATTCACCCCGCCATCGGGGAGGTTAATTTTTTTCAGTACCCTCGCTGCTGTTCCATATTTGTAGAGATCTTCAAATTCAATCTCTCCCTTATC
>CAZVFJ010000032.1:0-19897 GCA_964625825.1 uncultured Leptospirales bacterium | reverse complement strand
CCAAAGTATTCAACGAAGGGACGGTTAATGAAAACACGGCCCTTAACAATATAAACCTCAGGGTAAAAGAGGGGGATTTTATTACTATTGTTGGAAGTAATGGTGCGGGGAAGACCACTCTTTTTAATACAATTTCCGGATCTTTTAAACCTACAAAGGGTGATATATTTTTGAATGATGTCAATGTTACAAGGATGCCGGAGTATAAAAGGGCTAAATATATAGGAAGGATATTCCAGGACCCGCTTCTTGGAACCGCGTCAAACATGAGCCTTGAAGATAACATGATGATCTGTTATAAAAAGGGTTTTAAAGGGCTTAAAATCAGCCTTAACAGTAAAATGCGCGAAAAGTTCCGGGATGAGCTGAAGGCTCTGGAAATGGGGCTTGAGAACAGGATGGAAAATAATGTTCAGCTATTTTCCGGCGGGCAGAGGCAGGCTCTTACACTGCTCATGACTGTACTTTCGCACCCGGACCTGCTGCTCCTTGATGAGCATACTGCCGCTCTTGATCCGAACAATGCGGCACTGATCCTTGAACTTACAGACAGGTTTATCGTCGAAAAAAAACTTACAGCTATGATGATTACTCATAATATGAGCCATGCAATAAAATATGGCAACAGGATACTAATGATGCACAAGGGCGAGATTATTCTTGATATCTCAGGAGAGGAGAAGAATAATCTCACTGTTGAAAGACTTGTTAAAAAATTCTATGATGTGAAGCATGAGGAACTGACAAACGATGAACTCCTGATGTCGCACGAGTAGCGGCCCATTATTGCGATGAGCGAAGCAATCTGCTGAGGAAAGTGCAAATATGCTGGTACAAAAAAAATCCCGGCTTCAAGGCCGGGATTTTTTTGTAACAGCCCATTTTATTGGTATTGATTTATCTCATCTGCTCAAGTCTTGCAATCCTGTCTTCCAGTGACGGATGCGTTGAAAATATTGAAACCTTTCTGCTTGAACTTATTTTCGCAATTGCAAATGAATCCTTCTGGGTAGGAAGCCCTGCCACTCTTGCAAGACTCTTCAGGGCGTCAGCCATTTCCCGTGGAGATGTAAGCTTTGCCGAACCCGCGTCAGCCTTGTATTCCCTGTATCTTGAAAATGCTGCAATCGGAATTGACGCGAGGAGCATAAAGAATGTTTCAAGGAACATGACAACCATTATGTAGGCAAAAAAACCAAGTCCGCCTTCATCATCGTCACCCCTGAGAGCATTGTCTATAATAGAAGCTATTATTCTTGAGAGGAACATCACAAGTGCGTTTGCTATACCTGTTAGGAGAGTCATTGTAACCATGTCACCATTAGCTATATGTGTTATTTCATGGCCCGCAACAGCTTCAACCTCCTGTCTGCTCATGGAAGAGAGTAGGCCCGTTGAAAAAGCGACAATTGATTTACTC
The DNA here is from genome assembly GCA_964625825.1 of uncultured Leptospirales bacterium. Classification (GTDB taxonomy): domain Bacteria; phylum Spirochaetota; class UBA4802; order UBA4802; family UBA5550; genus UBA5550. Next base: position 18,477 of record CAZVFJ010000032.1, on the reverse strand, counting down.
TTTGTCGGCCCTGTTGCAAAAGCGTTCGGCTCAGCTGACTGGTAAATACCTACTTCCGGGACTGCCGGGAGTTTTGCCTGGCGGGCAAGTTTTGCCACCATGTTATATATCTCTCTGTACTGGAAGTTCTGGTCGTTTGCTTCGATTACATAAATTTTGTAAACTGATTTTGCCATCCATCTGCTTATTGCAAGAGAAATGAAGGCACCTGCCATGCCGAAAACGCCACACATTATGGCAAGTCCGGTAATGCCTTTTATTTGTACTCCGAAAATATTCTGGAGTATTGAGAGTACAATAGTGACTGTTAGAATAACGAGCAGGTTTGTAAGAAGAAATAATCCTATTCTTTTGAGCATTTTATACCTCGTAAATATTTATAAAAATATTATATATTTTCACTTGTTTTAAGTCAAGCCTTATGAGCCATATATTAAAAATGTTAGGTTATTTAATTCTGCAATCTGTTACAAAATTAAATAAATTTTGTCATTCCGAACGGATGCCGGGAACCTTTGTTATTTAAGATTTTTTACCCTGAGAATGTAAAAGAATTTGAAATGATATGAACAATATTTTTTATATTACAATTGCTATTGAATGTGAAGGAACTTAATGTAAATTATTAGAGAGATTGGAGAAAGTATAATGAGGGTCGGTAAATTTTTTCTAATATTATTACTTCCGGTGCTGTCTGGAATCTCTCTCTACGGCATTGACGCAACAGAAATAATAAAAAAATCTGAAGAGGTTGTGAGAGGGGATTCCCAGGTTGCCTATGTTGAAATTGTTATTAAAACAAGGAGGTGGACCCGTTCCCTGGAGATGAAAAGCTGGGAGAAACGTCTTGAAAAAAAATCTTTTTCAGAGATTATTTCCCCGGAAAAGGATGCCGGTAACAGGTTTCTCCTTATTAATCAGGATATGAGGCAGTATGTTCCCAAACTGAAGAAGGATATAAAAATTTCCCCTTCGATGATGCTCCAGTCGTGGATGGGATCGGATTTTACAAATGATGATATAATCAAGGAGTCGAGCATCACAAAGGATTACTTCCACACTCTTGACAGGAGTGAAGCCATTGACGGCTACCAGTGCTATAAAATTATTCTGAAGCCTAAGCCTGATGCGGCAGTTGTATGGGGGAAGATTATCTACTATGCGAGGGAATCGGATTTTCTTCCTGTGCGTGAGGAGTTCTATAATGAGCATGGAGTTATGAAGAAGGTAATGGCGTGCGGCGGATTCAGGATGATGCACGACAGGGTAATACCAACAACATATAAAATGCATACCGTGGGAAAGGGGGACCGATATACTCAGATGAATATAAGGTCTGTAAAATTCAACGAACATATCCCGGCTTCGATCTTTACCCTCCAGAATCTTAAAAGGAAATAGCAATGCGGAGGTTTGACAGTATACGGCTTGTTGCTGGTTTGTCATGGCGGAATGTCTGGAGAAACAGCCGCAGGTCGTTTCTTACATTTCTTACAATAGTTGCGGGATGTACCCTTATTATATTTATGCGTTCTCTTCAGAACGGCGGATACGCACAGATGATTGAGGATAGCATTGCCCCTCTCACAGGCCACATACAGATACACGAAAAAGGTTTCTGGAAAAATATGACCCTGGAATATGCCTTTAAAAACGACAGAAGCCTGATTGAGAAGATCCGGAAAATTAAATCAGTAAAAGAGGCTGCAACGAGGATCTACGCGGGGGGGCTTATTATATTCAGGGATTCATCAGCCGGCGCTGAAATACTTGCTATTAATCCTAATCTTGAGAAGAAAATTACAACTCTCCATAACTATATCCTCCCCGGTGGAAGATACCTCGAAGCGGGTGATACACGTTCAATAATTTTAGGGAAGAATCTGGCGGATAATCTCGGGGTAAAAGCCGGTGAGACCATATCATTTATTTCACAGGGGTTTGACGGGTCTATCGCGGCAGACAATTTCATTGTGAGAGGTGTTTTTAGAAGCCCGAATGTGTCGTATAACAGGACGCTTGCGCTGATTCCTTTTGCTCAGGGAGTTGAGACTTTTTCGATGGGTGATTATATCAGTTCAATTGTGGTAAGAACTGATGATACGGATTATGTACCGGCTGCAATGAACAGCCTGAAAAAGATTGCGGGTGAAGATCTTGAGGTTATGTCATGGGATGAACTTATGCCTGAAATTCTTCAGTTCATAGTAATGGACAGGGTAAGCAGTCATATATTTGTTTTTATGCTCTACATGATTGTGGCATTCGGGATTCTCAACACGATCCAGATGTCGGTGTTTGAAAGGACCAGGGAACTTGGAATTATGCTTTCAATAGGCACAAGCCCGGTGAAAATATTTTCAATGGTAATTACAGAATCGGTAATTATCGCGTTTATAGGGATTATATTCGGACTTATATCCGGTGCGGCTATCAGTTATTATTTTACTATTTATCCCATGGATTTTTCGGAGTACCAGGCCGAGATGGAGTTATATGGGATGTCAACCCTTGTCTATTACGCAAAGCTTAAGTTGTCAGATTTTCTGGTTACAGCGGGGATCCTGATGTTTCTGTCTCTCACCTTTACTTTTTTTCCTGCAAGGAGAGCGGCAGGGCTTAATCCTGTAAGGGCAATAAGGCATCTGTAATCTATAGGGAGGCGGGATGATTATTTTTATTAAACTGAGCTGGAGAAATGTCTGGAGGAATAAACGGAGATCGTTCGTGGTAATATCCTCTATAGGTATAGGAATATTCACAATGCTTATTATCATGGCTATTATAAATGGCATGAACTACCAGATGATCGACAATACAATAAGCACATCGCTGGGCCATGTATCAATTCATAGAAAAGGATTTCAGGACAATATAAAAGCATCCTATGGGTTTATTCCCGAAACCGGGCTTTATGAAAGGCTTTCAAAAACAGTAGGAGTTTCCGGGTGGGCTCCGCGGGTAAAGGTCCAGGGGATGGTGAGATCGAGCGAAGCATCTCAGGGTGTAATGATAACCGGGATTGATCCTGAGAGAGAGAGGGGAGTCTCTGACATCTACAGCTATACATCTAAAGAGAATGGTAGTGAATATCTAAAAGATGCGGCTGCCGGTGATGTTCTTGTTTCTGAAAAGCTTGCAGAGAAACTTGATCTTGTTACGGGAGACAGGCTGGTGATCATGTTTCAGGATGCCAGTGATGTAATAAAGGGGGAGGCTCTAACTGTAACAGGAATATTCCGGTCCCCCATAGACAGTTTTGACAAGTATGTTATATTCACCGGGATAAAAAAACTTCAGAAAATTACCGGCCTGAATAACCAGGTATCTGAAATCAGCATAAGAACAGATACAAGGGATGACTCGACAATGGTGAAATCAGAAGTGAGCAGTTATATCAGTGACCCTGAGATCGAGGCACGTTCATGGCAGGAGATGGCTCCTTCAATTATGAGCGCAATAAGGCTCTATGACGCGATGATGTTTATCTTTTTCGCGATTATATTTACCACTGTGATCTTCTCTGTAGCGAATACAATGATTATGGCAGTGATGGAGAGGTTCCATGAAATCGGCGTTATGAAGTGTATAGGCACAAGGCCGGTTAATGTTTTCATTATGGTCGTTGCCGAGGCCGTGAATCTCGGGCTCGCCGGGATGACATTGGGATTATGCACGGGAATGGTATTTAACGGCGTGTTAGGTGTGACAGGACTGGACCTCTCTATCTTTTCAGAATCTATGAGAATATGGGGTACTGGGAGTGTCATATACCCCCTTGTTATGTTTAAGGATATTGCGGCTTCTTTGATTATAGTGTTTTTGACAGCATTTATTGCCGCCCTCTACCCCGCGTATAAAGCAGCAAAGATTAAACCTCTGGAGGCGCTAAACTATTTATGAAATTAAAGGAAAAACAGGATGTAATAAAAATCAGCGGTCTCTATAAAGATTATAATTCAGACGGCATCGCGGTGCATGCTCTGAACGGGGTTGACCTTTCGGTGAAGAGGGGTGAGTTCAGTGCAATAGCGGGGCCTTCGGGTTCAGGGAAGACGACTCTGCTTAATATTATAGGTGGAATAGACAGGCCTGGCCGCGGGGATGTTGAGGTCGCGGGTAGAAGCCTGAATAGTATGAACCAGAAAGAGTTGTCAGACCTCCGGCTTAACAGTATAGGTTTTATCTTCCAGGCGTACAATCTTATCCCCGTGCTGACTGCTGTTGAAAATGTGGAATATGTTCTTTTGCTTCAGGGAGTAGAGAAGAAAGAGAGGATGGAGAGAGCTGAATCCATTCTCCGGGAAGTGGGGCTTGAGAACGAAATGAAAAGGAGGCCTGCTGAAATTTCCGGTGGACAGCAGCAGAGGGTTGCAGTGGCGCGTGCAATGGTATCCAACCCGCAAATTATTCTTGCGGATGAACCCACTGCAAATCTTGACCAGACGACAGGCTCGGCGCTCCTTGACCTGATGAATAGGCTGAATGAAAGTAGCGGCACAACATTCCTTTTCTCCACGCATGATACAATGGTTATGAAAAGGGCCGGCAGGCTCATTAATCTCAGGGATGGAAAGATTGTTCGGGCAAAAAAATGAGAGACCGGCCATGATGATACGGCTATCCGTAAAAATAATTTTAACAACGATTATAACTATAGTTTCTCTGCCGCTCTATTCAGAAGATGAAAGTTTTTACGAAGAGGGGTGGAGCTTTAAATTCAGCGGTTATTACAAGAATCTCTTTACGTACCAGGAGAGAGATGAATTCTACAACAGCATATACTCACCTCCGGAAAAAAAGAAACTGAGCAGCGACATGAACAGACTGAGGCTTTCCCCTGAAATAAATTATGCTGAAAGTTTTATATTTCATGCTGATATTGATATAGAAGTTGTTGCCGCAAATTATAAAGAGAGTGATGAATTTGATGTTTTGTGGAAGGACTCTCAATATAATGATATAGTAAAGCCGGAATTTGAAATCATGGACAGAACAAATCTGTATTCAAAGGGGGAATTTCAGAATTTTTACGTGAAGATGGTTGCGGGCAAGTTTACAGGCACAGCAGGGAGACAGCAGGTGCGGTTCGGGAGCAGCAGGCTCTGGAATCCGCTTGATCTTATGAATCCTTTTTCACCTTTATCTGTTGAAGGGGCTGATGAGCAGAAGGGGACTGATGCTTTCCGCATTGACTGGTATCCCGCCGAAGCTACTGAATTAACGTGTGTTGCCGCACCTAGGAGGGAAGAGGACTCGCTTAAGAAAACTTCACCCGGCAGCGGAAACTATATTGCCCGGTTTAAAAGCGGGATTAAAGTTTTTGACGCTGCGGTTCTTGGGGGGTATACTGCAAAGAGAGTAAATGCAGGCGCGGATTTTACAGCTGAGGTGAATGACGGCTTTTTGACAGGGGTGTTCCTTTATTCTAATCCGGAGATTGGTGAAGAGTACTGGCAGTGTGGCACAGGGTATGAGTATTCATTTAGTTCAGGTGTTTACTTACTCATGGAATATTTTTATAACAGCCTTCCGGTTAATGATGATGAAGAACTCCGTGGGGCTGTTCTTCGTTATTCGATGGAAGGGATTGATGAGGGTAATTATTATAGAATTTCAAACCGGATGATAACATATAACAGACATTATGTTTCAATTTTTACCGGGTATGATTTTCATCCTCTTCTGCGTGGTGAACTTTTTTCAATTTATGATTTTCAGGGAAGAGGAGTTTTTTTAAATGCTTCTTTAAAATTTAACGCGTTTGAAAATTTTGATATTATGGCAGGAGTAATTACCGCTTTTGTTAAGGAGACAGACCGGATTTCAGACTTTCAGACATATAACAGGGAGCCGATGGGCTATATGTCTTTACAGTATTATTTTTAAAATAAATTTTTTCACTGAGAGCAGCTATCAGGGGTTGAAGTAATTGCTTTCTTGCGATGTAATGAACGACCTCAAGGTAGGCCTGTCGAAAGGCCCCGCACATTGATGGGACGGCTTATTTAAAATTGTTATATTTTTTATTTTATTTCCTCAGAAAGATTATTTTATCTTTCAAAACAAAAAAAAGAACCACGGGAATTATTATTCCGGCAAGAAGAAGCGGATTCCCGGTTACAGATTCAGGAAAGATGAAATAGGCAGCCGCGATACCTGCCAGCGCTCCGCCGAGGTGAGCATCATGACCTATGTTTCCGATGTTTTTCCCTATACCGTAAATAGATGCAAGAATAAATATTATTGCATAGAGCCATGCAGGTATTGGCAAAGGGAGAGGAAATATTATTATACTCCCTCCGGGGAGAAGAAAAATTGAAGCGAATATCACTCCGCAGACTGCTCCTGAAGCCCCAACAGCCCTGTAGCCCGGATCATTCCTGTGCAGTAAAAGTGAGAGGAGAGAACCGGCTAATGCTCCTGTGAGGAATATCAGCATAAGGGCGGGTGGCCCGTAAACAATTTCTATACTGCTTGCGAAAGCATAGAAGCTGAACATATTAAAGAGGAGGTGCCCCATATCGGCATGAATAAATGCAGATGAGATTGTCCGGTGAAATTCATATTTTTTTAAAATCCCTTCAACAGAGAAAAGATATTTTTCAAAGATAATATTGTCGCGGAACGCGATGAAAGAGGCAATGGCTGTAAAAGCAATTATTAAATATGTTATTATAGTACTTCCCATATGTTTTCCTTTTTGTTTTCAGGGATACTAAATATAGAGAAAGTGGTGTCAACAATATAAGTGTTATATTCTTGACCTTGAAATAGTTTTATGTTAGAGTAAAAAAAGGAGGAAAATTATGAACCAACCGGAACTTACTCAGCAGGCTCTTGGAATTTTAAGAAACACTGATACTTTTCAGTGGTACTTTATTCCGCTTTTTGCATTTGTTGTCTACATCTACTTTAATGAAATTCAAAATAAAAACTGGAAGGGAATTGCGGCGGGGCTTTCTCTTTATATGGTACACTGGTTTTATGAAATTGTGAATGCATTGATTCAGCATTTTTCAGGGCACGCACTCTGGACTGTCCCGGATGGGACATCATTCCTTTTGCTTATCGGTGTGGGCTGGGAACTCTCAATGATGTTTGCTGTGGCAGGCCTTATTTTTTCAAAGGTTCTCCCGGATGATCCGAAAATGAAAATACTCGGGATAAACAACAGGGTGTTTTTTGCTATAGGTAACGCTGCCTTTTTTTCTATATTTGAAATATTTCTGGCGCGGACACCGGCATTCCACTGGGTATATGAGTGGTGGGGAGCTTTCCCGGTATTTATAACAGTCTATATCCCTTTCTTCCTTGCTGCTAATTTTGCATACGACTGGAAACCGGCGGTACAGAAAATTTTTATCGGAACCCTTTTCGGGATCAATGCGTCAATGCTCATCGTATTTGCAGGTATATTGAAGTGGATATAGAGTGAGATTCGGCTGAAACTTTTTTTGAATTTATTTGACAGAAAAATGTTTCAGAATCTTAATCTAAATAGTATCTATGTCATCATTTCGAAGAAGCGACAACGAGCGGGAGGTTTTTACGGCTGCTTTGCTGGTCCCAAAAGATTTCTCATCCGGAAAACTGTAAGGGATTCAAAATGACATGATTTAAATATTTTGTAAATAAGTGTAGTTTTTTGTTTTTTACTGTCATGCCTGTCCCGGATACACGATGACAAACTCCGGCGGGCAAACAGATTATTAATTTAATACACAGATCCACAACAGGAGACAACTAATGGCATCAAGCAGCATTCCGGAAAGGAAGGATATCAAAGCGGAAGATAAATGGGACCTCGATCCTATGTTTAAATCTGAGGACGAGTGGGAATCACTCTATAAAGAAATTGAAGGGAGAATCGGGGAATATGATAAATTCAGGGGAAGGCTCGGTAAATCCCTTGATGCGTTCAGGGCAGGGATTGAATTTGACCTCGCCATGTCAAGGTCTATTGAAAAACTTTACACGTACGCGCATCTTAAAAGCGATGAGGATAAAGGAAACCAGTTTTGCCTTGCAATGTATCAGAGATCGGTGAATCTCTACACACGCCTCTCCGAGGCGTCGAGTTTTATGACTCCGGAAATTCAGGCAATAGATACCGAAATCGTAAGCAAATATATGTCTGATCCGTCCATGAAGGATTACAGGTTCTATCTCGAAAAGATTCTCCGTTTCAGGCCGCATACACTGAGTAAAGAAATTGAGCAGATACTTGCCATGTCAGGAGAGGTGGCGCACGCGCCATCTCAGATATTCAGCCAGCTTGATAACGCTGATATAAAATTCGGAATGATTAAAAACGGAGCAGGCGAGGAGGTTGAACTCAGTCATGGAAACTTCAGCACGCTACTCCAGGATACGGACAGGGAGGCGCGGAGAAGAGCTTTCAAACAGTATTACAGCTCATACGATTATCTGAAGAATACGATAGCCTCAACCCTTGAGCATTCCAATAAAAAGGACACATTTTATTCAAAAGTAAGAAAGTTTAAAAACAGCAAAGAGGCGTCTCTTTTCTCTGATAACATGCCTGAAAAGGTTTATGACAACCTTGTAAAGACAGTGAGAGAGAATACTGAGCCGCTGTTTAAATACCTTGAGTTCAGGCGTGAAGCTCTGGGCCTTGACAGGCTTCATTTCTATGATACGTATGTCCCGATTGTGAGCGACGTAAATTTTTCGATGAATTATGATGAGGCCGTTGAAACCTGCATAAGGGCTCTTGAACCCCTTGGAAATGAGTATACGAAGATTATGCGTGACGGCCTTTTGAATGGATGGGTGGACAGGTATGAAAATCGCGGTAAGAGAAGCGGTGCGTATTCCTCCGGCTGCTATGATTCACATCCGTATATTCTGTTGAATTATGAAGATAAAAATATCAATTCTCTTTATACACTGATCCATGAGGGAGGACATTCGATGCACTCCTACTACTCGAAAACGAATCAGCCATTTGTAAACGCGGATTACACGATCTTTGTCGCGGAGGTGGCTTCGACTTTCAATGAAACGCTGCTAAGCCGTCATCTCCTGGATCTTTATAAGAATGACAACCGTATGACTGCGTATATACTGAACAGAGAGATTGATAACATTCGTGCTACACTTTACAGGCAGACAATGTTTGCCGAGTTCGAAAAAAGGACACATGAAATTGTGGAGGCGAACGAAGCTCTCACCCTCGAAGTGATGAGAAGCGAATATGAGATACTTCTGAATTCATACTTCGGCAATAAACTTTTCATTGATGATGAACTGACCCTTGAGTGTCTACGAATACCTCACTTCTATTCCGCGTTCTATGTTTACAAGTATGCCACAGGTATCTCGGCGGCGATCGCTCTCGCGGAGAAGGTAATAGCGGAGGGTGTATCGGCTCGCGATGCGTACCTCGGTTTCCTGAAACTCGGCGGTAGCAAATATCCTCTTGATGAACTCCTTGACGCGGGAGTTGACATGAGTACGCCCGAACCGGTGCTGCTTGCCATAAAGCATTTCGGAAAACTGGTGGACAGGCTTATAGAAGTTTATGCTACGCTAAAGTAGTAGAATTAAGGATAATCATCATATAATTTTATATCCAATGCCGGATTGATTCAGATACCTGATGCCGCAGTTTTCAGATTTTTGAATCAGTTCAGGCTGACTTTTCTCTTTCCTGCACGTATAAATATTATTTATTTTTTTGTCTGATTATGATAAATTTCATATATTAGATTTAATTCGAAGATTCCATTTCTTTTCCTTATAATAAAGCCGGATTTTATGCCGGGAATAGATACCGGTTATATATAGAAATGTTTAACTTCAGGATATGTTTTCGGGTAATTTAATAAGCTCCGCCATAACAAAAAACATGGAGGGTAAATGTAATGCTTACAGTACTATTTGAACAGAGAGGGCAGACCGGGATTGCTACAATAAATAGGCCGAAAGCAAACCAGTTAAGCCATGAGGTTTTTGAAGATTTAAAAGCGATACTTGATCAATGCGAGGAGGACCCCTCGGTAAGGGCACTGGTGCTCACCGGTTCGGGTGAAAAGATTTTCTGTGCCGGAGCTGACCTGTCCCAGGGTTTCGGTGATTTTACGCCTGTTGAATTTCTTAAAAGGGGGCAGGATATTTTTAACAGGATTGAAGGATTCCCTAAACCGATCATTGCCGCGATTAATGGCCATGCGTTCGGAGGCGGGTGCGAGCTTGCCCTGTCATGCCATATGAGGCTTATTAAAAGCGGAGCACGAATAGGGCTTACAGAAACAAATCTCGGTATTATTCCCGGTTACGGCGGGACAATGCGGCTCCCCAGGCTGATCGGCTGGACTAAAGCTCTTGAATATATTCTCATGGGGAGAGAAATAGAAGCTGACCGGGCCTATGAACTCGGGCTTGTTAACAGGGTATGCAGGGAGGGGAAGATCCTTGACGATGCAGTTGAGCTTGCTGATGATCTTGCCGGGCGTCCTCCGCTCGCGATAAAGGCGATTCTTAAAATTATGAAGACCTCATTCAGCGCGGGGCCTGAAGACCATCTCCTTGTTGAAAGAACCGAGCTGGCTTCTCTTTTCGGTACGAAAGACGCGGCTGAGGGTATAACGGCGTTTATACAGAAGAGGAAACCGTCATTCAAAGGAGAGTGATGGTGCTGTTAACCGGTTAGCGGTTAATCTTGGTTATATTTATTTTATTCATGGAATTTTTATGCTGCTCATGGCTGTTTTTTTGCAGCCGGGAGAAAAAAAGAAAATTTTCAGAACCGGAAATTTATTTACATATATTCGCAGTGGTAATATGCCTTAACAGGGTGATATCCTGAGATAAATAATGAAAGGGTTAAAATTATGGCAGAGAAAATAGTATTTCTTGATTCAGCAACAGTGGATTATGGGGATGTGAATTTTTCACCATTGTGTCAGATGGGTGAATTTATCAAGTATCCCGTTACGTCTCCTGAAGAGATAGCCCCGAGGTGCGTTGACGCGACCATTGCAATTACAAACAAGGTCGTTTTTGACCAGAAAATAATTTCGTCGTGCCCGAAGCTTAAAATGATAGCAGAAGCAGCAACAGGGTATAACAATATTGATCTTGCTGAAGCGAAAAAGAGAAACATAGTGGTAGCGAATGTTCCAGGTTATTCCACGGCTACTGTCGCCCAGCTTACAATGACGTTCATACTTGCTCTGGCGACAAATCTTCTGAAATATAACAACGCAACCCATGACGGGTCATGGAGCAGATCCCCGATATTCACAATCGGCACCTGGCCTTTTTTTGATCTTGAAGGTAAGACAATCGGGATCATGGGGCTTGGAGCCATAGGCGGAGAGGTCGCACGGCTCTGTGAAGCTTTCGGTATGAAAGTTGTCGCCCTGAAGAGAGAAGACCAAACTTCCGGCGGTAAATACCCGAGGCTTGCGCTTTATGATCTCGCTAAAGAGTCGGACTTTATTTCCGTCCATATGCCTTTAACTGAGTACTCAAAGTATCTGATTAACAGGGAATTTTTCTCTCATATGAAAAAGACCGCGTTTTTAATAAATATGGCGAGAGGACCGATAGTGGAACCTGACTCTCTATGCCTGGCTCTCGAAAATGGTATCATAGCCGGAGCGGCAATTGATGTTATGGAGAAGGAACCCCCGCGTGCAGAAGACCCGCTGCTTAAAGCGCCGAACCTTATCATTACTCCTCATATCGCGTGGGCAAGTATAGAGTCGCGGATGAGGCTTTTAAACGAGATAACTGAGAATATACGATCATTTCTTGCAGGGGTGAAGAGAAATGTTGTAAACGGTTAATTGATACTAAAATATATGTGCAGAAATTATTAATGATTTATAATATATATTTTACTGGAAAAAAAAGGCCTTATTGTTTTTTATGTGTCTGGTTAGGTTTACGGAGAAATTGATGAAGCATGAATTAGAATATATGGATGTTGTCAATCACGGCCATCCCGGCACAATGAGGTATAACTGGTTTTACTATAAATCGGCGATTAAAGGAGTGCTACGCCCGCACAGGCTTGAGTTTAAAGAGCCGAAGTATGGCCGCGACAGCAATTTTTTATACAGGGAGTCCACGAGAAAAAGATGGCATAACCTTTATAAAGTCCCTGATGATATTGAGGTTCCATTCACGGTTTACGGCTATTCAGGCTCCGTGGGAATGATGGCAGTGCTTAAAGAACTCGGAATTAATTTCAGGCATTTGCTTCACCTTAAGAGTGAGATAAGAGTGAATTCGCTTTTAAAAGCCGGAGAGTCCTACATAATTGATTACGCCCTTGAGGACGTTATCAGAATTAAGGCTGACAAGGCGGCGATGATAAACATAACAAAAGTTATGCGCGGAAATGAAATCTGCATGGAGGTAAAAGACCACTTCGTAATCAAAAATGTCCCAGAAAGATATCTTGAAAGGCTGGAGAGTGATGAAACAGGGGAGTTCAGGGGAATAACAAGGATTTCCGCTGGAAGGCTGGAATCCTGTAAAGATCTTGAGCTCTTCATCATGGAAAATTACGCCAGGGATTACGGAAGGGCGTCCGGGGATAAAAATATTGTGCATACAACGAAGTTTACCTCAAGGCTTTTCGGATTCGGGCGTCCATTTATACAGGGTTTATGCACGGCGAATCTTATAATGTCGAAGCTATGCATGGAGGGCTTTACTCCCGCTTTTTTTTCAATTGTATTCTGCCGTCCTGTTTATATTGAAAGCAGGGTGATTTTAAGTTATACTGATACGGATTACAGGCTTTTAGATGATAAAGACCGCGTCCTCTGCTTCGGAAAAATTTCACGAATGGATAATATCTGAGCCGTTACCTTTTATACATCCCTACTATGCTGTCGCTTCCAAGGACATGCCCCTTGATCAGTTTTTTAAACTCCGGCAACCTGAGATTTTTATCCACAATTTTTGAGTCAAGGGCATATACAGTGAATATATACCTGTGAGGTTTCCCCTTCGGAGGGCATGGCCCGTTATAACCTGTCTGACCGAAATCATTTACACCCTGCAGGCTTCCGCTGTTGGCAGAGCTTTTCGGAAATGCCTGAGGTAACTTCTTCACTGAATCGGGAATATTGTAAATTATCCAGTGTACAAAAGTACCTCCCGGCGCGTCAGGATCATCGCATGTAATAGCGAAACTTTCTGCTTTCCCGCTGAAAGTCCAATGCAGCTCAGGGGATATATCTCTCCCGTCGCATGTATAAATCTCCGAAAGGTATTCCCCGTGCTTAAATGAATCAGAAGCGAGAGTCATAGAGTTACCGTTTGCAGTATTACCTCCGGCGCCTGTTAATGCGGCAGACATAAATGATATCATAAAAAATCTGCTCATAATAATCCACCTCTTCAAACTGGTTTACTTTTAGAAATCAATATTTAATTCCATATAATAACATGGTTGAGCATGTTATTTATAGTTTCTGCTCCGGGCAATCCCGGGTGAATAATAATTAACAAGCCGGACGGGAAAAGTCAAAGAGAAGTATAGCAAAAAATTTATTGGTTGAATAAAATTACGATGACTGCTTAATTTTACCGTGACAGGTATAATTCCTGAATCCGGCTAAGGATTAATTATGAAAAATTCACGTTTAAGTTTTGTTGATCTTATGCGCGGACTTGCGATGCTTGTAATGGTTGAGGTCCATGTGGTAAATTCTATGATGAACACCGGACTCCGCGATACCGGCTGGTTTAATTATATTAATTTTATAAACGGACTCGTCGCTCCTTCTTTTATATTTATTTCAGGTTTTGCCTTTATGCTCGCAGCACAGGTAAAGCTTGAATCTTTCAGAAAACTCAGGTACGATTTCTGGAAACAGTTCGGAAGGATTATCCTTATATGGTTCACTGGATATCTCCTTCATATACCATTTTTTTCAATCTATAAATGCACAAACATTGCCACCAGGGACCACTGGTTGAGGTTTTTCAGTATTGACGTGCTTCAGTGCATAGCCCTTGGGCTTCTTGTGGTCTTTGTGCTGAGGCTTGCTGTCAGGAGCGACAGGGCCTTTCTTTTTATAGTCACGATTATAGGGCTTGCTGCTGTGATTCCTGCTCCATGGTATTATGTTATAAATTTTGAGCGGTTTATGCCATTCTATATCGCGGCTTATTTTACACCGGTTTATTACACAAATTTTCCTCTGTTCCCCTGGTTCGGATTTATGGCTGCCGGGATTCTCTGTGCCTGGTTTTTCAGTAAAGCAAGGGAGTCCGGAAACACGGAAATATATATAAAGAAACTTCTGATAACCGGGATTCTCCTCACTGTTATATCACTCCCCATGATGTTCTATCTTAAGGATAATCTTCACCTGTTTACGGATGTAAGGCCGAACATACTCTTTTTTACGGCGAGACTCGGCTGTGTTTTTCTCATTCTGTCATTCTGCTATTATTACTGTGAAAAAAGGGGAGAACCTTCTGCTGTAATACTCTACCCCAGCAGGGAGTCTCTTGCTGTATATTTTATGCATCTCCAGTTTCTTCACCGCGAGGTATGGTGGGGAAAATCGCTCATACAGGTTTATCCCAATACGCTCGGTTTCGGGACATGCCTTCTTGTTTCTGCCGGGATTATATTACTGATGTTGCCTCTGGCGCGTGTGTGGAATTACTTCAAAACAAATTATGAATATTTCGGGCGGATTGCAGTGTGGAGCATGATTGTGATCGGCGGAATAGTCTTTATGCTGAGGTAGTGTGAATAACTCCGGACTGGTTAAAATTTCGGATGCAGAACAGAAATCCCGTCAAGATGCGGGATTCTGTTCTGTGTAATGATTTATTTTATCAGATATACATCCTCACTCCGATCCTGGCAATAACACCGGACATGTCGATCTCTACATTATCTTTATCAGGTTTGAGCCCCCTGTAACCAAGGTCGAGTACAAAATCAACTGCCGAATTTTCTATCAGCTTGTATGCTGCCGAGGCGTAAATCTGCCAGGTGAATCCGCTGTAGAGGTCTGTACCGTTTTCCTCGTCAGATGAGTAGTCCAGTATCATAAAAGAGTAGCCAAGTCCTACAGTTAGGGATGGTTCTACATAAATTTTATTTCGGAGAAAGGGGAGCCTTACCTGCGCATTGGCCATGAGTGGGAAGGCGTAAAGGTTGGTCTCAGCTTTAAGCGATGCGTTTGTGTCTCCACCTGCATCAACATCACCAAGTTTATTTGACCAGCTTACCCAGAAAAAATCACCCTCAAGCCCGACAACAAACACGGGGTCCAGGTTGTAGATATAATTAAAGCTTACATCAAGTCCGAATTGCCCGGGGTCATTTGTGTAGCCTGTGCCGATTTTACCAATGAACTCGCTGTCAGAGGGATTTGTGAAAACATTTTTTTCTCTTGGAATTACTATTTTATCTGAGGCTGTTTCCTGTGCTGTAAGTAATGCAGGGAAGAATACAGCAATAAGGGCAACGATAAGAAGTTTCTTTTTCATAAAAATCCTCCGTGTAATAAATTAACTTTTTATCCGGAACTGCCGTTGAGGCCTGGATCATCTGCCATGATTTAAAAAATTAAATGGCAGTAATTTTTTTTAAATTATCAGAGACTGATATTTATTTCGGATAAAGCAGTTCCTTCAACTACTTTTTTATTGTTAGTCAGTTTCTATTAATAAAATTCTTATTGTGGCACAATAACCCTGAATGTCTCGGTTATTGATGCTATATCTTTCATGTAGAGGTAGAGATCAACCGGTATTGCTGTTGAATTTTTTATCATATATACACTGTTTTGACTTTGACCAATTTTTCTGTCAGCGCTGTTAATCTCCGTTTTTATCTCCCCGTATTTCATGATGAAAAGAGCCCACTGCTGCCCGGTAAAAATTCTAACAGAGAATAATGTTGCATAACCGACCGGAATGTTAACCGGCTGCCAGTCAGCTGATCTTGTCGGGAGAGCGAAGCAGATTGTTTTCACTTTAAGATCCGGGTCAATTATTTCGTCAATTTCGAAAGTTGAGTAGTTGATCCAGCTTTCAGGGAAATTAATTTTAAAGTGATATTTACGGTTGTAATAATTAAGACTGGCTTTGAATTCATCCTTTATATATACATCGGAACACCCGGACAAAAGGATGAAAGTAGAAACCGCAGCTATTAAGAGATTTTTTTTCATTAAACAGATATCTCCGGTAATGTATATATGGAGTAAAAATGCTGTAATTGCAAGAAAAAAAGTTTATAATACAAATGCACTGCCCGGTTTATATTTTTTAATCAGCAGGTTTTTTTCTAACAATAAATTCAATGGTGAGAATTTTACCTGAGCGGCTTATCTCTCTCTCTGTAATGGAATAATTTTTTTTCAGACTTTTCACAAGGGACGGAAGCCTGTTTTCATCAATCATGACACTGAACCAGAGAGTTCCGTCGTTGTCAGTTCGTTTCTTCAGGATCTTTCCTTCGTATGAGAATATTATTTTTTCCGGGGCCGATACAGAGCCCATATTATTCTCTTCGGATACCATGGCTGTTTTGCTTTTTTGGTCAAAGCTTCGATCTTCTATCGCGGACCGAGGATTTGCCTCTTTCATTAAAATTTTTTCGTTTCTATATTTTTCATCAATTTTCTGTTCATCGCTTGCCTGAGTTGAGGCTTTGTGCGGAGATTTCTTCACCGGGGCGGTTATTTTTATCGGTTTTTTATCTGTTATGCGGAGTGAATCCTCCATGGGAACACTCTCTTCCTCCCTGTAAGTCGTCGTTGGTTTCTCCCTGTGAAAAAACGGTGTATAGAGAAAAAAGATAAGGAAAGCAATGGCGATAACTCCCGCAGCCTCATAGGGAAACCTGAACCTTTTCCATATTTCGGCAGAATCATTAATAAACCGGCGGAGCGGGCTTGCGGATTCTTTCCCGAGCCTTTTGTGAAGTGCAGACATGAAGTTTTGAGGAGCTTTAACTGGTTCAATATCTTTAAGGATTTTTTTATACTCCATGAGTAACCGGAGCTCCACGCTGCATTTAGGACATTTTTTAACATGCTCCATGAGGTGTTGATCGCGCTCAGGGTCGAGCCCGTTATCTATATATGAGTTTAAAAGTTCTCTCGCGTCTCTGCATTTCATGGCAGTACTCCCTCGAGAAGCCCCCGTAACCTGTGCCTTCCCCGTGATATCCTCGATTTCACTGTACCGTTCTTTATCCCTGTAATTGCTGATATCTCTTCATAATCGCGCCCTTCAAAATCCCGGAGTACAATTAGAATCCTTTCCTCGTCCGGAAGCTCTGCTACAGCCCGGCGGACAGTCTCCTCCCTTTCGGACCTTTCAAAATTCAGGGCAGGATTGTCACAGTCCCGGTGTTCAATATTAATTCTTCCATTGTCTCCTGATGGTAAAACCCTTTTCAGATATGATGACGAAAGCCTGTTCCTGCATGTGTTAACAGCAATTTTATAAAGCCATGTGGAAAGGGAGGACCTGAACTCAAACCTGTGAAGGTTCCTGTGCATCTTTATAAATACATCCTGGGCAGAGTCAGCTGCCTCGTCATAGTCCTTCATTATATTATAGCAGAGGTTGAAAATCATATCTCTGTACCTCGTTACTATGATATCGAAACTCCTCATGTCGCCGTTTAAAAATGCTTCCACGAGTTCTTTGTCATCCCCGGCCCCTCTTTCGTGTTCCCTGTCTTTTAGACTGAAAAAAATGTTTATCGTTCTTATTTTTTTCATCAGGGATAAAAAAATGAGTCTAATCCGGGGTATGTATAAATCTATATACCTGATTGTTCCTGAAGAGGGTCTATTCATACCGGTTATTTATAGTATACCTTAAAGTTTATGAAATTGTTAATCTTTCAATAACAACAATCATGGGAATCCTCAACAATTATTTTCGGATTAACCGGTAAAAATTTGTTATCAATTTTTAAAATTGTTACTTCGTACATGATACTGCCTATTATCTCATTTTCAGGCTTGACATAAGTCCCGGCATGTGACATATTTTTAATAATTTCAGAGGGCGGCAGTTTTATGAAAAAGAAAAGACATATAGGTTTTATTTTAATTGTGCTATTGGTCATTGTAATGGCCGGCCTTAACGAGGCCTTTGACCTTGTACAGTGCAACCTGCGCAGAAATTATAAAAGTATGGAAGACAGGAACATTCAAAGCATAAAAGATAAAATTGCGGGTCTCGAAAAGGAAGAGATTAAAGACATAGCGACTGTAAAACGCCTTTCGGAACAGTATGCGCTCCTTGGGAGGATTTTTCTTGAAAGGAAAATATGGGACCAGAGTATAAATGCATATTTGAACTCAGAAAAATATGGCGGTAACGGCGCTGCTATTATGTATGCTCTCGGAGTTGGGTATGCTAACAGGGGCTTTGAGACGGATAGTGCGGACGATTATGCAAAGGCTGAAGTTTATTACAGAAAGTCTCTTGAAAAGAAGC
>CAZVFJ010000031.1:0-20223 GCA_964625825.1 uncultured Leptospirales bacterium | reverse complement strand
TTATTATTCTTCGCCAAATAAATATATTTATTTATGATATGCAACTCCATTACCTGATGCTATTATCTTATCACCGATACCGCGGACTTCAAGTTTCCAGAAACTGACTTTTTTCCCGTTGTTTACAGGTATAGCTTCCGCAAAAATTTTTTCGCCATCAAGAGCTGATGAAATATAATTTATATTTACACTTAATGAGACAGCGACATTCCCGGTTGAATTTGATGCTACAGCAAGCGCCTGGTCCATTATTGCATAAATTATTGCACCATGAGCACGTTCAACTGCATTAAGGAACTCAGGTTTTATTGTTACAGAACATCTTGCATACCCTGACCGGACTTCATCAGTTTCTATTCCAAGAAATGTTGCCATTGGATCTTTCGCAACAACGTCCCTGGCATAAGATTCCGGGTCTTTAATAAAATCTGACATGATTTCTCCTTTTATTTTCTTAGCGGTGGATTATAATAACCTAAACGGGTTAATGGAAATTTTTCTCTAATCCTTAAAATCAGGTTTTTTATACCTATAGCGTCTTCATCACCAAAGGATATATTCCTGAAAAAATAATCGGGATCTATATTCATATTGCGGGTCTGTATCATATTCACAGGAAATTTTTCAAGAAATTTGAAAAGACTTTCTGCTTCACTTTCAGAATCGGTAAAACCGGGCATAAAAAAAAGATTTATTGAAACGAATATACCTTTCGAAAGGGCAATGTCTATCGTTCGGAGAACGTCACTGAATTTATAATTTACCGGCCTGTGATATGCCATATAATATTTCTCAGAGGGAGAGTTCATACTCACCCTTAATGAATCGAGTCCGGAATCAATCATGGCCGCGACTCCTTCCGGACGCGATCCGTTACTATTAAGGTTAATGGTTCCCTTTGATGTTTTTTCTCTGACCATTGCCACAGATTTCGCGAGATCTTCCGCCCTGAGAAGGGGCTCTCCCTCACATCCCTGCCCGAAACTCGCGACAGCGTTATCCACTCTGTTGAAATGATGCAGAATAACTTCTGAAATTTCTCCAGGAGTTGGTGAAAAATTAAGTCTGAACTGAGACTGGCAAAAACCTGAAGTTTCATCCTGATACGAAAAGCAGCCGAGACAATCCGCGTTACATGCAGGGCTTGTTGGCACAGGACATTCATACCTGCTGAGGAAAAAATTCCTTGCGCATAGACAGTTATATTCAGTTGAACAGATGCTTAACTGATTTACCAGCCTGTTTTCAGAATAGTCGGCTTTAATTTTTTTCACAGCTTTTTTAAACTCTCGATGATTTTCATGAATCGCAGGATCAGATCTCGGATCATCATCGATTCTCATGGCTGGAACATAAAATTTTCCTCTACTCACTACAACTCCCGCATAAGCCCACAACGGAAGCGTAACCGGATTTTTTTTAGCTGCTTTATACGCGGGGAGATAAGTTCTAAGATATCCTGACGCGAGAAAAGACGACACGGCATTTATATATTCCCCGTCAGGAGATTTTTTTACTGTGATAAACTTATCGGCGTTATAAGCAACCGGGAATCTTTCAGGCAAAGTGAAAAGATAACTCCCGTAAGGAAGCGGAATAAGATCACTCTCATCAACCTGTAAAAATCTGTGCCCGGATCTGAATGAAGGAGTCATGCCGTCATAATCATAAACATTACCTGCCTGATCGGCATAAGCCATCAAATTGATAGCTCCCTTATCCGTGTTTTTCGACATTTATACCTCTGTTTATAATCTTCTCAAGGTGCTTTATCTTTTTTGAAAGATGTCTTTGTTTTTTTTTAAGCAGACAATATTCACTTCGACGAATCGCAGGCTCGTCACTATTTTTTATCAATCGAAATTCTTTTTTAATAAAAAGACGCCTGCTCCGTATATCATACCACTCAGTGCGGAGTTCATCACGTTTACGTATTAGATCAGTTATCTCCACCTCAATTACTCAATTCAATTCATTTTATTTTATGCATGAAAATAATTTTGTATAATTTCAGCCATTCTTTTTGTGTTTTCTGCGATTTTGCCATCTCTGTATAATTCAGAGATAAGAGCTATACAGGAACAACCCGAATCCAATACTTTCCTGACATTGGAAGATGTAATTCCTCCGATTGCTACAACAGGCTTTACCCGATGTAAACAGATTTTTCTTAATGGCTCAAGTCCTATTCCCGGAATCTCTATTCCATTTTTTGAGGATGTAGAATAAATAGGGCCCAGGGCAATATAATCAGCAGCTGAGGAGAGTGCTCTTTCCCCCTCACTAATGTTCAAAGCCGAAATACCTTTCACCATCCTCCCGCCGCAAATGCCTGTAATTTTTGAGAGTGGAATATCAGACTTCCCGACGTGTACCCCATTAGCCCCGGAAATCGACGCGATATCCGGCCTGTCATTTACAATAAATATTACATTACTCTCTCTGCATACTGAAGAAACATATTCCGCATATTCAAGAAATTTTGCGTCAGGTACATTTTTCATCCTAAGCTGTATTATCCCCGCGCCAGAAAGAGCAAGGATCTCTGCTGTTTCACGAACTTTATCGAAAGGGACAAATGCTGAATCAATTATTGCATATACTGAATTTTCAAATCTTTTCAAAATATACGATTTTTCAATTAAAGCGCATCCCCTCTTTTCTATATTATAAACATCAAATCTCGCCTTCTGAAATCCGGCAGAGGTTGAAGGAGCAATTAGTTTTGAAAACTCCTCCAGGGCTCTCAAAGCTTCAGCAGCACGCCTGATGTTCGATCTGAAAATATCAGCGAGATTGTCCCTTTTTAATTCTCCGGGGGTATCTATGAACTTCTGGGTATCTGCCTCAATATCTCTTGAATCAAGCAACTCTCCGGATGAGATAAACTGCGTAAAATCTAAAATTTGATGACGTAATGACTTAATCTCCTCTGAAATCCGGTCCCGCACATCAAACCTGAAAATATCTTCGCAGACACGTAGCCCTTCAAGTGTCCGGTTTATATTCGCATCAATTGCAGTCAAAACACCTCTTTCCATAAAACGCCCGCCTAATATAAGTTCAAAACAATAAATTTATTCAGATCGAGGTTGAAATATTTCAGTTTCTGCTCCATTCATATATTACAATTGAAGGGATTATTAAAGCCGCAGTTTCAGCCCGGAGATGGCTTGCTCCCAGATTAGCAACAACCCATTCTGCTTCCCGGGCAGCAGTTATCTCCTTATCACTGAATCCCCCCTCGGGGCCAATGAAAAGCGAGATCCTGCTTTTTTCAATTTCATATTCAAGGGAGGCTTTCAACTGAATTTTCGCTCCGGGATGACAGATTATTTTTAATCCATCAATATTTTGCGCAACTACATCATTAAAAAGTACTGGTGAAGAAACATATGCCGGGATTGCCCTGAGACATTGTTTCGCTGCTTCGGATGCTATTTTATTCCATCTTTCCAACTTTTTCTGATTAATTTTATCAGGATCGGGGATGGTTCTCTCTGTAACAACCGGCACGATCCTGTTTACACCAATTTCTACAGCTTTTTGAATTACGAACTCAAAGTTCCCACCCTTAAGGATGGCCATGAAAAGTAAAATGTCCGGGATCTCTATCTGCTGCTGTATTTCATCAATAATTAATACAGTTATACCTTCATCAGAAATTTTTAATATTTCCGCTGTATAGCCCTTACCGTCATCACTCCGGAGAAGAATATGCTCACCGGGTCTTACTCTACGTACTGAAGCAAGATGCCGGCTGTCATTCCCGGTAATCAGAACTTTTCCATCGGAAATACTATTACGGTTTATAAAAAACTGCGGCAAATTATTCACCTAATTTTTCAGGCCTGAATATTTCATCACGATATCTGATTGAATCTTCAAATTTTGAAAAGCTCAATATTGTTACAGTACCTTCTCTAATATTTAACATATCATACCTCAACGGGATTGTCCTGGTACCATTATCCATTACTTTAACCAGAGTTAAAAATTTGAATATAACCTTGTCTCTATCGTGATAATCTATCCTGAGCGGATGATATTTATCTACTGAGACATACATTGTTAATGCACCATACATGCTATCCGGAAATAAAGGTTCAAGATATAGCCTGTAGCAGTCAATCCCCTTTATGACAGTTCGCCCTGTAATCCTCGCGTTGTAATTACTCTGAAAATCTGAGTTTGAAAAATCTATAAATGAAAAATTTGTAGAGGTAAGAAGATCATATTTATCTATCCCCATTTTGTGAAAAATTTTCAGTGAGTGAATATTATAGACCCAGATATCCTCACCACCTATATTATAGAGGACCTTCAAACTCTCTCCACGTTTTGTGCTACTGAAGTAAAAAAGAAAATCGTTTCTGGTTATGTTACCCTTGAAATCAATCGTAAAGGAATTGCCATCAGAAAAAATATGTTTTAATCTTCCCTGGATTTCACCTTCGGGATATTGCATTATTCTATCAACTCTTGCAAGTATGCTTTGAGCTGTAATTTCAACAGTATCTTTATCCTGCGCATGCAACTCCGTAAAAATGAAGCATGACATGAAGAGTATTATTGTCTTTTTCTTGAACATCAGTTTTATTTTAAGCGGTTTTTCTTCTCATGAAAAGCCCTGTGAAATAAGGAACCTTAATTTTTCTACCGTTCAGGCCATAAAGTTCTGAAAAAATCTGCCTGTTTTCTTCTATAAAAATTGAAGGATCAACTTCCGGTTCTCCATAAAGCTCTTTAACATGGTTCAGAATCTTATCAATATCAAATTCAAAAGAATCACCTTTACCTTTTATAAAACTAAAATCTTTCAGGTTGAGAAATGTTTTCAAATCATCCTCAATATAATAATCGTTGTGAAGAGGAAATATTCCACGGATAAATTCATCATATACACCCTCAAAATCATCATCATCAAGAACTACACCTGCAAAGAGAAAGTAGCCGTCAAACTGCAGAGCTCTCCTGAATTCATCAATAACAGGGGCGGTCTCCTGCACATCCAGATTATCAACTGAAATTATCAGGTCAGCCGCATAATAATCGACCGGGAAGTTTATAAAATCTCCGTTAATAAACCCGATATCCTTAACCTTTTCATTTTCGTTGTTTTCATTTATAAAATTTTCAATTACTTCAAACGAAGGTTCAACAACAACCAGGGTTACACCCTTTAATTCATTCACAAGATCAAGTATTATATTGCCGTTACCAAGGCCGGCCTTTATTATCACGCCGGGTTTATATGTTTTAATGATATCCCGAATCTTGTTCATAACAATTTCGTGTCGTGATTCGGGCTCGATAAAAAACCTTTTATCGTATTCGTATATACTCCACTTCTGCAGCTCCTTAAGTCTCTCCATAATAATTCCTTATAAGAAATTTTTTAAATATGAATCAGAATTTATTCCTGACATCGTTCATAAATTAAAGTATATTGTTAAAAGTCAGCATTTAATGATAATACTAAATAATACCGGTATCAAATATATTCAATTAAAAATAATACAACTTATAAAAAAAGAACATCAAAAGAATTGAATTTAATTGAAGAATTATTATTGACACTCACCAATAAGCAATTTATATACCCAGATATTACCGGATTATGCCTGAATGCTTATCCTCAAAACTATGGCAGCAATCAACAAATCAAGTCAGGACAAAACTAATATATGAATATATTTTCAAAGGCAAAGAATGGAATAATTTCAGATGATATTGAAGCTGTTGCAACAGCTGAATCTCTACCCGTTTCAACTGTTCTTAAAGATTTTGCAGAAGGAAAAATAACAATTCTACGGAATAGTAAAAGAAATATATCCCCTGTCGGAGTAGGAAGAGGATTAAGTACCAAGGTTAATGCAAATATAGGCACTTCCCCCGATCTCTTCAGTCTTGAGGAGGAGATGAAAAAACTTAAAGCCGCAGTAGACAATGGCGCTAATGCAATAATGGATTTAAGCACAGGCGGCGATCTCACATTCTTCAGAAAAAAAATACTTGAGAAATCACCTGTTCCACTGGGTACAGTTCCAATTTATGAAGCGGCAGTACGAATGGTTGCCCAAAAAAAGTCTCTCGTTGAGATGGATATAAAAGACTTTCTGAAAATAATACAGGCTCAGGCAGAAGAAGGTGTGGACTTCATGACCATACATTCAGGTGTCACCCGTGCTTCTGTCGCTTCGCTGCATTCACAGGAAAGAATTATCGGAATAACAAGCCGCGGAGGCTCAATACTTGCGGAATGGATGAAATTCAATAACAGGGAAAACCCCCTCTATGAATACTATGATGAAATTCTTGATATACTTGCGGAATATAATGTAACAATAAGCCTGGGCGACGGACTCAGGCCAGGAGCTATACACGATGCAAATGACAGAGGGCAGATTCATGAAATGATTATACTTGGAGAGCTGGCCAAGCGTGCCAGAGAGAAAAATGTTCAGGTTATTATCGAAGGCCCCGGGCATATGCCTCTTGACATGATTGCGGATAATATCAGGCTTGAAAAGAAGCTCTGCGATGATGCTCCATACTATGTTCTCGGTCCGCTCGTTACTGACATTGCTCCGGGTTATGACCATATCACAGGCGCGATAGGAGGAGCAATAGCTGCTTCTGCGGGGGCGGATTTTCTCTGTTACGTAACACCTGCCGAACATCTCAGGCTGCCGGATGCTGATGACGTAAAAGAAGGAGTAATTGCTTCAAAAATTGCGGCACATGCTGCTGATATAGTCAAAATTGGCGCGAGGGCAAGGCTCCGGGATGACAGGATGTCATCTGCACGTAAAGCAAGAAACTGGAAAGACATGTATGACAATGCCCTTGATAGAAAAAAAGCGGAAGCTTACAGGGAAGAGATGCCTTCAGGTGAAGATGACCAATGTTCAATGTGTGGTGAATTCTGCGCAATGAAAAGAGAATATTAGGAGAACTTAAATGTCTGATGACTCCCATTTTTATGACTCATACAAGGAAGACAGAGACCTGATCCTTGAATACAACCAGATCTCTCTGGAAGATACAGGTATTGTAAACATACTCAATGTTGGGATAGACAACCTTACAAGGCAGCAGGCAGTTTTTAAAGTCTTAAAGATGATTGAAGAAAAAGGTGTCCATCATGTCATTACCCTTAATCCTTATAAGATCAGTAAAATCAAATCGAATAACGATCTCCGTCTGATATGTGACAGGGCTGATTTACGACTCGCTTCCGGCGCAGGGCTGCAATGGGCAGCTAATATGCTTAAATCCCCGCTCAAGGAAAGAATCGCAGTACTCAGCTTTATGATGGAGGTTATACGCCTTGCGGAGATTAAGGAATACGGCATCTTCCTTGTTGGCGGAAAACCGGAAATTGCAGAAAGGTCATTCTTCAATATAAAAAAATCTTTTCCCGACATAAGGATAGTCGGACGTCATGGCGGATATTTTGATGAGAAAAGAGAGAAATCAGTCATAGAAGCAATCCGTAAATCTGAAGCAAATATTATATTTGTCGGACTGGGATTCCCTAAAGAAGATAAATGGATTAACAGCATTAAACATGAATTTAAAAATGCTGTTTTTATCAGCGTCGGGGGTAGTTTCGATACTATTTCCGGTGAGATCAGAAAAGCACCAGACTATTTTATGCAAAATGGTCTGGACTGGTTTTACCGCATACTAACAAAGCCCTGGAGATACCTGAGACTTCTCAGGCTTGCCCTTTTCTTCATTACTGTTATTTTCAAAAAAATTTTTAAAAGAAAATAAAACCATTCAGCCTGCGTTATCACGCAGGCTGTTAAATTACTTTTCGAAGTCGTTTATTCCCGCTGCTGTGTTCCTTGCGATATCAAGTTCTTTCTTTGTGACGCCGCATCTTCCCAGTGTGAATCCGGATAATTCGGATTTATTTCCGCATGTCCTGCATGAGACAACCGCGCCCTCTTTTTTCCATTCATTTATTTCTACATATCTTGAACCGCAACGTCTGCAGAAAATAACCGAAACAAATTCACTCATTATAACCTCTTTTTTATACCATGAAAGAGACTATTGATAGATCTTTTCTTCTTTCAGTCCCTCCGGTATAATTATCCGCAAATTTTATGAGAGATTCAATTATTTCATCCGGAGCCTCCTCCTTTTTTTCAAGAAAGCGCATTATCCCCTGCAGTCCAAGCTCCCTTCCATCCGGATTTTTCAGTTCAGTCATACCACCGGAAAATACGACAAAACGATCACCCTTTTTCAGATTAAAATTAATATTTGTAACAAAAAAGTTACTTCCTCCGATAAATCCTCCAGCCCTGTCCGCGAATCTCAGATAAAGAACCTTATCATCTCTGAGAAGAAGAGGATAACAATCACCTGAATTTACGAATCTGAGAGTTTTCTTCTTTGAATCTATTAATGCAATAAAAATAGATATTCTGTCATTATATTTCAACCATTCATTGCTGAGACGGTCCACTATTCTGACTATTTCACCAGGATCAGTTACATTAAGGTCTATAATAGCCGTGATTATCCCGAAAAGAGTTGAAGCGCTCATTGCGCCAGGTATCCCTTTGTCGTTGAGGTTACCGAGAATCAGAAGATATACTCCTTCATCATATTCCTTGAATAAATGAAACCCTCCTCCTACTTCACGTGCAGGTACCGATTTAGCGAAAGCTGAAAAATCTTTTTCTTTTATATCAATGGCAGGAGTGAGTGTATTATGAATCATTTTTGCTGCTGCTATCTCACTGGAAATTCTCTCCTCTTCGATAGCTTTCTGAAAAAAAATGGCGTTTTGAACAGCAAGAGCTGCCTGATTGGCAAAAATTCTGAAGATATTCATATCATCGTCGTCAAAATTTTCACGTCCTATAGGATTAATCGCCTGTATTACTCCGATCAATTTACCTTTAAACAGCAACGGGGAGCATAAAATTGCTTTTGTAAGGAAGCCGGTGCTTTTATCATACATCGGATCAAATCTCTCATCGTTGTAAACGTCATTTACAATTATATCTTTACGATTAAGAGCAACCCAGCCGGCAATCCCCTGCCCCGGTTTGACGCGATATTTTTCCATCAATTCATCCCCTGCTTCGCCAAGGGCAACTTTGAATACAAGTTCTCTCCTCTCATCATCAAAGAGAAGGAGTGAACTGGCCTCTGTACACATTATATCCTCAATCATTTCCATAATTATGGAAAGTAGCCGATTGATGTTCAGAGTTGAATTTATTATTCCATTGATTTCAACAAGTCTAGACAGGTTATCTACCTGTCTTTGAAGCGAATCAATATTATTATTCTGATTTTTGTTCATTATATTTATCAGAATAACTCTTTTAAAATAGATGTCAATTATATTTCATCTGACGGGCCCTGCAGAGGCTGTTTTCCCCTCTTTTCAATTGCCGCCCTGATAAAGTCTTTAAAAAGCGGATGTGGATTTACCGGTTTCGATTTGAATTCAGGGTGATATTGTGTTGCTATAAACCAGGGATGTTCGGGAATTTCAACTGTTTCAACAAGATTATTTCTCGGGTAAATTCCCCCGATTTTCATTCCGTTATCTTCAAAAATCTGCCTGTACTTCATGGTAAACTCAAACCTGTGCCTGTGCCTCTCCATAACAGATTCCTTACCATAAATATTCATGATTTTACTTCCCGGAGAAAATTCACAATGATAAGCGCCGAGCCTCATCGTCCCACCTTTTTCAGCGATAATCTCCTGTTCTTCCAGCAGTGATATTACCGGATAAACAGTGTCATGATCGAACTCAGTCGAGTTGGCATTCTTCATGCCGCACTTGTTCCTTGCAAATTCAATTACAGCACACTGCATACCGAGACAGATACCAAAGAACGGTATGCCGCTGGTTCTGGCATATTCTATAGTAGCGATTTTTCCCTCTATCCCTCGGTTTCCAAAACCGCCGGGAACCAGGATTCCATCTATTCCCGCGAACCTGTCTTTAATTGAATGCAACCCGCATGTTTCAATATCTTCGGAATCTATTTTCACAATTTCAAGTTCAGTTTCATTGGCAATTGCTCCATGGAGAAGAGCGTCATAAATCGATCGGTAAGCATCCTGAAGCTGTATATACTTTCCTACTACAGCAATCCTGACTTTATGTTTTGGATTTCTTAATGTTTCAATAAAAGAATCCCACTTGGGAAGAGATATCTCCCCTACAGGAAGATTAAAATGCTCAAGGGTAATTATATCAAACTTATTTCTCCTGAACATATACGGGATCTCATATATTGAACCGGGTATATCTTCAGCAGAGATTACGTTTCTTTCGGAAACGTTGCAGAATAGTGCAATTTTACTCTTCATGTCTTCTTCAAGAGGCTTTTGAACTCTCGCCAGAAGTATATCCGGTATTATACCAAGCTGCATCAACTCCTTTACTGAATGCTGTGTAGGTTTTGTTTTCTGTTCTCCGGCAACAGAGATTGTAGGAACAAGTGTAAGGTGTACATTCATCACCCGGTTCCGGCCAAGATCCTGCCTTATCTGCCGGATAGATTCAAGAAAAGGTATTGATTCGATATCGCCAACAGTACCTCCGATTTCCACAAGAACAAAATCGAGGTCATCGTCATTTGCGACATCATAAATTCTTTTTTTAATTTCATTTGTAACATGGGGAATAACCTGTACGGTTCTGCCGAGGTAATCTCCTCTCCGCTCCCGCTGTATAACTGTATGGTATATCTGTCCTGTTGAAACAGAGTTCTTTCTTGAAAGTTTTGAATTGGTGAATCTTTCATAATATCCCAGGTCAAGGTCTGTTTCTGCTCCATCCTCTGTGACATAGACCTCTCCATGTTGAAAAGGGCTCATTGTTCCCGGATCAAT
Organism: uncultured Leptospirales bacterium; assembly: GCA_964625825.1. Classification (GTDB taxonomy): domain Bacteria; phylum Spirochaetota; class UBA4802; order UBA4802; family UBA5550; genus UBA5550. The sequence continues at coordinate 9,339 of CAZVFJ010000031.1, read as the reverse complement.
ATTCAGGTAGGGGTCCATTTTTATTATAGAAATCTTATAGCCATGCCCTTCAAGAAGCATTCCTAAAGATGCGACCGATATGCCTTTACCGAGAGATGAGCAAACTCCTCCAGTGACAAATATATATTTTGTTAAATGTTCTGACATATTATACCTGCTTTTAATCTTTTATTATGTCGCCACTTTAACCTCTGCGGGGAAACTGTAAACTAAAAATACATGAAGAAAACTTCTCAATTGAATGGTTAAATAACAAACATGTTAAATTTTCACAACTTTTAACTATAATCAACATATTATATATAATTTTAATCTTTTCAAAGATTTATTATTCTCACCGCACATGGCAAAAAAATATGATTTCTTTTTTATGCTAAAATATATGTTCAGGAATTATTACTGTAAAATAAAACATCTCTTGACATATAAAATATATTACACCTACAATAAATAATGATTATATTTGCTTAATCCGGGGATTATTATGACTCAGAATGATAAAAGAAAGTATACTAGATATTCATGTTCGATTAAGGCTAATTTCGAATTTTTTGAAGGAGATCCTGATAAATTTGACACTGAAATGTATATATCTGAAAGAGGTAAAGGTCTTATTATAGATATCAGCTGTGGAGGAATATTCCTTGTAAGTAATTCACGTGTATCGCCCGGTCTTCCTATAATAATTAAATTCAAACTAAATAAAGATAAAAAGACTCTTAACGGCAGAATTATTAGAACAGGACTGCTTAAGAATAATCCCAGTGATGTTGCACGGAAATTTTCAATATTTTCATCCAAAGGGGATAATTATATAGCAGTTGAATTTGATACTCCCCTTTTAGATTTTGATTTTACTACACTTTCAAAATGAAAAAAAGAATAATTAGAGTCGGAGATATATCCGAAGTAGATACTTCAAAAATTTCAGTATATGACCTTAACAACAGATATGTTGATCCTATAGGGAATTTATTCGGTTTGAAGTACAACAGGGATGAGCGTAGAGTTGAGATAATTAAACTCGAGAGAATCCATTCAAGCGAAATGCTTCAATACCAGAGAAAGATTATGACCCATATGGATATTGAGCAGCATCATAAATTTCACAGTGAATCAAAATTAATACCTGCCGAGGCAACCGATTCAGAGGAGATATTCTTTGAACCGGATATCTTTATTGAAAGTGTAGTTACCTGCTCCGGGACTCACAGAGAGAGACTCGCGGCAATTCTGATGAATATCGATTTATCTGATATTTTTACACGCCAGAATAAAATGCAGTCAACCGCGATGGACGATCTTGCCAGGCACATTGAAATCGACTGTATACAGCAGCTTGAAAAGCTCGAAAACTACTACAGGGAACTTGTTAACTATCCACGCTCCATTACATATTACCAGGCTAAAGTAGACAATGAAGGTAAAAAAATAATAGACTCGATGAGCGGATTAAAAAAAGAAAAAATTATGAAATTCATATTTTTCTACGAAATGTTCTCAACTATTAAAAGAGTTTACGGTAATATAAAAAAACATATGAGCGCTTTTGAAGAATTTATTTCTGATAAAAATCCTGATGAAATTCAGGGAATATCCAAGCATCAGAAACAGGCATTTATTGATGCAAAAACATCAATAACAAACACAGTCTCTGAAGTTGATGAAGTCCTCAAAAAAAATAAAAAACTCTATGATTACGCGATGGATCCTGGTCATTTCTAAAAATCCGCTTTAGCAGAAAAATTAAAAATCCCCTCTTTCAGATTTTTACCGTTTTCTAATATATATGAAACTTCAGCTTTAAATGAATCGGAATTTATCAGGGCCTTAACTCCCGCAGCTGAGACCGAGTCAGTTCCAGTATCCTTATCATATAATCCATAAATATATTCCGGGGATATATAAAATTTACGGCTATATATCCCGAAAAGAAGACCTGACCGTCCGATTGTACGCCATGTCGAGGTGGTATAATTACCACTCCTGCATGGAAGAACCCTGTCAAAAACATATGGATGAAATAACCGCATATCTTCAGACGTAAAATCAGAATATACTTCTACGCTCAATGAGCAGAAAGTGCAGAGAGGGATAGCAAAATCTCCATTAAATTTAATTCTGACAGCCGTCTCACTCTCAATATTATTCCAGCCGACATCACAATTTAATCCCGCAGAAACAGCATCGAGGGGATCTATTCTCAGAAATTTATCATTGTATCTGAAATCCACAGAAGCTCCGCTGAAAACGAGACCTCCGTCTTCAGCCGGGTAGTTCCCGTAAGTAGCGAATGATGAGAGAAGAATTAAGGATACTTCAAGAGGTTTATCCCTGATCCGTATCGCTCCGTTAACTTCTTCGATTTCTGAACTGTAAAAATATTCACCCCGGTCATCAACCGCATCATCGCTGGAAGTGTAGTTTATTGAGAAAAAAAGCCCGGTTTCATTTCCCGGAAAATTCAAGGAGTAAGCCAATCCTGCTTTTCTGTAACCAGCATCATTTATACCAGATGATGATTCCATAAAAAGAGAAATTTCGGCGGATCTTATATCAAAGGTAAATGCCGCTGAGCAGGATGGCCCATATACCGGTTCCGAGTATATACTGATGTCTCCACTCCAGAAATTTTTTTCGGCGTTTACAATAACAGTGATATTCCCTTCCGGGGTACGGTTGAGTTCAATTTTTACTCTTTTTATCGAATATCTCTTTTTAACACTTTTCAGATTATCTTTCAGAATAAATTCATTGAAAATTCCACCCTGAATATAAATTTCAGCGGCAATTTCTGAATCATTAATTATACCCTTCCCGTGGATTTTGACACTTTCAACAACAGGATCGATAAAAAAGAGTTCAACAGAGCTGTCTTTTTTTATTATAGCAGACTTAATATAAAATCCGGTATACCCCAGGGAATGATACCTTTCAGTTATCGCCGCACAGACTTTTCGAATCTCTATTTCACTATATTTCTTTTCATCCCCACCGAGCAGATCAGAAAGATCGACATTAGCTCTTTTCCCGATAATCTTAAATGTTGAAGAAAACGCTGAAGCAGAAAAGAAAAGCAAAAAAACCCAGATGATTAGCGTAATTGTAATCAACGATCTATTTTTCAATTTCATTGAAACCGCGTATGGTCATATTTTTTTTAATGGCAAAATCAAAGAGTTTTTTGTCAGGATATTTATTTACCACAACTGAGTTATATTTTGTAATAGTGTGTATAGGCCCGTTGTTTGAGCGGATAAAAAGTTCAATCACAGAAGGGATACAGGCTTCCTCTACTTCTACATGCTCATGGTATATCTCTTTCATTAACTCCCTTCCTGATTTGTCAGTAATATATCTCCTGACCATAAATCTCCTGTGCGGTTCGAACCATATATGAACAGAATTACCATCTTCGCCTGATTTAAATGAATAGACATGAGCATATCTGAAAATTCCGTAAAACCTTAAGCCTTCATATACAACATCAATTTTCTCAAAACTTTTCATTAATGGATTCCCGGGGAGAGAGGATATTATTCCGGAATCGTATTCATCCCTATATTTCAGGAATAGAAGTTCCCTTTCGGGGTAATACCAGTAAAGGCCACTGCTGTTATTTATCACAACCTGCCTTTCGGGATAAGTGTAATCAATCCTGAACCATCCATCCGCAATTGCGCTGTAATCACCTGAAAACTTCTCAATACCGGAACCGGTATAGATGTATTGCGTGATGGTACCCTTTATACTCTTTATTGATGAATATCCCTTAAGAAAATCATTAAAATCAGCTCCCTCTGCATGGAGTGATAACTGGAATAGAGCAAGAGATACTAAAACATAAAGGATCCGGATCTTCATTGTAAAATATTTTCCGTTTTTGTTAGATATAAAATTGAATCATAATAATATAAAAAACAGATATAAATATCCAGCAAGATTTTTTTATCATATTGAACCTCTTTCATATTTTCCTTGAAAAAAACATGCCATTCAAGATGCTTGGGAAAATTACAGGTTTAAAATGATTCTTAAACAAATAACTGATAATCTAACCTCATCTGATGAGTTTCTCAAAATTATAGATCCCGGAGCAGGCCCTTTTTCAATAGAAGGAGTCTCTCCAGCCTCCTTTCCACTGATTATATCATCTTTATTTAATTCGAGGATGGATCAAATCCTCATAATTATAGAAAGTATTGAACAGCTTAATGAGCTTTATACGGATTTATCATGTTTTATTGATGACCAGTATCTGTTCCGCTTCCCGTCATGGGAGACAATACCTTATGAATTCATGTCACCTTCAGAACAGTCAGAGAGAGAGAGGATAACCGCACTCTACAGAATAATATCAGGTGAACCTGCAGTAATCATAGCGACAGTAGACTCTGTAATCAGAAAAATTCCATCCAGGGAATTTTTCATAAAAAAAGGCCTTACCCTGTCTACAAATGATGAATATCCCTTTGATGATATAATCAGTACCCTCGTGCAGTATGGCTACACGCGTGAAGCAAAGGTCGAGGCTTTTGGCCATTTTTCAGTTAAAGGGAGCATAATCGATATATATCTGCCCTCAAGGGATAATCCGGTAAGGCTCGATTTTTTTGGTGATACCCTTGATTCTATTCGGGAATTTGATCTGGAAACACAGGTATCATTCAGGGGTGAAGAGGTTAATTCCATCACGATTTATCCCAGGAGAGAACTTGTACTTTTCAGCAGGGAGAAAGAAAAACTCCGCGATATTCTGAGAAAAAAATTCAGCGATTCACCCGAGCCTCCTGATGAAATATCCGGCTGGCTTACCGGCACTGACAATCCTGAAAAAATTCCCGGAATCGAGGATTATTTTCATGAAATTATTAAGAGCGCTTCAATCATTGATTATTTAAACGATGATGCCGGCATCATACTTCTTGAATGGACTGAACTTGTTTCAAGAAGTTCCAGAACTGTAAAAAATTTTGAGGATATCCATAGCCGTAACGAAAAATTATTCTATGCTCCGTCACCGCAACTGCTCATAGATAGTTCAATACTGGAAAATGTTTACGATAAAGGAATTAAAATTCAGACATTCACAACAACTGCCGGTGCACACACGTTCAGCATGAAAAGCCTTCAGAGTTTTCAGGGAAGAATTAAAAACGTACGGGAGGATATCGCAGCCCGGCTCTCAACAGGGTGGGAAGTGATCATGACAACATCTTTTGAGGGACAGGCTCGGAGGCTTTTTGATCTCTTCAGCGAATTCGAACCAGGCAGCGATTTTGAAAAATATAATCCCGAATCCCACTTTAATATAATAATGAGCCCTCTTAACAACGGAGTTGAACTCAATGATATCAAAACACTTATTCTTACCGATCATGATATATTCGGAAAAAGCTACAGAAAAAGGAAGCAGTTTAAAAGAAAGGGTTCAAGACCGATCGAATCTTTCCTTGAACTCAAACCTGGTGATTATGTTGTTCATATAAATCATGGTATTGGAATATTTAAAAGTATCGAGAGGATGTCGGCAGGGGGAGTCGAAAGAGATTTTATTCTGATTCAATATGAAGGTGATGATAAATTATATGTGTCACTTGATCAGATTTCTCTTATTCAGAAATATATTGGTCTTGAAGGAAAAAAACCGAGAATTGACTCACTTGGTAAAAAGTCCGCATGGAACAGAATCCGCGACAAGGTGCGTGAGTCTGTTGAAGAGATAGCAAAAGAGCTGATAAAGATATATTCTCAGAGAAGTGCATTGAAAGGGTTCAGATATCCGCCGGATACGCAATGGCAGGAGGAATTTGAATCTCTCTTTGAATACGAAGAGACACCTGACCAGCTTACCGCCATCGAGGACGTAAAAGACGACATGGAGACCGACAAGCCCATGGACAGGCTCATCTGCGGCGATGTCGGTTTCGGAAAAACCGAAGTCGCAATCCGCGCTTCATTCAAAGCAGTAATGGCAGGGAAGCAGGTTGCCATTCTTGTACCGACAACAATCCTTGCTATGCAGCATTTTGAAACTTTTAAGAAACGTTTTCAGGGATATCCCATAAATATAGAAATGGTTTCAAGATTCAGAACAAAGGGTGAAATCATAAAGATCAAACAGAAGCTTTCTGAAGCTGAAATTGATATTGTTATCGGAACTCATGCCATTCTTTCAGCAGATGTTAAAATAAAAAATTTCGGACTCCTGATTATTGATGAAGAACAGAGATTTGGCGTAAAGCATAAGGAGCAGTTGAAAAAATTCAGAACAACCGTGGATGTCCTCACCCTCTCCGCCACACCTATCCCGAGAACTCTTCATATCTCCATGGCCGGGATCAGAGATCTATCGATAATTGCAACTCCACCTGAAAGCAGGCAGTCAATTGAAACATACGTTCTGGAGGATAATGCGGATATCCTCCGGGAGGCAATCCTCACCGAAATCGGGAGAGAGGGACAGATATTCTATGTTTATAACAGGGTGCAGACAATTGAAACACAGATGATAATGCTTCAGAAACTTGTTCCGGAAGCCAAATTCTGCGTCGCTCACGGACAGATGCACGAGCATGAACTTGAAGATATTATGATCGATTTCATGAATAGAAAATATGATGTACTCATAAGTACTACAATAATTGAATCAGGCCTCGATATGCCTAATGTAAATACAATTATCATAAACAGGGCCGATACTTTCGGACTTTCACAGCTTTATCAATTAAAAGGAAGAGTCGGACGCTCCAACAGACAGGCATACGCATACCTGTTCTATCCGAGGCATACAGCTCTAACCGAGGAAGCACAGAAAAGACTCCAGGTTATCTCTGAATATTCCGATCTCGGGAGCGGATTCAAAATCGCCATGAAAGACCTTGAGATACGTGGAGCGGGGAACATTATAGGGTTTGAGCAGTCAGGAAATATTATGGATGTAGGATTTGATCTCTACTGTCAGATGCTTGAGGATGAGATCAAACTTCTTAAAGGCGATAATATTAAACCCTACTTCAGGACATCTGTCTTTATTAAAACTGATTTCTTCATACCTGAAACATATATCAGTGATGACAGGCAGAAAATAGAATTTTATAAAAAATTTGAGTCATGTGAAACTACTGAAGAGGTGGATTCTCTTGAGAAAGAGATGATCGACAGATTCGGCCTCCCCCCGGTTGAAGTCAATTTACTCATTGAACTGGAACGTATAAGAGCTATAGCATCTTCTCTCTGTATAGATGAAATTCTTGAAGATAACCGTAAGATTAATATAAAAATTACATCCGCCTGTACAATACCAGGTGAGCGCCTGCTTAAAATTATTTCAAAAGATACAAGGTTTTCAATAATTCCCAAAGACCCTGAAAATCTCATATTTAAACCTGAAAATAAAACGGTTGAAAAAAAGTTAATCGAATTGAAAAAATGGTTGCAACAATTCCTGATCCCAAATTCATAATAAACAGGTTGGGAATTAATCTCCAAATTATAAAATAGTTTAATCACAAGAAGGAATATCTATGAAGAAAAAATCAGTTATAATGCTGACAATATTAACAGCGTTTATTATATCTATTGTATCATGTAATAAAATGTTCGGTGATGTTGCAGCAACAATTGACGGTGACAAAATAACAATCGATGAATTAAACAGATTCTATTATGTACAGAATAAAATGCTTACAAATATCGATTCCAAAGAAGAGATAGATAAACTTGCAGAAAATCCGGCATATGCATCTCATCCCTTTCTTAATAAGGCAAATTTCCTTGAACACCTTATTGCTCAGAAAGTACTCTATGAAAAAGCAATGAATGATAAAACTTTAAATAAAGATGAACTAAATACACTCCTTGACATGGTAAAAATACAGACAGCTTCCCAGTACTACCTTTCAAAGAAACTAAAAGACAGAATCAAGGTAACTGATGAGGAAGTTGAAAAGATCTACAGCCAGAACAGGTCAAAATTCGCGGGAAGAACAGCTGTTGAAGCGACAGAATATATCAAGCAGCAGATTTTTGCGCAGAAATCAAGACAGGAGACCAACAAATATATAACTGAACTCCTCGCAGAACATGCGGTCAATAAAGATGGTTTCAAGGAATATATATCAAAACAACAGAAGAAAGAAAATACCACCGTGGAAAACAAAAGCGAATCCGCAGCTCAGGGTGAGAATACTCAAAAATAGTTTTATCCTGGCAAGTGATTAAAAAAACCCCTTGTAGAGGGGTTTTTTTAATAATCAAATATTTAATCCAGACTGCCGATTTATATTTATATTGACTTATATTTAATATCCTTTGTATATTTAACAATAAACATTCAGATGAGGTTTTAAGATGCCTTCAAAAAATTATTTAATTAAATTTTTTATTGTGACACTAATTGTGTTATATACAGCTTCCTGTAGTTCCAAAAAAGGCCTGGTATATACAGCCAATAAAATCCCGTCAAACTCAAAGATCGCAGTAATTGTCGACAATCCCAATACTCTAAAAAATGTCGTGCTTGTTACTTTTCTCAAGCAGGGTTTCAAAGTGAAGGCATTTAATGCCGCCGATCTCTACACGATGAAAGATGTTTATGATATATCCGACCTTAAAAAAATTTCATATAATCTTGATGAAACAAATATCTCAACTGTTGAAAAAACTTATGACAACATCTATAAACTTCATATTTATAATTTTGAACTGAATAAAGCTGAATTTCTCAAGCAGATCCGCGCTGAATGGGATGTGGAGTACCTCATTCTTATAGAACTTAAAGAATGGGAAAAAGTAAGCTGGGCAAGAGTAATAAATCTCAGAACTTTTGAAATCGATTTTATCGAAAACTATCCAACAGGTTTTAATGATAACATTGAAACCATAATAACACACTTCATTAAGAATATTACCGGGAAATGAAAATAAATAATCCATATATAAAATTATTTTTTGCCGCATTCTTATTATTCATTACATGCAGCAGCAATCTACTTGCTGCTACTGTGGCATTTGACTATTTTGAAAATAAGTCTGACAACAGTGGACTGGATTATTTAAAACAGGTTCTTCCTAATTCATTCGCGACTTCACTAAAAAATAAACATAATATTGAAACAATTAAACCTTCAAAAATATCCATTTTAAACTCAGAAACAGGTGAATATACAGGTCGAGAGATTGAAGAGAAAGAACTCCCCACCATTTCTCCCTATGTCAAAGCTGATTATTTTGTTTGCGGGAGTTTTGAATCTTTAGCCGGGAATAGGATCAGAGTCGATATAAAAGTTTACAAAACTAATTCTACCAGAGTTTTCAGTTTTAAAGAAGAGGGCCGTT
>CAZVFJ010000030.1:0-20667 GCA_964625825.1 uncultured Leptospirales bacterium | reverse complement strand
TATGCTTCTTAAAAATTCAGAAATGTATTCATATTTTAAAAAATATACATCCGGTTTACTTTTTTCAAAAAGAGACATGAATCCGGTAAATTCAATTACTGTATCATCAAAGAGGTCATTAAATAATCCATGTCGATTTTTTCTTCCCGATCTGATAAAATCCATAACGATATCGCATAGAATATGAAATCTGGTTGATCTGAAATTAAATGAAAGCGTAAGAGACATCACTGTGTAGTGAGTGTCATCAACTATCATTGACTCAAAAAAAAGTCTGTAATATTCACCTTTGATTTCAATACGTTCTATTCCTTTATAAAATTGCGGGTCATCTTTCAGAAAATCTTTAATTTTTTCACAAAGAAGCCGGTCTCCGGTGACTTCAATTATTTCAGCTATACTATTTTTTACTGCAAAAATAATTGTAATATCAGAAAAGTTACTGATATTGAATGTTATTAAAAAACTTTTTAATATTCCGGATTTTTCTTCCTGCGAATCGGCTTTTATCGAATCTATGGAGTGTTCTACTTCACGGAGTCTTGCAGCGGCAGTATCTATTGAGATATATTCATTTTGAATACTCTCCCTAAGCTCTGTTAAATCCTCAATCAGATTTTTTGTATTATACATATCATCCGTTTTAAATTAAAATTATTCTGATAAAATCCGAGCTGCATCAAGAGCAAAATCGTATATTCTGAAAGTACCTGTAAATAAAATTATAGTATTACTATCTATTTCGGTTTTTAGATGATTTAATATTAGATTCTTATCTCCTGTAATCAAAGAAAACTGTTTTTCCATTGGAATGTATACACGGGGATCATCTTTAACATAATATATTATTTTATCCTTTTCAGAATCAAGAAATTCATAAATTTCATCTGTTACCTTGTCTTTCATCATGGTTAGTACAATTTTATTTTTTAAGCGGGGATAAAGTGATTTTATACTATTAAAAAGCGAACATAACGATGAGATATTATGAGCAGGGTCAAATAGAATAACAGGGCGGAATGAAAGCCTCTGAAACCGTCCCGGTATTTTAATATTTTTCATTGAACTGATTATTATCTCTGGAGATATTGAATTAAATTTTTTTGTTTTAAGAGTTAGAAGAGCTGCTGCTGAGGCTGCCGCGTTTTTAATCTGGTGCTCCGGGAATAATGGTAATTCGATTAAAAATGGAGGAAAATCCATAAAACTGAATTTGAAATTGAGCAGCGCTGTATCTGAAGAAATTTTTTCTATTATAATGGTAGTGTTATATTCATAAAATTCAGATCCAATTTTTTTAGAATATTTTCTTATGATATCATTGATTAAAATATCAGTATTGGTTGAAATAACCGGTATGCCCGGTTTAATGATTCCGCATTTCTCCTCAGTAATTTTTTCAAGGGTATTTCCGAGGATATGGGTATGATCCATGGAGATGTCTGTTATTACAGAGACTTCAGGTGTAATGACATTTGTTGAGTCTAGCCTCCCTCCAAGCCCGGTTTCAATGACTGCAATATCAATATGTTGATCCCTGAAATAACAGAAAGCGGCAGCAGTAAGAATGTCGAAGTAAGTCGCTGTAATATTAAATTTATTAGCAGCCTGATCGGCTTTTTGAATATTATTGAGTAGTTCCACATCAGATATTTCAGAGGAATTTATACTTATCCTTTCGTTAATCTTTATAAGGTGAGGTGATATAAATAGACCAGTTCTGTAACCTGCGGCTTCCAGAGTACGTGCAATCATATAACATGTGCTACCTTTTCCATTAGTTCCTGCTATATGAACAGTTTTGAATTGAAAATGTGGATTGCCGAGGGCTAAAAGGAGTTGCTTAATTCCATCCGGTGTATAATTAGCAAAATCAGTACCACGTTCATTATTAATATATTTATCAAGGATGCTATTTATCATAAAAAAAACTTGAATTGTATTCCCGATGGTTTTTTCTTTACTTATATTTTGAATAAGATAGTTTGATTCAATAATTGTACATAATCTATATATCCTGAAAATTTTGTAAATAATAAGAGTATCTCATATTATTTTTTTTAGTGTTAAAAATTGTAATAATTTTATTCTGGCATAGCTGGAATACCGATTTAAGTTTGTTTTAAAATCATCAGATCTTATTTATTGAATGCTTATATATATGGAATTACTATGGATAGAAAGAAAGATATCAGAGTAATAATTAATCCAAATGCAAAAAAATTCAGAACGGGGAGAGTATCCCTGAAATCATATCTGAAATTTAAATCAGATATGATTTCAATTATAACTCCATCATCAATTGAAGAGCTTCATACAGAAACAGATAAAATCGCCGGCGAAGAACCGGATTATATCTGTATAGCTGGAGGTGACGGCACACTTCATGTGGTTTTGAGCAGTATAATTAATAGTTATAACAGTAAACCCGTGCCCCCAATATTGATACTTAAAGAAGGCACTATGGATAATGTTGCACGTACAATAAAACTTAAAGGTAGAGGGCCGCAGCTCCTTAAACGTCTATTAGAGAAAGTTATCGAAGGTGAAAGTATAGAAACTCATCCCCGGCTAACAATGAAGATTAACGAAAAATACTGCTTCCTTTTTGGAACAGGAATAGTGACTAATTTTTTAAAGGAGGCTTACAGCGGCAAAGAGAAAGGCTTTGTCAGAAATCTTCAGGTAGCAAGAATGTCTGCAAAGGAAGCATTAAATAATTCAGGAAACGGATTAATCTTCAGGGAGATGCATGGTGAAATTTCAATTGATGGAGAAAAGATAAATATAGATCCTGTTCATGGCCTCCTCGCCGGAACAGTTGAGCATATAGGTATGGGCTTTTCACCTCTGCCTGATGCTGCCAAAAAAGATGGGGCTTTCCAGGTTATTATTATAGGCATGAAACCAATTTTAACTTTAGTTAATCTGCATAAGTTAAGAAAAGGAAATAATATTGAATCGAATAAATACATTAAATGTCATGCAACCAGTATAAAGTTAAATTACCCCTATAAATATGATTACACTATGGATGGAGATCTCTACTCTGCTGAAGGAGAGCTCTTTATTGAAAGAGGTCCGGTTATTAACCTGGTAAAAGTCTGAATCAAGTCAGCAGCATGAGAATAGCTATAAGTAAATAATTGGCGTCGATAAAAAATTCGTATCTTAATGAAATGAGGTAATCTATTTTCTCAATTTTTTTTAGAAGTATAAGATAGTATATCAGAGTCAGAATAAAAGGTAGAAAACTATATTTTCCTATAAATATAGTTATAGCAGTAAAAGTTAAAATACCTGAAAATAATATAGCATAAGCTGTATAAACAGCAAATTTTACACCAAGAGAAGTTGCAAGAGTATCCCTTCCAAGTATTAGATCACCCTGGAAAGCAACAAGATCAATTATGAATTGCCTGAGGAAAACAAAAGTAAAGAAGAGGCTCCCCATAGAAATGTATGTAATCATATCTACATTGTGCTCAAAATATGGAAGGAGAATCAGCGCCACAAGCCAGCCGAAAGCGGTGACTATCTTTGTGTTATATATTTTTTTTATCAATTCACTCCCGAGCGCTTTAATCAAAAGTTTAAAGTATGGAGTAGAATAAAAGATACCGAGCAGATATGGGACAAGGAAAAGATACATCATTGTTAATGATATTGTGGAGCATAAATAGATCGATACAATGAAAGAAATAATTGCAGCGATCAGCATATGAAGTCCATATTTTTCATATATTTTATATTTGTATGAATTGCTTTTAATCAGGAACTCTCTGTCCAGATAATTATTTACAGTATACATTACATATATAAAGAGTGCGGCAATAAGACCATACCGCATATCCTGCTCAAGCCCGGCATATTTCTGAGCAATGATCACCATAAGGAATGATGAAATAGATGAAATTATATTGCTCCTGACAAAAAATTCAAAATAACTCTTTAATGCTTTAACAATAGGATTGCTGCTTGAGTTTTTAATCATATATAGTTTTTCGAGGACATTGTTTATAATCCACCCTGGAGTGGAAGCCCCTGCTGTCACGAGGACATGTTTAGCTCCTTTAAATTCATCAGCAATCAACTCCTCATCTGTTTCAATATGAAAAGTTTTAATACCATTATCAATCCCAATCTTTGCGAGCCTTGTTGTATTTGCCGAGTTTTTACCTCCTACAACAACAAGTGTATCAATTCCTCTCGCAATACCAGCTCTGACATCATCCTGTCTTAAACGTGTGGAATCACATATTGTATCAATTACTTTAACATTGTTATATTTTTTCTGGATAAGATTTACAAACTGGTTGAATTGATTCCGTTCATGAGTGGTCTGTGATACAATAAGATATTTTTTAGCGGCAGGGATATTTTTAATATCGCCAGGTTCAGAAACAACATAAACTCCCGCTGATGCGTAACTTTTAAGTCCGATAACCTCGGCGTGGTCTCTATCCCCGATAATTATTGTGAAATAACCTTCAGAAGAATATTTTTTTATATATGACTGGACTCTCGCTACCCTTGAACATGTCAGATTTATTATGCGTGAAGCCTGTTTTTTTATCTCACGGTTTTCATCAAGAGGTATTCCGTGAGTCCTTATTGCGATCTGCTTCCCTTTTATCTCATGAAGAGAATTGATGGTAATCAATCCCCTGTTTTTTAAAACATCGATTGTCTGAGGATTATGTATCAGAGGGCCGTAAACATATATCTTATCATCAGATGAGTTAAGCTCATCAACAATTTTAAGGATTGCATTCCGTACTCCCATGCAGAATCCTGAATTAGCGGCCATCTCTATCTTCATTCGGTTTTCCCGCCTTCAGCAATTTTTACATCAGGTCTCCCCGCTGTACCTTGGAGTGATATGATAAAAGGGCCATTTTTTGTGATTAAAGTTATCATATCTTTATATTGATCGAGAACAGATGAATCCGGATCAATATTTATAAGGAGGTTAAGTTTTGAATTATCCATTCTTTCGGATAATTCAACTGTACCGGTTATACTGCAGTTAATATCTGTCCCGGAAAGTTTTAAGTTCCTGATTTTTGCTACACTATTAACAATATCAATTTCGGCAATTCCGTTTTGAATATTTATTGTATCGAGTTGGAGCGGGAATGGTCCCATAGGGCCGGGGATAGTCATTTCATTTAATCTAATCTTCGCATCTTCAATGATAAGTTTTAATTCTCCCTGTTTAGGTATTTTTTTTGACGCATCAATTATTAAATCAATGTTTCCATTAAGGTTCATCAGAACATCAGTATCACCGGTTGAAAAACGGATTCCGTCAAACTGAAGGTCTGCCATATACTGTTTTCTAATAAACAGTCTGTATGGATTAAGAGAAAGATTAAGTATTATACTCTTACAGTATAATTCATTTCCGTTATTCAGAATCGCATCAAAATTTTCAGCGTATGATTCACCTGTTATATTAAAATCAAGTTCCCGTATTGAAACGCTTCTGTAACCGTTTCCTTCATTATCATATATCATTTTTTTTATAAGATAACCATATGGGAATGTAATTATAGTAAAAATGATAATAAGAATTACAGAAAGTGCGGCATACTTTCCCGAATGAGGGAGTGTCCTGACACGCCTGAAATACGAGCTTAAATTAAAAAAAATTTCTTTTATTTTTATATAAATATCTTTCAAGTTCATGTTTTATCTCTTGGTAAGACTAACCACGGTAATTATTGCGTCGTATCTGTTCCTCTCTTTTATCCCGGAACTGATAATAATATTTTTTATTTTTAATGTAGTATTAGAATTTTCAAGCTTGTTTATAAATTCCAGGAGCGAAGTAATTGTCACGCCTTCAAATTTGAATTCTGTTATTATTTTCTGTACACCATTCTGGACAACACCTGGATTCTCCCGCAGGTAGGATTTATTGCCTGCGATATTAAGGCTGCCGGCAATTTCATCAACAAGGGGAGCTATGCCGTTTCCCTGTGGTGTTGAGGCATTAAGCCTGCTTTTTTCTGCAATTATCTCCCTGTAGGTTGTGTTTATTTCCTCCAGCTTATTAATTCTTGCTATGTTCTTTTCATATGAACTGTCGGAATTTTTTTTAAATTCTGATACGGGTTTAATTACAAGATAATAAGCGGCGCCTGTAAAAACAATAGCCGCAAGAATCATTAAAAGACGTTTTTCCCTCACGCTGAGATTGATCATTGAACACCTTATTGCAATTTCTTTTTAATAGTCATGGTAAAGAGACTTCTACTTTTACTTGTATCTCTTATATTAAGAGATACAGTTTCAAATTCACCTGAATCAAGAAGGTTCTTTTTGAAGCTTTCAAGTTCAGATGTTTTATTTGCTTCACCCTCTATTGTTATACTTTTACCGTCAAAATTCAGCCGTCGAATATCAAAACCTTCTGCTCTCTCAAAATTTTCTGTAATCAGATACAGGGCCGGGATAAATGGTTCTTCATCACCTATAAGTTCTTTGAGAACATTAAGCTCCTTCTGCTCTTTCTGAAGTAGGAGTAATGCTTCCTTTACCGGGTCTTCCGGGATATTCTGGGTATTGAAGTACCTTCTGTATTTCTCCCGGAGTATGTCGTCAGTATAAGACTGACTCCGGCTTATCTGGATGAATGTAATAATGATATTTATAATAAAAACTATAATCGCGAGAACAATAAAAAAAGAAGGGAGAAGATACTTACCCGTTGAGCTCTCATTAAAATCACTGCTAAAATTTCCTTTAAGGAAGTTGACAGAAGAGTTTTTATGATTCATAAAAACAAGTATATTTCCGAGAGAAACAGAAAATCTGCTTCTAACATCCGGATCGAGATAACCCTGGAAAAAAGGCATAAACACAACCGGTATCCCGATTTCATCACTTATTATCTTCGATATTCCACGTATGTTAGAACCGCCGCCCGTTATTATTATTCTGCCGAAATCAGTAAATTCGTCAAATGAACTTCCTGCTTTTATAGTAAGAGAAATATCTTCAACAATTCCGGTGATTAATTCGCAGGAATAGTCATGAATTTTCTTTAGCCTGGGTTTGGATATGTTGAATTTTTTATAGTTTTCTGTTTTAATGTTAGAGTCAAAAGAGCCCAGATCAAGGTCAAGATCTTTGAGTATTGCTCTTGCTTCATTCTTTGATACATTCAAGATATCAGAAATAAATTTTACTATATTGGAAATACCTGTATTTACAGATCTTGTAAAAAGGAGCGAACTATTTGCAATAATATTGACGACTGTTTTTTTATGTCCCAGGTCAATTACAAGAATGTTTTCATTATTTACAGAATTGAAATATTCATAACATCTCAGGTGCGCATTTGATTCAAGTCCGGCAAATACGGGACATATGCCACATTCTTTAAGATTAATAAATGTATCTTCGAGATATTGCTTATTTAAAGCCGAGAGGATAACTGTACTTCCGGTTGATGAATCATCATGGATTGACTGGAAATCAATTACTAAACTATCGAGGGGATATGGTATACTCTCTTCTGCTTCAAAAGGGATAGCTTCTGCGATTTTTGATATGTCACTGAATGGGAAAGTTATATTTCTGAATATTATTGTATCAGAAGGTATGGAGGTTACAATCCTGAAATCATTAAGATCCTCTTTATCGAGAAGGCGTTGAAGCGCACTATTAACTGCCTCTGTACTGTCTTTTTCAAAGAGATCAAGATTATACTCTTCTATATTAACAGAAATTATCTCAAAATTATGGAAGCCTCTTTTAGCCTTAATAAGTTTGACCGAAGAGTACCCGATATCAATTGAAGCGATATTGTCAAACAATCGTTTACCTCTTAATGTCCCATTGAACTGTAAAGGAGCTCTTTATTCTCCCTGTCATAATAATATACAGCCCGGCAGTAACTGTTTTCATTTTGTGATGTTACAGTAATCCTGAAAATGCGGGATTTTACTGTAATAATATTTTTCAGACTATCCGCGTCTTTAATATAAGTATTGATTTCACTTTCTGTTTTGAACGGTTCAAGCTGACGTTTTATTATTATATCGGCTACTACATCCTCTGTCATATTATCCGAGAGTGATAACAGAACCCTATAACTTGCGGTATTTATATTTATTTTATTAATTTCATCTTTATAATCAGACCATTCAGCATATGCAGCCAGGTAATCGGATAACATACGGCTTTTTTCTATACCAACAGGTTTAAGCTTCTCACCTGATTCGTCATCTGGGATTGTATTTTTCCCTGGTGAGTTTATTATCTCCTCAATCTTATAAAAGGGAATTGTAACATTACCCTTATTATCATCAACCAGATTTTTTTCAAGTCCATAATTTCCTCCACCTATACCATAAAATATTTCAGGAGATATCCCCTTTACAAGCATGATCTCGTCAATACTATCAAGAGGCCCGTTTTTTGCGGAATACGGCGGAGTCAGATTCAGATAATATCCTGAAGATTCAGCGCCATAGGGGAATCTTGTATCATCAGGATCGATCCAGTCAACAAGCGCATCAGCTATATCAAGCGAAAGTCCCATATGCATAATAAATCTCTGAAAAATGCCATAAAATGGTGTTTTATCAACTAAATCGGTTGCGAGTGCGCTTACATTGATTTTTGAATTTTCATCAGTTATCTGAATTTTAAGACTATAGTCCATAACCGGAATCTCGGGAAAATCGAGTGCCCAGATATCTTTATATGAATCAACATTTTTATCACTGTTCAGGTTTGGCATAAATGAACCGCTTAAACCGAGCCTGTCGACATCGAGAACCGCTTTTGCCATCTCATATCCCGAGTATGAAAGAAACTCTGAGTTTATATCACTTTTAAGCCTTTTAATGTAGGATATATATGTGTGGGTACTTAGAAAAAAATCGGATGTAAATGAGACTAGAAATGCCGAAATAAGGAGAACAATAAGAAGAATATAGCCATTATCATTAACAAAATAAGAGAAAAGGCCATCCTCTTCGAGCCTCTGTTTACGTTTTGTGTAGTTATCAATGAATTTTCTGAACATACTAATTGTTCACTAAATTAGGGATTGATAAAAAGTGGTATTGCTCTGATTCTTTCGCTGAGTTAAGCACGGATATACTTGTTTTAATAATAAGTGGAATTTTTTTATTCTCCCTTGAATCCCATGTCGGCACCCAGTCGTTTCCGTTTTGAAATTCGAAATTAAGTGATATAACATTTTGGAGGAGAACTTCTTCGCTCCCTCCCTCTTCCGGGGTGTCATCGTAACCTATACTGCTTCTTCGTATCAGATCAAATGAATTTGTATCGGGTTTTTTTTTCAGATAGAAGCCGACTTCATGAACATCCGAGAGAGGAACCTGATCCTTCAGGTTGTAAATCATTTTAGATTCACGGTGTGCAGTTGTTATAAAATTCAGAATGCCTGAACCCCCCTGGACAATACAAATGATATTCAGATTCTTCGTATCATTCTTCCAGTAAAGATTAGAAATATCTGTATCTATTCTTCTGACGGCAAAATTCAGTGACTCATAATAGGACGAAGCGGTGTGGCCATAATTTACACTTTTAATAATAGAACTGTACGCCGTATAAACCATGACAAGTATTATTGCAGAAACCGATGCGGCAACAAGCATCTCTATCAGGGTGAAACCGTTATTGTCATTAATCATTCTCATAGATTAATCTCACCTTGGTTGATAGATATACTGAAGCGTGTATTTATTTTCGATTCCTTTATAGTTCCATTTTATTATAATTTCTGTTTTTTTTACAGGGAGAGGGCCGAAAAGCGGATTATCATATCTTTCACTTAACCTGTCATATCTGAATTCAGGATATCCCTCAACCGGTACATCTTTTAAATCAGGGCCTCTCATTTTGGCATTTCTGAATTCGTTCATAAGTGATTTTCCGGAAAGCATTGCTATTGTATAATTTCTACTATTGCCTATAATATTAATTCCCGAAGAAATGCCTGAATAGACACTGAGCAGCACAACAGAGAGAATTGTAACTGCGATCAGAACTTCAATCAGGACAAAGCCCCGGATCTTTAATCCCGGTTCAAATATTTTCTGTTTTCTGTAGAGTCTTGACATCCCTGTATTTCCTGAAATAGATATCTTTCCCTCCTGAAATAATTCTGACAGTAAAGCTTTCGCTTGTTCCATCAGAATAAAATGGGATTAGAACAATACCTTCTGATACGGTTAAACCGCCATTCAGTATTATCTGGCTAAATATAAAACTGTTACTGAAGTCTCTCGTTTTTAAAATTTTTTTGTCATTTTGTTGAAATTTCTGATTAATAAACAGATAGGATGCAACGGAGTTTTCCATGTACATATCATTCAACGCCTCGCCTGAATCTCCTCCCTGTTTTTTTAGACATATGCAGAGGTAATTGTCTCTCCTGTTGACAAAAGAATCGTCAGCAATAGCTTTGACATATGATTCAAATATCGCGGATTCCTTTCTTTCATTACCTAAAAAACCGGAAATTCTCGGCAGAGCTACAAGGCTCATAACAGCAAGAATTGCCATAACTACAACCAGTTCTATCAGTGTGAATCCACTGTTATTTGAACTACGAATCAATTTTTATTCCCAGCTTTTAATATCTGCGTTCATCCCTTCGCCACCTTCCTGACCGTCAGCGCCGAAACTCCACATTTCAGGTTCCTGAGAAAATTCGCCGGGATACCGGTACTGATATGGATTATTCCATGGGTCAAGAAGTGAATCCTTTTTATTCTTTATAAGTCCTTCATCAATAAGTTTCTGCAATCCCTCCTGTGTAGTCGGGTAAGTACTGTGATTAAGATAATAGGCGTCAAGAGATGTTTCGAATGTCCCCAAATCTGTTTTTACAGCTGTAATTTTAGTTTTATCAATGGTTGTTGTAAATCTCGATATGGCAAATCCTCCGATAATCGCGATGATTGTTATAACAATCATCAGCTCAAGGAGAGTAAAACCATCATTATTGGAAAGTTTCAAATTCATTCTGTTTTTTACAGTTTTTAAAAAATTCATATAAACCTCTTCAATTTTAATCGTTTTTATATTGAATAAGACAAATCATATTATTGAACCATGAGGTTCATCTCCATAATAGGCATCATTACCGAGAGTACAATGGTACCTATTATTACACCCATCATGATTATAATGAGCGGCTCTATCATTCCTGTGAGACTTGTAACTACCATATCAATTTCGTTTTCGTAAACATTGCCTATGTTGATTAGCATTTCATCGACTTTGTCACTGGCTTCACCTGCGGCAATCATACCAATAACAAGTTTGGGAAGAAATTCGTGTTTTTTTAGTGATTGTGATATCGAAGCGCCCTCCTGAACTTTTTTTGAAGCACTTTCAATCTTTTCTTCAACAATAACATTATTAACAATTTTTTTTACAATTTCAAATGATTTCAATAGATCGACTTTATTAGAAAGGAGTACTCCAAGATTAAAAGTGAACCGGTAGACAATAATTTTATTATAAAGCCGGCTTACAAGTGGGAGCTTCATCATGATCTCGTCAACCTGTCTTCTCCCTTCCGGAGTTGAAACATACCTCCTGTATAAATAGTAAATTACTATCAGAATAACCGGTATCATGAACCAGAAATTGCTGAGAAAATCGCTCATTCCCATAACAATTTTAGTCGGGAGGGGAAGGTCCCTGTTCTGCTCGGAAAAAATTTCTGTTATTGTGGGTATAATATTTACCATAAGAAATATTACAATGATTACTGAAAATGTCAGCATGAATGCGGGATACCAGAGGGCCGCTCTTATGCGGTTTTTTAACAGGTTATTTTTTTCCTCCATCTCAGCAAGCCTTGCTATAACTTCATCCAGAGAGCCAAGATTCTCTCCAACCCTTATCATATTAATATATAATTCAGAAAAAAGGTCTCTGTAATTCATTAGCGCATTTGAGAAGGAGAATCCTTCTTCAATCTTCTGCTTTACATTAATGATTACACCCCTGAAAGTTTTGTTGTCAATCTGTTCAATTATATCGGTCAGTGCGGTCATCAGCGGCATTCCGGCTTTAAGCAGAGTCGCAAGCTGTCTTGAAAAAAGGCCAATCTGTTTTTTAGCGGAATTTCTGTTTATCCTTTCCAGTATGGGTTCAATAAATCTCTTCAGGTGAATACTTCTGGCCGCTTTAACTTTATCAGGCTGGCTGGATATAGATACAACGTAAAGACCTGACTTGCGTATTTTCTGTCTTGCTGCAGTTTCATTTGGAGCATCAATTATATCTGAAAGCTGCTCCCCTTTATTGTTAAGGGCTCTGTAATGATAAAGCATATTATCCTCTTAAAACTCAACTTACCCGTAATACTTCTTCGAGAGTAGTCAGGCCCCTTGTTACTTTTTCAATTCCATCCTGAAGGAGAGTTTTCATCCCTTCAGTAACGGCATTTTCTTTTATTGTTGAGGCATCAGCGCCTGACATTATAAGTTTTCTAATCCTGTCTGAAACAGGCAAAAGTTCAAAAATACCTATTCTGCCAGAATAGCCGGTATTCAGGCAATGTTCACATCCTTTACCTTTAAAAAGATTTCCTTTATTAAGCATGGATTTCGTGATACCGGTTCTGGATAATTCCTCAGCAGTTGGTTTATACGGTGCAATACAATGCGGGCAGATTTTCCGCACAAGACGCTGGGCAAGAAAAGCATTAACTGAAGATGATATCAGGTATGGCTCAACACCCATATCAACAAGACGAGTCACACCTGAAGCAGCATCATTAGTATGAAGAGTCGAGAAAACTCTGTGGCCGGTAAGTGCTGCCTGAACAGCTATTTCTGCTGTCTCTGTATCCCTGATCTCTCCAATCATTACAATGTCAGGATCCTGCCTCAATATTGATCTTAAACCTGCTGAAAAAGTCAGTCCGATCTTCGGTTTGATCTGCATCTGCCCGATGCCCTTTATCTGGTATTCTATAGGGTCCTCAACTGTAAGTATATTTACATCGTCAGTATTAAGTCTGCTTAAAACCCCATATAATGTAGTACTTTTTCCACTACCTGTCGGACCTGTTACAAGAACTATTCCATGAGTAATATCAATCAGGCTCTTGAATTTTTTTAGAGCATCATCTGAAAAACCAATTGATCCAAGGTCAAAACTCATATCAGATTTATTAAGGAGCCTGAGGACTATCCTCTCCCCAAACTGGGTAGGGAAGACAGAAACTCTTATATCTATCTCTTTACCGCTGACTTTAACCTGAATTCTACCATCTTGTGGAAGTCTGTTTTCAGCAATATTCAGGTTTGCCATAATCTTTATTCTTGAAATAATTGAATCCTGAAATTTTTTAGGTGGAGTGAACATTCTATAAAGAATACCATCAATCCTGAAGCGGACAACAATCTCCTTCTCGTAGATTTCGAAATGGATGTCACTTGCTTTATCTGTTACTGCCTGTCGTATAATCGTATTTACTAACCTGATTATAGGAGCATCATTAGCTGTATCAATTATTTCAGCAGTCTCCGTAGCTGTTTTAGAAAGAATTTCAAAGTCAGACTCTTCAAGGTTTTCAATAATTTCACTTGTTGTGGCTGAGCCGGTACCTTCAAAGTGAGATGTAATAATTCTTATGATTTCAGGTTCGCTGCTCAGGTGAATCTCTGTTTCGTATCCGGAGAACATTTTTTTAAGATCGTCTATAGGCTGGATCCTGAGAAGATCCGAACAGGCAATGAATACCTTTTTCTTTACTACCTTATATGGGACAATTAAATTATTTTTTAAAAAACCGGCCGGTACCTTCTTGAAAATCTGCTCTTCGTCAAAAAAATCTAGATATGGTTTGAAATCAGTTTTAAACTGGATTGCAAGAGCTTCAAGTATATCGTTTTCAAAAAGGAGCCCTTTTTTAATGATTATCTGACCCAGTTTCAGATCGTTACCTTGCTGCTGAAGCAGAGCTTCCTGAAGCTGTTCAGGGGTTATCTTCCCTGTATCAATAAGGATTTTACCTATTTGTTTTTTTTTAAGTGAACCCATATCAGACTCAGTTTTTCTTCTCTTCCTGAATTTT
This sequence comes from uncultured Leptospirales bacterium, assembly GCA_964625825.1. Lineage (GTDB taxonomy): Bacteria > Spirochaetota > UBA4802 > UBA4802 > UBA5550 > UBA5550. Next base: position 6,578 of record CAZVFJ010000030.1, on the reverse strand, counting down.
TTTAATAGCCTGCTCTTTTTCCTCTGTAATCTTCTTTATCTTTTCCGGATCGGTAACAATTCTTGGAGTAATGAATACAAGTAGATTTGTCTTTTCATCTTCTTTACTTTTATTTTTAAAGAACCATCCAAGGAGCGGTATATCCCCAAGAATCGGTACCTTGTATTCAGTTTCATTTTTGGAACTTCTGATGAGTCCTCCTACAACAACAGTCATGCCGTCATTCACTGAAATTTTAGTTTTCATATCTCTTTTCCCAAGATCCGGGGGTTTTGTTGTTGTTGTTGTTGTCTGGTCAAGAACTGAGTTAGCTTCAAGGAAAAAATCCATTGTTATTCTTTCACCCTTTGTAATATGCGGTGTTATCTTGAGCTTTAGTCCGACAGGTTTATATTCATAAGTATAATACATCGTGTCGCTTTCTGTAACACGCGTATTAGTAGTAATTGCTATCTCTTTATCTCCGCCTCCTGGTTGTCAATAGTGAGAATATGCGGGGTGGAGAGGACATTTATCGACTGTTCCCGACCTGTCGCGTTTAAAAGGACAAATCCGAGAATTGATGCATCACGTACATAACCCATGGTAAAAGTATTAGCAGTAACCGGAACTGCGAGGTTTTTGTCCGTCAATCCTGTCGGATTGGAGAAGCTCGGTACTCCTCCCATACCGGAAGAACCACCGAACATATTTGTTCCGCTTTTGCCCCCCATGTCCCAATTGATGCCAAGTCCCCAGCTTGATGATGCATCAACCTCAACTACTATTGCTTCAATTAAAACCTGCGGCCTGACAATATCAAGTTGCCTGATAATATTATTTATCTCTCTGAATTCATCTGCGGAAGCATTTATTATGAGAGAATTTGTCTCTTTGTTCGGGACTATTGAAAGCTTCGGCTTTTGTTCGGCCTGTGTTGCCTCTCCTTTTGTTTTCAGATCCGCCTTTTTCGCTGAAATCGGCTGAGTGTTTATCACCGCATATTGCGAAAATGGAATTCTTGAAAGGACTTCAGCCATATTCGTCGCATCCGCATTTTCGAGGTGAATTACATGAATGTTTGCTCCCTCGTCGATGAAATCCTTACCGGATGCTTCGGCATCAGAAGGTTTCCGGTCAAGAGTTCGGGCAATCTTGACAAGACCATTGATCTCACTTCCGTTACCGCTGAATATCAGCATGTTTAATGTTTTGAATACAACGACATCAGCATCTGGTGATTTGAGAGTTTTAAGCACAGCAGCTATATCATTCGCGTCAGCATTTGATATTTCAAGAAGATAGGTCACTGCATTCTCTTCTTCAAGATTAACTTTATCACCATCAATTATGACTTCAATATTTTTTTGTACAGCATCTTTAACGGGGACTATTTTAATAAGATTTGCTGTTTCAATTACAGCAAACCCTTTAATTTCGAGAATTGATCTCATAAGATCAAAAGCTTCTGAAACAGGTACTTTTCTGGCGGAGCTTATTGAAATTTTTCCCTTAACTTTATCGCTTAAAATAATATTTTTATCTAAAAGCTGACTCATGACATTGAGGAATTCGGATATGTCGACGTCATTAAAATTAAGGGCAAAAGTATTATCTTTTGACTTTTTCTCCGCATACAATGTGCTGCTATCTGTTAATATACTCCCGGAAAGAATTAAGGTCGCTATAAAAAGAATTGCGGTTTTTTTCATAATCATGATTACATATCCCGTCAATCAGTAATATTTACATCAAGTGTAATAATTTTTCCATTACGTTCTATATCAAAGAGTAGCCTGGATTCATTTTTAAATCCCTGCCACATGTTATAAAGTTTTTCAGTGCTGTCTATCATCTTACCATTGATTCTTTTAATAATATCGCCACTTCTCAGCCCGTAGTCATAAAGGACATTATATGGCCTGATCCTTATGAGTTGAAATCCATCGATCTGGCCATTTACCCTGTGGGGGCCGGCCTTAATGCCCTGCATAGCAGTATCAATATTATTGAGCATCTTCTGCTGGAATTCTGCGCGGCTTATACTTTTTTTAACATTTCCCCTGATATCATTTACAGGATTGATTGTATGGGGGGCAGGAAGCTCCTTCTTCTCAAATAAATCAAGCGTGTAGGTTGACTTATCACGTTTAAGATAGATCTTTGATGATCCGATTCCAACAAGGGTATAACCGTATACATCCTTCCATAATCTGAATATTTGAGCCTGTTTTTCACCCTTTTTTAAAATCAATGCTCTTGCTATGCTTTGCGGGCCGGTTATTGTGCCAATGAGTTTAAGTTCAGTCATATCAGATGCTGCGATATCACTGCCCGAAGATGCATCATCAGCAATGGAGGAGACCCTGAAAAATCCTGATTCGAGTATTTTGCCTAGATCCACATCGATTTTTTTTATACCTGTCTGTGCCGCTAATCTGGATTTTTTTGTTCCAGAAGGGTAAACGGTTAAATTATTTTTAACAATCTGATTGATAGTTAATGCACAAACAAATGAAAATATTGCAACTGCAATGATATTGATAGAATGATATCTTAAATTCTGCATTTTTGTATTATATATAAAAGATATTTAGAAAACACTGGTTACTCCGGTATTAAATTAACCTATAAAAATAAAAGTGTCGTCAAGAAATAAATATCCGGTCATTAGACAATAAACGTTTCAGATTTAATTGCCATTGTCCCTTTTCTGACCCATATTCTTATCTGATATGCACTTTTAAAATCTTCTGATGAAATTGTACCGATTTCTTCTATGGCTGAAATAGTGTCCATGTAGAATTCATAAAACTTTTTATTTTCTTCAAAAGGATTTGTAATCAGCATGAGAATATTATCATTTGACGGGTGCTTTTTAGGAGATCCTTCAAAGGGGATAAAATCCTCCTTTAAATCAATATTCCTCTTTTTGTCAATAGTAAACTGTTCATTTGACTCAAGTAGTTTCTGAACATACATTTTGTCATCCATATAATTATCCTCCGGATGGAGATTCATTTATTATAGATTAAATTCATACTATAGATGTTAAATGCTTGACTCATTTTTAACAATATTTAGATTTTAAAAAAATTCTGTAAAACAGATTTCCTCATTGTTTTAAATAAATAAAAATATTTATGAACAACAACAAAAAAATAATCATTGCTGTCGGCATTTTCTTTTTTATTATATTGCTCAGTCTGAGCATTATAAATATCGCAATAAATTTTATGTATCCCGGGAACGAACTCGCAGAATCAATAAAGGAAAACTTCAAGGATTCTTTTGGTAAATCAATAAAATTTGATTCACTGATTTTTAAATATAATGGAGATATAGTTCTCCAGAACTTTTATTTGTCAAATACAACAGACTTTAATGATAATGTCAATCTGATTAAGTGCAGAGAAGTTGTAATTGATACATCCCTTATCAGTCTGTTAAGTGATAAAATTATTTTTTCAGAAGTTACAATGTACAAGCCTGAAATTAATATCATTAAAAATTATGGAAAATCATATTATGATACCTTTATAAGTGATATTTTTTCCGGGATAAAAAATGATAAGATTAGCCATTTTATTACAAGAAGATTTTCGATTAAGCTTAATAATTCTAAGCTCTTTTACAAAGAAGTCTTTAAAAAATCAAAAACTTCAGTCGATTTTTATGATGTAGATATAAGTGTTTATTATAATGGGAAGAGACTTGAATATAACCTGGATGGTAAATTAGTTAACAATAATTTATCAGGCTGGATGAGTTCCGGATTTGATGCTGAAGGTTCAGTTTATTTCACAGAATCGAAATCAGAAAATAAATTTAAATTTAAAAATATTGATTTTTCTATTATAAATAATTTTCTATGTGAAAATTATAAAAGCCCGCTATTTTTTTCAGGAAATCTCTCCGGTAATTTACGAATCATAGCAGGTGACGGGAAAATATACATTATAACCGGGATTGATGGAGATAATTTATTTGTCCAAAACAAAGATAGTAATTCAGGATATATAATAAAAAACGAAGATATTGAAATTGATTTAAATCTATCCGCTCTTTCATCAATGGAGCAGATTATAATCAATAGTTTGACGTTTAATAATGGAATCATCAATATATCATTAAAATCAGATTATCTTCAAAATGAGTATTTTGCAGTTGCGTTAGAATCCAATAAAATAAAACTTTCCGACCTTTCAGATGTATTTACCCCGTTAAATAATCGCACTTATAATGGTGAACTTTCGTTTCAAGGAAATATACGTTATAATCTTAAAGAAGTGAAACCGGATGATATCGCTCTGGAAATGAAACTGCAAAATTTAAATGTTATACCTTCTGAAAATGTAAAAGGTGATGTGCCTGATATCAAAAATTGTAATGCTATAGTTACAGCTGATAAAAACAGGTTCCTTCTTAAAACAAAAATGGAAACTGGTAATACCGACCTGGATTTGTCATATACCGGGATTATTTCTGAATGGAATCCTTTTAAATCAAAAAATCAACTTGAGATTAGATCTAAAAATATTGATCTCCCATTGATTGGAGATACTGTATCGGCCGGTATAAATGCTATCTATAATATGGCATATGTAGATATGTTTCAGAATTTTGATGAACAGAAAAATTTTCTGAAAGAGCCAGAAGGGATCTTTATTAATAATAACGATTTAAGAATTAAGATCATTGCAGACAAACTCCTTATATTGCACAATGCCGCACTTGAAAATTTTAATCTTGAGCTGAACCTGGAGAAGGGGAGTTTAAAAACAGAAAAATTTACCCTTGAGGGCTATGAAGGGATTTTTAACTTTAATGCATATGCGGCATTAAAACAGGAATATCCTTTTATTAAAATTGAAGGGGGAGTTAAAGATCTTAACCTTTCTCAGATTGCCGTTAATGCAGACTCTGAGATACAGGCGGGCGGAATAATGTCATCTGATTTTCGATTTGAAACCAACGCGTTTAGGGTAGGGCAGATCGTTGAGAATGGCAGAGCCGCAATTAATTTCAGTATAAAAGATGGATATATATCTAATACGGATAAACAGAAAAAGATCAGCATTTTTGTTAAACAGAATGGCTATTCAGAATCATTGCCCGAGCCTCTTACTTTTAACAACCTGACTTTCAGTTTTAACCAGTCATCAAATGAATACTACATAAGAAACTTCGTTATGTCAGGAAATAAATGCAATTTCAGCGCGTATGGAAAATATATTGAAAATGAAGGATTAACTATCCCCGTTAACCTTAATATTAATAACGGTAATAGTAATATTAAGGTACCTCTTCTTATTTTTGGAAATTTGATATCGCCCTGTATAAAGATTAACGAAAAGAAGAGTAATGATTATATGTGTTTCTAAAAAAGGTTTATGAAAATTGAATTGTGGTATTGTATATTCAATGCTAAAAGTAGCTTAAATATACAATACCACGGTCAAAAGTTATTTAATATCAATTAATTCATAAATCTTAACAGGGAGACCCTTTCCCTTAACCCTGATAAGATCTAATTCTCTCACAATAACATCATCTTTAATATACTGATAACTAAAATCGCTGATAATTATATTTGTTTTATAAATTTTATTTGTCCCCTCCAACCTCGAACCGAGATTTACATTATCGCCCATAAGAGTGTAATCCATCCTGGAAGATGAGCCCATGTTTCCAACGACCATGTCCCCTGTGTTTATTCCAATTCCAATATCAAGGATGGGCTTTCCCTCTTTTTCCCACTTCCGGTTCATGACTTTCAATGCTTCCATCATCTCAAGAGCTGCTTTACAAGCTTTCAGTGCGTGATCCTCCATTTCAATGGGAGCACCCCAGAAGGCCATAATTGCATCTCCTATATACTTGTCCAGAGTTCCATCGTATTTTATTACTATATCAGTCATACTCTGCAGGTATATGTTAAGGTGTTCAACAAGTTCTTCAGGAGTCAGTTTTTCTGAAATAGAAGTAAATCCTCGTATGTCGGAGAAGAGAACGGTAAGTATCTTTTTATCACCGCCAAGTTTCACTTTACTCGGGTCTTTCAACAGTTCATCAACAACAGATTTTGATACAAACTTGGAGAACGTCTGTCTGATATATTTTTTCTCCTGCTGTTCATTAACAACTCTGTATGTAACAAGCATTGAGTATGTGATCGCAATCTGAATAAGCGGGGTTGACATGGCGGTTATTATGCTCGACATATCAAAGAGTATATATGCGATAACAGCGTATGAGATTATAAAAAGTGAAGTCACAACAAGTGAAATGACTATAGAGAGCTTTGGAATTATAAAACCAAGTAAAACGGCTATAATCAGCATTATAATAAGATTCTGATAATCTGTGAGCTTGTAAAGGAAATCCTGATTAAGAATGGTGTTAAGTGCATTTGCGTGATGCTCGATTCCGAAGGTAACACCATATGGAGATTTTTTTTCATCTGTTGCGATTCCTGTGGCAGAATAGGCGGCTATAAGGAGAATTTTATCTTTGACAGAAGTGTTCCCCTCCATAGTACCTTCGTTAGCAAATAGATAATATGGATAATGCTGAAAACTCCCCGAACCACCAATAAA
>CAZVFJ010000029.1:0-20971 GCA_964625825.1 uncultured Leptospirales bacterium | reverse complement strand
AGTTCATCACCGCTATCCATATAGCCTGACTTTATGCTCGCGATAAGACCGTCCATTCCGAACTCTTTCCCGTCAGAATTTCTCGCTTCAATAATGCCATCCGTAAAAAGAATAATCTTATCTCCGGGATCAATACTGTCTTTGCTTGTGACATAGAGATCATTCATCTCATCAGAAATACCAAGCGGTATCCCGCCACTCTTCAGAAGGATCACTTCGTTTTTATTTTTTCTTACGAGGAACGGACGGAGATGCCCCGCGTCAACCGAGTAGAGATTATTATCACCATCAATTACCATGTAAAAAGCAGTAAAATATAAAGCTGAATCCCTCTCGACCCTGGAAAGTAATGTTATAATTTCATCATTTATATACCTGAAGAGATCTGCGGGATCGCTGAATAGTGAAGTATTCTGCCGGAACTTCTCCTTTATAATCATTGTTATCATTGCTGCCGGAACTCCATGGCCCTGAACATCAACAAGGAGAAATCCGAATGTAGAATTCCCGAGATCAAATATATCGTAGTAATCTCCGCTTACCTTCTCCGCGGCCCGGCTGAAGATCGAAAAGTTGAACCTGTTGTTATTTGTTATATGGGGGAATATAACCTCCTGCACCTTCGATGCCATCTCAAGTTCCTGTTCCATCAGTTCATGGTGGTATTCAAGTGTCACTATTTTTTCCTGCACAGCGTCCGCCATACTGTTGAACGCTGAGGCCAAATCTCCAATCTCATCATCCCTGTCAAGCTCGACTCGTGCCGATAAATTTCCATGTTCTATCTCAAGGCTCTTCTGATGAAGCAACGTAATCGGGTGCACAAACATTCTGAAAAGAAGGATAGCAAAGAGGACATGAAAGAGCGCAATAGCAATAATTATAAGAGTAATAATTCTGTATAGCTGGGAAAGCCTGTCATTAATTTCATTCAGGCTGAATTTCAAAAAAAGTATCGACCTTTCCATAGTCTGTACTGAAAATGGGATATAAAATGATATTTCAAATTTTTCATCATCAACTTTTGAGTAGAATCGCTTACCGGTAAAATCCCTGTTTGTAACAGCCCTGAGCCCGTTAAGAATATCTGCCCGGTTTATATTAATTAAATCTGATGAACGGTATATAATCTTCCCGTCTTCAGAGAAAATGCAGAACTCATTAGTAATCTTATTAATTATTGAAGCAACCTCCGCTGCAACATCTTCCCTTTTAAGATTTTCTCTCCCGGAGAAGGAAAAACCTGTGTTAAATTTTCCCAGGCTGTTGATGAGCGAATCTGTCAGTTCAGTTACCCTGTACTTGGTATTTTCGGTGATCAGGTCTATCTGATTTTCATATATAATTATTGTAAAAAATGACATATTTATAATAGCAAGAGATACATAAAGGATTGTCACCTTGACGCTTATTGATTTTCTCATCGATTTTATATTCATTAAATTCCGGTTCTCCGTAAATGAATTACTCTTTACAATTAAGTATGCCAGATTCTCCCATCATAAAAATAACACCTGCTCCTTTCAAAATCCAAGAAATCCGCAAATAATATTTATACTGAATATAGCTATATCCGGAGTATAATCTGTAAAAATATATCTTCTTTAAGTTGCTCCCCTCCTAAATCATTACTATTTTAGAAAATATCAGGTAATACAATGAAACCATTACATTTGATAAAACTGCCACTCTGCCTCTGGATAACATTTATCTTTTCAGGATGCGGTCCACCTCCACCTCCCGCTGAAAAAATTGATGATACTTACAGCCTTCTGGCAAATGACGCAAGGCATACAGACAAATATACATCTCAGCGAAACCTTATGGTTTCATTACAGCTTGAATCAAGGGGGATCACTGACAGGAGTGTCCTTGCAGCGATGAGAACCATTCCCCGTCATGAATTCGTTCCCGATGAATATAAAGAGGACTCATATATAGACCATCCCCTCCCAATCGGATTCGGGCAGACGATTTCTCAACCTTATATTGTTGCCCTGATGACTGAACTTCTTGATGTTAATAAAAAGTCAAAAGTACTGGAAGTTGGAACAGGTTCAGGCTACCAGGCAGCTGTACTTTCACGTATTGTGAAGGAGGTCTACAGCGTTGAAATAATTGAGGAACTTAGAGACATATCATCAAAAGTGCTCCGGCGTACCGGCTGTAGTAATGTCAGGACATTAAAGAGTGACGGTTATTACGGATGGGATAAGCACGCTCCTTACGATGCAATCATAGTGACATGCGCGTCCGAGTTTATCCCTCCACCCCTTATAAACCAGCTGAAGAATGGAGGGAGGATGTGTATCCCCGTGGGGCCGCCATTCAAGGTTCAGCACCTTCTTCTTGTGAAAAAATCACAGTCAGGGAAAATTACGACTGATGTAATTACAGAGGTGCGTTTTGTCCCGCTTCTCCGTTCTTCCGAATAAAATCGCGGATTCACTGCCATGACATACGGGATGATTTTTTTCACATCGGTTGCACTTCTTGGATATGAGATAACATTCACAAGGGTCTTTTCCTTTGCCCAGTGGCATAACCTCTCATCAGTGATCATTACAATGGCCCTTCTCGGATTCGGCGCCAGTGGTACTGCAGTAACACTTCTAAGAAGATTTATTGTAAAAAAATATTCATCTGTTCTCATGGCCCTTTCACTATTTTTCCCGCTTTTTATGGTTTCCGGATTTATTATCTCCACTGCGCTTCCATTAAATCCATACGAATTGAGCTTCAGTATAAAACAGATATTTTATATCACCATATACTTCCTGTTGATGTGCCTCCCGTTTTTTGCCGGCTCATGTGTAATATGCATACTATTTATGAAAAATCCGCCCTCAGCTGCTTATGCTGTTAACCTCATCGGCTCCGCAGCCGGTGCGGCGATCTCCATTTTATTTTCATATCATGAACACCCCTACCGCATAATGGATGTTATGATACTCATTTCTCTCATTCCTTTATTAATTATTTCATTCACCTCCGGGAAGAAATATTTCATCCCTGCCATGATAGCGGCATGTTTCATTGCAACTTCATCGGTCATTCTTTCTTCAAAGCAGGAGTTCAGGAAAGTCTCTCAGTACAAGCCCGTTTCAGGAGCACTTAATCTCCCCGGCGCAAAGATCATTTATGAGGGATACTCCCCACTCTCCGTTGTACAGGTTCTTGAGGCTGAGGGCTTACGCACCACAGCCGGCCTAAGCCTTGCTTCACCTCATCAGGTGCCTGTCCAGAGAGTAATATTTTTTGATGGAGATTCTCCGGAGCCGGTAAGTCCCTTCAACGGCGATCTCAGCAGCGTCAACTACATCAGGTATCTCGCTTCGTGGCTCCCATATTATCTAAAGAGCAGAGCAAACGGCGAGAGAGTCCTCATTATCGGAGCCGGAGGTGGTGAACCTCTGCTGAAAGCAATTATTGCCGGTTTCAATAAAATTGATGCTGTTGAAATTAACAGCAGAGTTATTGCCATGATGAAGATGAATAATGCAAACTACTCCGGAGGAATATTTCTCAGAAAAAACGTCACTATCTATAATGAAGAGGGGCGAAGCTTCGCAAGGAAAAGCAAACAAGAGTATGACCTTATCGACATACCGATGTTAGATGCCTTCAACTCGGCAGCATCAGGAGTCTATGCATTAAATGAAAGTTATCTCTACACAATTGAATCTTTCAGTGATTTCTACCAACGTTTATCTCCCAGGGGAATTCTATCTGTAACGAGATGGATTACAACTCCACCTCGCGACTCACTTAAAATATTTAATATGGCAGTAACATTTCTCAAAAAAATTAACGTATCAAATGTCGAGGGAAGAATTATTGCAGTACGTTCACTTCAGACAGTTACAATTCTTATCTCTAAAACTCCATTTACCGGTGATGATATAACAAGAGTTAAGCGATTCTGTAACGGGAGGCTGTTCGAGATTCTTTACTATCCCGGTATTAAGCAGGGTGAAACGGAATATTTTATCAGAGAGAGAGGCACGCCTCTTGGTGAATTATTTGCGGAACTCCTTTCATCTAAATCCGAAAATTTTATTGAATCCTTTGAGTCAGATATATCCGCGCCGGAGGATAACAGGCCATACTTTTATAATTTTTTTAAACCGGCATTTTTAAAATATATTATAAAATTCGGGCCTGGGCAGATACCTGTTACAGAGTGGGGTTATCTTCTATTAATAATAATACTAATTCCTGTCACAGTTATAAGCTTTATTTCAATATTATTACCGGTATTTAAACTCGGAAAGAGAGGAGAGGTTCAGAGCGGATGGATCATACCATATTTTTCACTTATCGCAGCAGGCTTTTTCTTTATAGAGATGCCCCTTATCCAGAAGATGATACTTTTTCTAGGTAGCCCTGTTTTATCCTTAAGCGTGATCATATCATCACTCCTTTTTTTTAGCGGGATTGGAAGTTTCTTTTCGGACAGAATATTCAATACAGAAGGAGGGGTAATGAAAACAGTTATAATTATATGCGGAATAATTCTTTTATACTCCTTTTTTTTGGATAAACTTTTTTCGTTTTGTATTCATTACCAGCTTCACCTGAAAATTATGCTCGTGGTAATTTTCATTGCCCCTCCCGCTTTTTTCATGGGAATGCCTTTTCCAAAGGGATTATCGTTATTGGAGGATAGAGATGGTTCGTCCCTCCCCATCGCATGGGGAGTCAACGGGTTCTTCTCTGTTATAAGCATTATCACGGCTGCGATATTCGCTATAATTTATGGATACAGGTTTGTTCTGTTAATTGCTGTTATATGCTATATCACTGCCGGAATTATATCCCTGAAGCTGGTCTTAAGAAGAGGGCCATGGGATGAAGCGAAACAGAAATAAAAAACACAGGAGATCCGCAATGGAATCGTCCGCTTTTTACCAGGGCAGAGGGACGAGAAACCACATCATATGGGGAATACTGAGAGTAATGAAAACTAGTTTTTTCTTATTTTATCATAAACAATTTCAATGCACCCTTCACATCTCTGATTCAGGGTTTCAATATACTGATAGAACTCCTCGCATGTTGTTTCTTTCCCTTTAAGAATGAATTTCGGTTTGCACCCTTTACATTCGGGAGGAGAGTATTTTGCAAAAGCGGCATTCTTCTTTTCATTATTCAGAATTTCAGGAAAATCATCAAGATCACCAAGGCCCTGTTTTTTAAGAAAAGCTATTCTTCTGTCAGCTTCATCCCTGGCAGTCTGAATATTCCTGCTGTCAAAGTAATACTTCGTTTCATAGCCATCAATACATTCACCTGAACATTTTGACTTACTATCTATATCACACACCTGCAATCTGCCGTTTGTTTCACCGGTAGTTTTGCAACCCGAAATTATCCCCGTAAGGAAAATTGAAATGAAAGAAAAAGCAATAATATAGCCGAGCCTGAATTCTTTAAATGTATGCATAATTTTCCCGTGACTCCTGTCGAAATATTCATAATATAATATTAAATTTAAATCAATTTAATAATACATAAAATCACTTCCCGTTTCTTTTATAAAGTCTTTTTTTTAAAAAACGGTATAGTTAATGTGTTTGCTATTATCCATTTTGATGATATAATAACTTTAAATGGTTTAAAACTGAATGTACAATATTACGATACGATTTTATGAAGAGCTTAATGACTTCCTCCCTGCCGACATAAAAAAAATGGATATACCATTCACCTTCTCCGGCAGGCGTTCCATTAAGGATCTTATAGAAAGCATAGGAGTCCCCCACGTTGAGGTGGATCTCATACTGGTTAACGGGACATCTGTTGACTTCAAGTATATAGTCCGTGACGGAGATCAAATCAGTGTATATCCTGTTTTTGAATCTTTTGATATATCCGGAGTAACAGGGCTGCGTCCATCTCCTCTCCGTGATACAAAGTTTATACTCGATGTTCACCTCCGCAAGCTTGCCCGGAGGATGAGGCTCCTGGGCTTTGATACTGATTACGAAGACCAGCGTGACGATGACCTTCTTGCTGGAATATCAGAGAAAGAAAACCGTATACTCCTCACGTGTGACAGGCAGCTCCTGATGAGAAGGATTGTAACCCGTGGAATAATTATCCGCAGCCGCGATCCCGAAGAGCAGATTATAGAAGTTATACAACGACTCCAGCTTCAGAACTTTATTACTCCTTTTACACGTTGTATTGAATGCAACGGGCTGATAACAAAGATCGCACCCGGTTCGCCTGCTTTTGATAAAATCAAAAATTTAATCCCCTCCGCCGTCCTTGAATGGCGTCATGAATATTTCCGCTGTTCATCATGCGGTAGAGTTTACTGGAAGGGGACACATTACGAAAGACTTATGGAGAGGATTGACAGGATAATGAACAGGCTCCGTCAAAATTCAGTATAACTATTCATGAAATGTTAATTTAATTTAATCTTAAATATTAAAAAAGGTTTGCTCTATAGTAAACCTTACAGATTCTTGTCAGATACAGGTAACTACATGAACCAGAAGAGATCTCCACACACCCTTGGTCACGAAAATATCGGGAAACTCCTCCTTGAATACTCTCTCCCCGCGATTGTGGCCATGACAGCAATGTCACTCTACAATATAATAGACAGAATTTTTATAGGCCACGGAGTTGGAGCACTGGCGATTTCAGGCCTTGCTCTTACCCTCCCGCTTATGAACCTGGGGATTGCTCTTGGGGCTCTTGTCGGTGCGGGAGCTGCAACCCTGGTTTCGATAAGGCTTGGCGAAAAACGGGAGGATGAGGCTGCCATGATCCTGGGCAACACGGTAATACTCAACCTCCTTCTCAGCATACCCTATTCAGTAATAATGCTGGTTTTCCTTGACGAGGTTTTATACATGTTTGGTGCAAGTAATGCCACGCTCCTTTACGCGAAGGAATTCATGCAGCTGATACTTATAGGTAATGTTTGCATACACTCCTACATGGGCCTTAATCACGTGATGAGGGCCTCGGGGTATCCGCGCAAAGCGATGAATATAACCCTGGCCACTGTGGGGATCAACATCATCCTTGCCCCGCTCTTTATATTTGTTCTGAAACTCGGTATAAGGGGGGCCTCACTTGCAACTGTCCTGGCACAGACAACAGGACTGCTCATGGTTGTCGTTCACTTCATGAAAAAAAGCAGTTTTCTCCATTTCAAAAAAGAGAGGTTTACGCTAAGGAAAGACATTATACGCGATATCTTTTCCATAGGCATGTCCCCCTTTATTATTAATGTGTGCGTATGCCTTATAGTTATCATAATCAACCGTAAACTGGTGACTTACGGCGGAGATTACGCTGTCGGGGCTTATGGCATAATAAACTCCATATTTATGTTTATCGTTATGGTAATACTGGGGCTTACCCAGGGGATGCAGCCAATTGCAGGATATAACTTCGGGGCTATGCATTTTGACAGAGTTAAGCTTGTTTTCAGATACACAGTGATTATCGCAACAGTTGTATCAACAACCGGTTTTCTCCTGGGAGAATTTCTGCCCAGGCAGATCGCAATGGCGTTCACTGATAACAGTGAACTTATTGCTCTCTCTGTTACCGGAATGCAGATAATAATGGTAATGTTTCCCCTTGCGGGATTTCAGATTGTAACCTCAAACCTGTTCCAGTCCATAGGGAAGGCAAAAATATCCGTAATACTTACTCTCTCCAGGCAGGTGATATTCCTTATCCCGGCACTGATGTTTCTCCCAGTGATTTTCGGCCTCACCGGTGTATGGGCAGCCATCCCCACTGCAGACCTGCTATCTGCTCTCTTCACATTCTTCATACTCAAGACACAGGGGAAAAAGATACTTGAGCAGAAGAACTTTATACCCCGAGCCTCCTTGCATGAGTGACAAACACATCCTCAAGAGTCGGGGAAATCTTCTCAATCCTGAATCCGGTCACACCCCCGGATTTCAGGACACGGGAAAGCTCCCTTCTCATCCCGAAGCCCTTTCCGCATAACAGATGTATGTCACTCCCGAAGATTGCAGCCTCATCAATAAAAGGAAGATCCGACACGGCATCAAATACCCTTATAAAATTATCCACCTTAAGAGTATACACGTCATGGTGTAGTTCATCCTTCAGTTTTCCGGGCGAGCCGTATGCGATAATTTTCCCTGCTATTATGAGGGCCATCCGTCCGCAGTGTTCAGCTTCATCCATGTAATGCGTGGTAACAAAAATTGTTTTACCACGCCGTGAAAAATCGTATATAAGTTCCCAGAAATTTCTCCTCATGAGCGGATCAACCCCGGATGTCGGTTCGTCCAGAAATAGTATAGAGGGGTCATGGATAATAGCGCTCCCAAGCGCAAGCCTCTGTTTTATTCCCCCCGGAAGAGAACTTACTCTCTCCCCCTTTCTCTTACCTATCCCGGCCATATCAAGAACGTACGCAATCCGCTCTTTCAGATGGTTATCGGAAAGACCGTATATGCTGCCGAAAAACTCAAGGTTCTCGGTCACAGTAAGCTCATTATAAAGAGAAAATTTCTGCGACATGTACCCTATTGAATGTTTAATCCTGTTCTGTTCAGTAACAATATCATGCCCTGCAACGGTTCCACTCCCATCAGTAGGTGTAATTATCCCGCAGAGCATCCGTATCGTTGTGCTCTTCCCCGCACCATTGGGCCCCAGGAATCCGAAGATCTCACCTTTACTCACCGAAAAGCTTATATCATTAACAGCTGTAAAATCACCGAACCTTTTTGTGAGCCCGTTAACTTCAACTGACTGTTCCATTACTCAAACCTCCTGTTAACTCTTCTCACACTAAGTGAAAGCAATATCGCTGAAAGAATCGCAAGGGCCAGGATATTTTCCCAGAGCATTGTCATCCCGACACCTTTAAGGAATATCGCCCTTATAACTGAAATAAAATATCTCATAGGATTAGCGAAAGTAATTATTCTAAAAAATAACGGCATTGCATATATAGGAAATATAAAACCTGATAGAATGATTGATGGTATAAAGAAAAGAAAAGTAGAGAGCATGGCCTGCTGCTGTGTCTGTGAAATTGTTGATATATAAAGCCCTACCCCGAGCGTGCATATAATGTAAAAGAGACCACACAGCAATAACAGAACAAAACTGCCGTTAAACGGCACTTTGAACCATAGTATGACAATAAGAGTTATAATTACTATATCTACAAACCCCACAATAGCAAATGGAAGAGTTTTCCCTGCCACAAACTCAACCGGTCTGATGGGGGAGACAATAATCTGTTCGATAGTCCCGCTCTCCCTCTCCTTCACCACAGACATTGATGTCATCATGATCGTTATGAGCGCTACAAGCAGGCCAAGTACCCCGGGAAGAAAAAAATTCCTGCTTTTAAGCTCCGGATTAAAAAGAGTCCGCTCCTTCAACTCAACTCCGCCTGCGAAATTTGCTGTTCCGGAACCACGATTCCTCATTGTAACCATTACTTTTTTTTCAAGAAATCTGCCGGAATAATCATTAGTAATCTGATTGATATAGGCAAGTATAACTGATGACCTGCTTGAATCGCTCCCGTCGATAAGGATCTGGACCTCTGCCTGTTTGCCACTCTTAAGGTTTTCTGAAAAATCATACGGAATGTTCAGCAAAAAATCGACATCCCCCATATCCAGTAGTTCAGTTCCTTTATCCGGGGACTCAACTGACGCATTATAAAAAAAATATCCGCTTGCTGTAAACTTCTCTACGAATGACCTGCTTTCAAAACTTCTGCTTCTGTCAAGTACCGCCATTCTGATACTCACAACATCTGTATTAACCGCATAACCAAAAATAACCAGCATAAGAACCGGAGCACCAAAGAGCATCATCTTCATCTTTGCGTCACGGAGGATCTGTCTGAACTCCTTTACAATGAAGCTTTTTAATATATTAAATCTCATGATTTTCTTTCTCATGGCATTTCCTCAATTATCCGGCAGTGTTAGAGACATCTTTTTAACAGCGATTGTCAATACTGCAACAGCATAGATAAACAGAAAAACTATCTGTACCCATAGAATCGTTGTACCTATCCCTTTCAGCGCGATCCCTTTCACAATGACAATGAGATACCTTGCGGGAACAATGTAAGTTATGCCCTGCACCAGCAGAGGCATATTATTAATAGGAAAAACGAATCCCGAGAGTATGAATGAAGGCAGGTACGTGGCTACCATGGCAAACTGAACAGAAAGCACCTGTACCCGTGTAGCAGCTGAAATAAGCATGCCAAGACCCGATGTACCTGCGAGGAAAAGCAGGGCAAGCAAATAGAACTCGATAAAGCTCCCCCTCATCGGGACTTTAAAGACAAAGTACCCCGCACAAACCGTGATCATTACATCAAATAATCCTATAAATAAATAAGGGACAAGTTTTCCGAATATCAGTTCCCATCCCCTGACAGGTGTTGTGATAAGAGTCTCCATGGTTCCCCTCTCCCACTCGCGTGAAATTGTCAACGACGCGATCAGGGCTGAAATTATAGCGAGAATAATAACAATAAGACCCGGAATAATGAAGTTACTGCTTTCAAGTTCAGGGTTATACCAGATCCTGCTCCTGATATCAACCGGTGGTGTTATCTCGGGAAATCCGGCCTTTTTAAACGCTGACATTTTCATCCCGATGTTATATGATGCGGTAATAGCTTTCATATAACCTGTAGCGACAGTAGCTGATGTTGAATCTGATCCGTCAACAATCAGCTGAACAGATGTACTTTTACCGACTTTAATATTTTTTTCGAAATCAACAGGTATAACTATTGCCATTGTGCACATCCCGGAATCTATATACCTGTCGATTGTATCATAGTTTTCAACATATGATACAATGTCTATATACTCAGTATGGCTGAATCCCTCAATGAAAGCCCTGGATACGGCAGTTCTGCTCTGGTCATAAATCAGGGTCTTCACATGTTTCACATCCATGGTGAGCGCAAATCCGAAAATCAATATGAGTATAAGCGGAGCTATAAGTGATAGTATCAGGCTCCTCCTGTCCCTGCGGATCTGGAGCCACTCCTTGTCAGCTATCGCGAGAAGCCGGATAATTGAATTACGCGCTCCCATCACTCCCCCCTTTCAGGACTATCTCCATGAAGCAATTTTCCAGGTTCGGTACCTTTTCCTTCAGGGAAAATTTTCCCGTTTTATTTTTTGCAAGAATGCTTCTGATTCTTTCAGTATCACCCTTTCTATTCTGCACAAAGACCTTCAGCATTTTACCTTCGCGGATAATATTGCTGAACTCACCGCTCCTGTTCAGGGCATCCTCTGCTCTCCATATATCATCTGTCTCAATTTCGAACAATACCCCGGGGACAGAACTCTTCACCTCAGAAGGAGTCCCAAGTCTTATGAATCTCCCCTCATGCATAAGAGCTACCCTGTTGCATCTTTCTGCTTCATCAAGATAGGCAGTGCTTACTACAATCGTAACTCCGTCAGACAGAAGATCATATAGTATCTTCCAGAACTCTCTCCTTGACACAGGGTCAACACCGTTTGTCGGCTCATCAAGCAGTATGAGCCCGGGGCTGTGAATCAGGCAGCATGCAAGCCCGAGTTTCTGCTTCATTCCTCCGGAGAGGTTCCCTGCCAGCCTTTCCTTAAACGGCCCCAGCCTGCTGAATTCATAGAGCTTGGGAGTGCGCTCATCGATCTCCCTCCCGGAGACACCGAAGAGCCTCCCGAAAAATCGTATATTCTCCTCAACAGTAAGGTCTTCATAGAGACCGAATCTCTGCGGCATGTATGCAAGGCTCTCCTTTATCCTGAACCTGTTTTTCTCCACATCCATTCCATTTACCTGTATACTTCCCCCTGAAGGAATCATAATCCCCGCCATCATTCGGAGGAGAGTACTCTTCCCTGCCCCATCAGGCCCCACGATACCGAAAATTTCACCCTCCCTCACATCAAAACTCAGGGAATCAACAGCTCTATTCTCTCTGAATTTTTTTGTAAGACTGTTTACAGAAATCACTTCCCGTACCCCTGCAAAAGGATATCGGCGTCTGCAGGCATCCCCGGTTTAAGTATCATATCTTTATTTTCAATGGCAACCTTCACGGCGAACACAAGCTTTACACGTTCCTCTTTTGTCTGTATTGTCTTTGGTGTGAATTCAGCCTTGTTGGATATTGACACAACCCTTCCTTCAAAAACTTTATCCGGGAATGAATCTATTATTATATTTACCTTCTGCCCGAGCTTCACAAAACCGAGTTTATTCCCGTTAACGTAAAGATACATCCACGGCCTGGAGAGGTCGGCAACCGTGAGCACAGGTGTCCCGGGGAATGCCATTTCACCCGGTTCAAGGTTTGTATCAAGAACAGTTCCGTCTATCGGAGAGTATATTACTGCATAATCAATTGCTGCATCGACATTGTCCATTGCTGCTTTCGCGACCCTGTATGCAGCCTCCGCATTGTCGAGGTCACGGCGTGAAACAGATCCGGTTCTAAAAAGATCACTTATCCGCTTATAATTCTTCTCCGCGTTCCTGAAATTCGCCACGGCTGAAACCCTCTGCGCAGAAAGTTCATCGTACTGAAGTTTCACAAGCAGATCACCTTTTTTCACGTCAGAACCTTCGTCACGGGGAATTTCGGCCACTCTCCCTGAAATCTTTGAACTGATTTCAATTTCAGTGACCTCAATTGTCCCGCTCCCGCTGATCACATTTTCATCTTTCCCCAGATGCCTGAACACCTCAAAATAAAGTGTCACCACAGTCACAACTATAATCACAACCGCGATCGGTATTATCTTTTTATTTTTCATCTGCATTCCTCCAGTATAACCTTTTCGTTTTCAATCCCTGTCTCTTTCTTCAGCTCCGCGAGAGCAACATAGTATGAATAGAGCGCATTAATGTATGATGTCCTTGCCGCAGTCAGTGCGAGTTCAGAAGAAAGAAGCTCCGAGTTCTTAATCACTCCTGCCCTGTAGCTCTCCCTTGCAATTCTTAGCCCCTCCTCCGCTGTTTTGACATTTTCCTTCTGAGAGTTAATTGTCATATAGGCAGTGAGAAGTTTTGAATAAGCGGAGTTTATAGCAACAGAGACCGCGCTTCTTAATCTGTTAAGCTCCTGCTCCCCCTCTTTGATCTTCAGCCTCTCCTCACGTTTCTGAGCCCTTACGCTCTCCGTGGGGAAGAGAGCCCCCCACCTGTAAGTGGCAGCAACCTTTACCTGCCATGTATTCTGCCACTCATCAGATCCCGAGATTCCGGAGAAGTCTGGAGCTAAAGGACCTGCTATACCTATATCAATATTATTCGGATCAAGTTTTGTTATCCCGTAATAGCCCCCCACGGAAAAGGTTGGCCAGAGGTAATATGATGAATAAACATTCTCCGCGTGTTCAGCTATTTCAATTTTCTTCTGCAGCTGGATCACCTCCGGCCTGTTCTTCAGTGCGACTGACGTGAGCATATCAATCTGTTTATCAGTATTGCCGCATATTACAGGCTTGACCTCAGCATCAAGCACATCTCTTTTTACAGTATAAGAATTTCTCACACTTCCCAGAGTATGATTAAACATATCCAGGGCTACCCGGCTTCCGCTCTCAGCCTTAAAGAGTTCCGGTTCCTGGTTCATCATCTGCACCTGTGCCTGGAGCATTTCAAATTTTGGAACAGCACCTGTGCCATACATATTCTTCACATCTTTCAGGTTAGCCTTCAGTACATCCATTGAGTCTTTCCGTAGACTTATAATCTCATCAGCCAGGATAAGATCGAAATAGCTTTTAATCACGCTGAACTCTACTTCGCCCTTTATTCTCCGCAGATCCTCTTTAGATGCGGAGTATGTTTTTTTGGAAGCCTGCAATGAATTATAAAAGATACCCGGATTAATCCCGAACTTCATTTGTACAAATTTAATATCAGTCTGACCGTCAGAAAGGCTCATAAACCCGTTCTCCCCGTACTGCTTCACAACAGAAGCCTCAGATTCAAAGAGAGGCATAAGCTGACCCCACACCGCGTTCACCCTCTCTTCTGCCTCACGAGCCCGGAACTCCGCAATCTTATAATCACGGTTCCCCTCCAGAGCAATTTTAACCGCTTCATCAACAGTGATACCTGCGGGTTCAGCATAAAGATATGAGACTGATAATAAAAATATCGGGTATATTAAAACTGTCACAAAGGGATGATTTCTTACATTTCGTTTCATTTTATCCCCTCCTTCATTTCGATACCATTTTTAAGCAAACTAAACATATTGTCCCTGAACTCTTCATAAAAATTATCCTTAAATATCCTGTTCTCAACAGAGGAGCCTTCGAGCGGTATCTGCATAATGTTTAAAAATACAATTCCACCTATAATATAAAGAAATGTCATGTATGGATTAAGGTCACGGATCTCCCCCTTTTCCACTGCGGATTTAAAAATCGGTTCAACTATTGAAATTACAGGTTCAACAAGGTTCGGGACCGCTATTTTTCTGAAGAATCCGCCTCCGCTTGCGACCTCCCTCATCATAATTTTCATCAGTCTTCTGTCCATCCGGTTCAGCATATCAACATATCTTCCGATGATTGAGTAAAATTGATCGATAGGTTTATTCCCCTCAGCAGACGCCTCCTTAATCTGGGCAAAGATCCCGGTTGTAATATCTGTCACCACCCTTTCATAAAGCTTCTCTTTGCTCTTAAAATAGTAATAGATCATCGCCTTATTTATTTTACCTCTCTCCGCTATGCTGTCCACCCGTGCCCCGGCATAACCCAGCTCAGCGAACTCATCTATAGCTGCATTCAGAATTTTATCCTCTGTAGTTTTATCACTCTTTTTCGCCATATATCCCTCCGGTGATACCGCTTATTCGCTCATTAAACAGTTATTTAAACCAACTATTTAGTTAATAAATCAACATTCAACACCACAGTCAATCATTAATTTTAAAAAATTAACTAAATAGTTGGTTTAATCCAAGAAAAAACCTTAATAAAAAAATTTATAATAATTTCAGGCAAAAAATGCTCTATTAGTACAACACCCAGGTGGCAGAAATATATAATCCTTAGTTTTACATTAAAAATATATTTAGGAATCATTAATGAAAATTTATTGTTTTTTAAGGATACTGTAATTTTCTTGTATCCTTATAAAATAACTGGTTCAGATTAAATTATGAAAAAAATATGCGTTTTCTGCGGTTCAAGCAGAGGGTACAGTTCTGTTTATGGAGAATATGCCGAAAGACTTGGAGCCTATCTTGCTGAAAGAGAAATAGGCCTTGTATACGGCGGAGGCAACGTGGGCCTCATGGGGATTATATCAACATCCGTCATGATTAATGGCGGCCATGTAACAGGTGTTATTCCTGAAAAACTCTACGCGAAAGTTCCACATGAACATATAAGCGAACTTTTCGTCGTCAACGATATGCACGAAAGGAAATCTATGATGTACCGCCTTTCTGACGGATTTATCTGTCTTCCCGGAGGTGTAGGTTCTTTAGAAGAACTCCTCGAGGTATTTACCTGGGTCCAGTTAGGCTATCTCACAAAACCTGTTTGTATCCTTAATATAAAAGGATACTATACCCCGCTTCTTAAACAATTTGAGACAATGGTCGCTGAAGGATTTCTGAAACAGTCACACCAGAGTAATCTCCTTGTAAAAGATTCAATTGAAGGTATTACAGAGGAGATGTTCTCCCTTAAAATTAATACCGCTGATAAATGGGATCTTAAAAAATGAAAGAAGATTTAAACTATCTCCTGGAAAATAAATTTTTAAAAAAAATTTTACCCGGAGAGAAAATACCCGTCAAAAGTATTATCCGCAGAATCAGTAAAGAGAAGGAGCAGCAGGGATTCTTCACCGGGCTTGATGATACGGATGGCTATATCCTTATAAATGTTATAGATATTGCAGATCCCTCATACCTCGCTGATGCGGGTATAATTCACCCTGCAGAAAATGATACGATATACTGTTTTACAACAAAATTCGGGAGCAGCCCCCTCTCTTCGGCAGCAATGGAAATACTTGAGTCATGGCCTCTCTACATAAAAAATCCCGATATTCAGAAGCCCATGACCGAATTCATGAAAATATCATTCACACCTGAATATATACTCTATCTTAAAAAAGCAGATTCACTCAACACTCTCTTTATCCCCATGCAGCAGAAACTTAAAATAGGCAGATACAGAGAAACAGTAAACCCGGAAGTGATCTGCAAAGAGAAATTTCGGAATCAGCTTATAAACCTGAAACCTGGCGAGCATATAACATACATAGCGATGGTCCCCCAGACCTCAACTTATACTCCTAAATTCTACTCTATCGGGACAAAGCCCCATGAGGAAACACACTTCTCACTCAAAAGAGAAAGTTTCAACTTCAAGCCGACACACGGCGGCCACATAAAAGCTGAAAAACAATCTACCGAAATAATATACTATGTTGATGCCGGTTCAAACTATATAGGGAAAGGTGTAAAAACAAAACTGGAAACAGCTGAGAGTATTGTTAAGGCACTCAGGAGAGAATATCGCGGATTCAGGTTTATCCCTGTTGAAGGGAGAAGTGCATTCGGCACTGAACAGAGTTATTAAAAAGGATAAAATTATGGATATGATATCAAGGATATATTGTGCAGATCTCAAACTCCGGGCATATACGGTAACGTCTCCTGAAACAGCGAAGGAGATAACATCAATACATAAAACCTCGCCTAATGCAACTACAGCCCTTGGCCGTGCAATCAATGCAGCCGCGCTGCTAGGAGCGACACTAAAGCCTGAAACAGGCCAGAGCATACTTTTAAAATTTTCAGGTAACGGCCCGATTAAGGAGGTGCATGTTCAGACAGATGCATTCGGCAATATACGAGGATACGTTGCCAATCCCTCTGTTGATATAACAGATCCCATCGGCAGAATCAGTTTTTCAAAATCAATAGGCGCAGGATTCCTTACCGTAATAAAAGATATCGGCATGAAAGAACCATATAACAGTGTTACACCAATCCTTTATGGAGAAGTAGCGCAAGACCTGGCTTACTACCTTGTAACATCAGAGCAGATACCATCAGCAGTAATAATCGGGCTGAACCTCAGTAAAAAAGGGGAAATAACTTCATCCGGCGGCATACTTATACAAACATTTCCCGACACTGATGAATCAGTAATAGGGATGATTGAAAACAATATAAAAAATATGGAAGTAAACCTGGGCGACAGGCTTGAAAGAGGTGATAACATATATGAAATAGTGCAGGAGCTCTTCAATAACAGCCATATCGAAATAATGAGCGCCACACCTTTAACACACAAATGCAGATGCAGCCACGAAACCCTGCTCCGGCTTATGAAGACCCTTGACAAGTCAGATATCCATGAGATGATCGAGAAGGATGGAGGAGCATCCGTAACCTGCACTTTCTGCCTGAAGGAGTATAAATTCACCCCTGATGAACTTAGAGGACTGAATTAACCCTGTTCCCTGATCCTGTAGAGAGATGTAGTTTTACCCGAATCTGTTATTTTAAAGACAATCCCGCATACCCAGGGATTGTCTTCAGCAGGTTCAAACTTCACCCGTGTCTGTGTGAGAAAAAACCTGATAGATCGCTCCTTAACCATACCTATTACTGAATCGTGAGCACCGGTCATACCTATATCAGTAATATATCCTGTACCATTGTGCAATATTCTCTCATCAGCAGTCTGTACATGAGTATGAGTCCCGAACACTGCCGAGGCTCTTCCATCTACGTACCACCCGAAAGCCTGTTTCTCAGATGTTGTCTCCGCGTGAAAATCAACAATAATAATATCAGCTTTATCTTTCACAATACTATATATTTCATCAAACTTTCTAAAAGGGCAATCCATTGGACTCATCATAACCCGCCCCATAAGATTAATCACGCATATTGAAGTGCCCTTAAAATTTGTCATGCAGTAACCCTTACCTGGCACATCAGGAGGGTAATTTGCCGGCCTTATTAAATTCGGCTCACTGTCAATTATCTGAAGTATATCGTTATTCCCCCAGACATGATTCCCTGATGTTACCACATTTACTCCATAAGAAAAAATCTCTCTTGTTATTTCAGGAGTCATGGAGAGTCCTCCGGCAGAATTCTCCCCGTTTACTATAACAAAGTCTATCCTTTCTCTCTCAACAATAGACTGAAGTTTATTTCCCAGTGCTCTCCGCCCTGCTTTCCCTACAACATCACCTATTGCGAGTATCTTAACTTCTTTCATTTTTCTATCCTTTATTGACCTGTAACCCGGCATGCACAGTGCTGTCGATAACTTTTTTAAGATAAAAAAAGGGATGCCGGATGGCAGCCCTTTTTTTAAAATATATCACAATTCAATTAACGCGCATAATCAATAATCCGGGTCTCCCTTATTACCGTAACCCTGACAATCCCGGGATACTTCAGTTCTGACTCTATCTTCTGAGCAATATCTCTGGCCATTGCTTCAGCCTTTTCGTCAGATACTATGGCATTATCAACCATTACCCTTAATTCACGCCCTGCCTGAATAGCAAAAGTTTTCTCAACACCCTTAAAGTCAGAAGCAATCTTTTCAAGATTTTCAAGCCTCTTGATGTAAGTATCAAGTGATTCTCTCCTTGCTCCCGGCCTCGATGCGGATATCGCGTCTGCAACCTGAACAAGGACAGCCTCAAAGGATTCCTGCTCCCTGTCGTTGTGGTGAGATGCTATTATATTGATACATTTCTCAGACTCACCGAACTTCTTAGCCATCTCTGCTCCGACAATAGCGTGAGCGCCTTCACCCTCGACTATGCTTCCCTTCCCTATATCATGGAGAAGCCCTGCCCTCTTGGCAAGCTGAACATCAAGGCCGAGCTCACCAGCCATAATCCCGGCAAGATTAGCCACTTCAATACTGTGAGCAAGAACGTCCTGCCCATAACTTGTCCTGAATTTAAGTTTACCAATATTGTAGAGAGCATCTTTATGCAGCCCCGGTATCCCGAGATGATAAGCAGCCTTTTCACCCTCTTCAAGCATTGTCTCCTCGATCTCCTTGGTGATCTTTTCAACAACCTCTTCAATTCTCGCAGGGTGAATTCTTCCATTCTGAATCAGCCTTTCAAGAGAAAGTCTTGCGATCTCTCTTCTTACAGGATCAAATCCTGAAATAACAACAACCTCAGGCGTATCATCAATAATCATATCAACGCCGGTGAGGTTTTCAAGAGTCCTGATATTCCTCCCTTCACGGCCAATAATTCTTCCTTTCATCTCATCAGAGGGGAGAGAGACAGTTGTAACTGTATTTTCAGATGTATATTCAGAAGCGTTTCTCTGAAGTGAAGAGACAATAATCTCCTTGGCCTTTTTATCCGCAGTACGTCTTGCCTCCTCTTCAATCTTATTAATCAGTCTTGCAATATCAAACCTTGTTTCATTTTCAACTTTTTTCATAAGAAGTTCTTTAGCTTCATCCGAATTCATGCCGGCAATCTTTTCAAGTTCCTGCCTGTGCTTTTCAAATTCTTTTTTAAGCTCATCTTCTCTTTCTTTAGCGTCCTGATCCCTTAATTCGAGTACCTTTTCCTGCTTCTGTATCTCTTCAATTCTGGTATCTATTGTCTCCTCTTTCTGGATAAGCCTCTTTTCAACTGACTGGAGCTCCTGTCGCCTCTCTCTCATCTCTTTTTCCAGAAGGTTCTTCTCTTTTAAAAGCTGGTCTTTTGCTTCTAGGAGTAGTTCCTTTCTTTTATTTTCAGCTTCTTTAAGCGCATCCTGGATTATTCTATGAGATCTGGCCTCAGCCGAATTCAGTTTAATCTTGCCGAAATATGCCCTCAGGGCATATCCCAGGAATCCGGTGACAGGGAGAGCTATAACTAAAATAATGGTTATCATGTAAACCTCCCTTACCAATTATTTTCAACAAAACTTAAATATTGTTAATAATTGTTTGGAATATCTATATTCCCGCTATGAAACATAAAAAGATAAAATCGTTCTATTTCAGAGCATTTTGAGAGGAGATTTTGGCATGGATTTTTTCTGCCACATACGGAGGGACAAGTGTTGATATATCGCCTTTATACATTGCGACTTCCTTGACAAGACTTGATGATACAAACAAATTTTCATCCCTTGCCATAAGGAATATAGTTTCAACGTCTGATGAGAGCCTTCTGTTTATTGACGCAAGTGTAATCTCATATTCAAAATCACTAACAGCCCTTAATCCTCTTATTATGCATGATATGTTATTATCATGACAATAATCAACGAGGAGTCCACCAAACGATATAACTTCAATGTCTTTATTATACTCATTACAACAGTGCCTGAGTATTTCTATTCTTTCTTCCAGATCAAATAAAGATGTTTTAGCACTATTGATAAGTATCCCGACTATCAACCTGTCGCAAATTTTCGTTGCTCTCTCGATTATATCGAGATGTCCATATGTTAAAGGATCAAATGATCCAGGGTAAATTCCAATCCGCATAAATCTCCGAATTTATTAACGTGATGATATTAATATTTAATTCTAATTCTGTCAACCAATAATAGAAGGATGTTACAAAAACCCTCTTTTTATCACAAAACCGGGCGTAGTGAGCTACTTTCCCGGATTAGACAACAATTCTATATCCTATCCTTTCCCGCAAAATTCCCTATACAATCAGGCTTATCCGGCTGTCCATAAACCCCGCCCGCTGTCATGACAGGGGCGCGATGATACAGCGCACCACGGCCCGGGCCTTGCCCCCCACTGTACAGGTGAACAAGGTCAAATCCCAGTCCCCGGCAGCCATCTGCCCCACAACCTCAAGTCGTTGTTGCTGCCGAATCTGGGTCTCTAGTGCGTCGCGCTGTTGATCGGCCCGCTTCTGATCTTCCATCATGCTCAGAAGTGCCCTGCGTGATTTTTCTGCGTTTTCAAGCAGTCTC
>CAZVFJ010000028.1:0-21445 GCA_964625825.1 uncultured Leptospirales bacterium | reverse complement strand
AATGAGAATACCTGGAATTTCGGGATAGAGAGGATGCTCCTCGGCTCTGTGATGACCGGGGTAAACGGCACTGTCTTTGACATACTCCCGTACCCGGTTATTGAAGGGAACAATATGCAGGTGCTCGGGAGGTTTATTACATTTTTCAGACTTCTCACTGATATATATTATAAGCTTATTGATGAACATACTCCCGGGCAATGGTGCGATATTATCACCGGTATCGCTGACTCTTTTTTTAAAAGCGATTCCGGCTCATCGGATGATATACTTCAGATTATACGCACGGCTGCCCGGTTTAGAGAGATAGAGGGAGAGTCGGGTTTCAGCGGAAAGACCGGGAGGCTTCCTGTTAAGGAGTTTGTCGGGAGAAGTTTATCGGCTTCTATTTCCGCACGGAATTTTATTACAGGGGATCTTACCTTCTGCGAGATGCTCCCCATGAGAAGTATCCCGTGCAGGGTAATCTGCCTTATAGGAATGAATGAATATTCCTTTCCGAGAAAATCCCACCCGTCAGGATTTGACCTTATGATGAAGAGGCCAAGAATGGGTGACAGGTCGGTGAGGGATGAGGACAGGTACCTCTTCCTTGAAACAATTCTTTCCGCGCGGGAAAGGTTGTATATAAGTTATACCGGCCAGAACATAACAACAAACACTGACCAGAACCCGTCCATTGTTGTGAGTGAACTCCTCGATTATATTGATGAATCTGCAGTTACCGGAAGCGGGAAAAGCATGAGGGAGTATATCTTCAGAAAGCAGAGAGTCCAGTCCTACCATCCGGTCTACTTTATAAAAGATTCAGGCTACTATAGCTACTCTTCCGGGAGAAGGAGCGGGGCCGATTCCTATTCAAAGGGAGGTGGTGAAGGGTATAGCTTTTTTAAAGGAAAGCTCCCGCCTGTAACTGATGATGAAAAACGGATTTCAATTGATGACCTGGCTGAATTTCTCTCTAACCCGGCAATGTATCTTATAAAGAAGAGGCTCGGGGTCAGCCTTGATACTTACGCGGATGAGTACAGGGAGGAGGAGCCCTTCATCCCTGACGGCCTTGAGAGATACGGCCTTGATGAAAGGATTATAAAAAATCTTGAATCAGGGACTCCTCATGATGAAATATTAAAAATAGTAAAAGCGGAGGGAGTGCTTCCTCACGGGGCAGGGGGGGGAATTGTTTTTAAGGAATCGTTGAAGAAAGCTGAAGGGCTCTACTCCTCTGTCGTTCAGTTTCTTGCTGAAGCCGAGTTTTTTGACCTCGATCTCGATGTTGATGATTTTCATATAACGGGGAGTTATGTTCTATACGGCGGTAGGCAGGTATTTTACAGGACAGGTTCACTCCGGGTGAAGGACAGGCTCAGACTATGGATCTATCATCTTGCGGCATGTGCTGCCGGGAGGCACGGAGCGGGTACTTCCGCTATTTTTATAACTCCCGGCGACAGGGTATCATACAGGTATGCCGACGGTTTGACTATTCTCCCTCCTCTTCTTGAGATATATAAAACCGGGATGATGGGTCAGGTTCAGCTCTTCCCGGAAAGTTCATATAAATTTGCCGCATCACTGGCGGATAAAAAGGATGAGGAGAAAGCCCTTCAAAGCGCGATGGGAGCTTTTTGGGGCTCCGGGGCTTCCCATAAAACAGATCTTTCTGATCCGTATATTGTAAAACTTTTTGGTGAAACATTCAGGCCCGGAAATGAGTTTATTGAGACCGCGAAAAAGGTTTATCTCCCCATGATTGGCCATGAAATGGGAGGCGAGTGATGATTAGATTCGATGCTGTTAAAACGCCTCTTGAGGGGACAAACCTGATTGAGGCCAGTGCGGGAACCGGGAAGACTTTTGCAATATCAATGATCTATCTGAGGCTCCTTGTGGAGAAGAGACTTCGTATTGAACAGATCCTTGTTGTGACATTTACTCTTCCCGCGACAATGGAACTACGCCTCAGGATAAGAAATGTTATACAGGATGCGCTCCGCTTCTGCGAATCAGAAAACATAAAAGAAGCGAAAGAACCAATAATCACAGAGATTATTAAGCCGCATAAGAAAGACCCCGCTGTTGTGCAGAGCCTCCGGAGCGCTCTTAAGAGCTTTGATGAGGCCTCTGTCTATACAATACACTCTTTCTGTCAGCAGGTCCTGGCAGACAATGCCTTCGAGAGCGGGGCGCTGTTCAGCTCGGATATAGCCACCGACGGTGCCGTAAACGAAAGGATTTGCGCAGATTTCTGGAGGAGAGAGGTTTATTCACTCCCGGAAGATCTTGCTGCGTATATCATACATAATGAATCTCCCCATTCACTGCTTAAACTTTACAAAAAAAGGCCGCTCTCCCCGGGCTTGAAAATTGAACCTCCGACTGGGGAGATAGACACTGTTTATTTGTCCGGGCTGGTGGAATCTCTGCGCCATGCATATGAATCTTTCCGGGAAACATGGGATCTGCAACGTGAAGAGGTTATAAAATTTTTCCTCGGGCCCGATAATCCGGGGGGAGTCAGTTATAAGCCAAAAGATTTTAACGGACGGCTCGATGCGGTTGATGAGTATGTTAAGAATGGCGACTTTTTTATTCTTCCCGATAAACTTAAATTTTTTACGAAAGAAAAACTTATGTCAACGGGGAAAGTTATACCGGAGTATAGACTTTTCGATAAAGTACAGGAATTGTATGATGCCTTTGATACTTATAATTCAGCCTTCAGCGGTTTTCTTAATGCTTTTAAAGTAAAGATGTTTCACTATATTGATAAAGAGAGTTCAAGGCTTAAAGGTGAGAGCGGCACGAGAGGCTTTGATGATCTAATTAAAGATGTTCAGGCTGCACTCAACAGGGAACACGGCTTATCCCTTGCTGAAAGCGTGAGGGGCAGGTATAGGGCTGCGCTTATCGATGAGTTTCAGGATACGGATGATCTCCAGTTTAATATATTCAGCAGAATTTTCGGTAACGGCGGCAGCATACTGTTTCTCATTGGAGACCCGAAACAGGCGATCTACAGGTTCAGGGGTGCGGATATTTTCTCCTACATAAAAGCTTCAGACATGGTTAAGAATAAATTTACTCTGGCTAATAATTTTCGTTCAACTCCGGAACTTATCAGCGGTATAAACGCTATATTCAGCGGGAGCCCTGCGCCGTTTATCTTTAAAGAGATAGTTTTCACTCCTGTTGACCCGGGAAAGCCCGACCAGGGAAAATATATTTATAAATCCGGAGATAAGATTAAAGCTGTGAATATCGGGCTTGCTGATTATAGCATTGCAAACAGCAATGAAGATGATAACGACAGTATGATACTCAGGCAGCTGGCGGGTGAGATTTCAGAAATGGTCGGAAGCGGTGAATATAAGTTCATGCCCGGCGGGAATCCTGTGGCTCCGTCAGATATCGCGGTGCTTGTGAGGAGCCATGCTCATGCTGCGGCAGTACAGGAGACTCTCGCGCGTTATGGAATCCCCTCTGTTGCAAGGGGGCATGAAAGCGTATTTGCGACAACGGAAGCTTCTGAACTCTGCCGCATACTTCAGGCTGTCGCTGAGCCGGGGAGGAGCGGCAGGGTGAGGAGTGCTGCCGCGACATCTATTATGGGATACGATGCCCGGTTTCTTTATATGCTTCATAATGAATCTTCCGATGGGGCGGAGCTGCTTGAGAAAATTACAGAACGGTTCCATGGTTACAGGGACACCTGGGTCAGGAGCGGATTTATGGATATGTTTACCATCCTCCTCTCTGATGAAAAAATTACAGTGAGAATTCTCGGGCAGAGCAGGGGTGAGAGGGCAATGGCCAATATTAATCATCTCGCGGAGGCGCTGAATATTATTCAGTTTGAAAACAGTTTTTCCCCTGAAGAACTTGTTTCATGGATTGAGGACGCGATATTGACTTCTCCTGAAGGGGATGAATATGCAGTGAGGCTTGATAAGGACAGTGATGCTGTTAATGTTGTAACGATGCACGCGTGCAAAGGGCTTGAATACCCCGTCGTATTCTGTCCCTATCTGACCTACTCGTGGCAGCCTCCTGAAAATATAGTGATATATCATGATCCGTATAATGGTAATAATCCGGTTCTCTGTCTTGATAAGGAGAGCGCGTCAAAAGAAATTAATGAAAGGAAAAAACTTGAGGATCTCGCGGAGAATGTGAGGCTGATGTATGTTGCCCTCACAAGGGCAAAATCGATGTGCAGGATCCTTTTTATGATAAAGGAGAGGGGCTTTAAAGACTCCGCCCCCTTCCATCTTCTGTTAAAAGAGAAAGTTCCGGAGAAGGCAAAAGCCGCGGAATGCTATGGCCCGTTTATAAATGTACTGGCAGATCTTGCGTCAGGTTCAGATGGTAATATTGAGTTTTCTGTAATAAAAGGTGATAAAGGCAAAATTTACAGAGGCACAATATCCGCCGGGCCGGAACTTCATAATAGAATATTCAACGGTGAGATCCGCCGTTCATGGGGCATGCAGAGTTACAGTTCTATTACGCAGGTCAGCGCTGATGAAAAGAGTGACGGTTATACCGGTTCACCAATATCGGAGGGGACCGGGATATTCGCTTTCCCGCGCGGGGCAAAAGCAGGTCTTTGTCTGCATGAAATTTTCGAAACATCAGATTTTGGTGAGACAGACGGGGATATAATGTCAGAGAGAGTCCTCTCTGTCCTGAAGAGTTACGGCTTTGATGAATCGTGGGTCCCATGTGTCACGGAAATGTTTTTCAATGTTACAGGCTCCATTCTCCCCGGCTGCGGCGGAATTTCACTCAGGGATATCGGGACGGGTAACAGGCTGAGTGAAATGGAGTTTAATTTCCCGCTCGGTGAATTCTCTGTCACCGGGCTCCGTGAAATATTTAGCAACGCCCCGTTATACGGTCGCGCCGTTTATGAACGGCTCGGCAGAGATGATACAAAGCTCAGGGGAATGATGAAGGGTTTTGTAGACCTTGTATTCAGGGCCGGAGAAAAGTATTATATTGCTGACTGGAAGTCAAATGCTCTGGGGATCAGAAGTGATGATTACAATATGGGACGGATGGAGGCGGAGATGCTTCACCATAATTATCACCTCCAGTATTATCTTTACACTGTAGCGCTTCACAGGTATCTCTCTCTCAGGCTGGGTGATTCGTACAGCTACAGTAAAAATTTCGGCGGCGTTTACTATTTTTTTGTGAGAGGGATGACTGGCGGAGATAAAAGTCCGGGGATATTCCATGTAGTTCCGGATGGTGAAACTGTTCTGATGCTCGACAGATTTTTCAGAGGGGAGGATGCGAAGTGAATTTAACCATTGATGAACTTAAAGGTTCAGGGGCCTTTAGCGATATAGATATCCATCTTGCTGATTTTCTCTGCGGGAAAGCCTCCGGGAGCGGACCGTTGCTTTACCTCCTGATACTTTTTCTTTCGAACAGGCTCGCGCAGGGGGATGTCTGTCTTGATACCCGTGATATTTCCGGGAGGCCTCTCTCCGATTTTTTTGAAGGAGGTGAATTTCCGTTTTCAGAAAAAATACCTCAGGTGAAGCAGATATTTTCCGCTCTTAAAAAAAGTGGAATCGCCGGAAGCAGTAATGAACTCCTCCCCCTGGTAATTGATGATGAAAGGATATATTTTCAGAAATATTATTTCTTCGAAAAAACTCTCGCTGAATCAATTAAAAGGATGAGCGCTGCCGAAGGAAAAATAGAGATTCCTGCTTCTGTCAGGGAACTTTTCAGCAGGCTCTTTCCCCTGAATGACGGTGAGACCGACTGGCAGGCAATTGCCGCATGGAGTGCCCTTAACAGAAAATTTACTGTTATCTCCGGAGGCCCGGGCACGGGGAAGACATCTACTGTAATACGGATACTGGCTCTCCTGATTGAATTAAGCGGAGGTCATATATCCATAGCGCTTGCGGCCCCAACCGGGAAGGCTGCGGCCCGTCTCAGGGAATCCATTACAGCTTCAATAGACTCTCTCCCTGTTTCTGATGAACTAAAAAAAATTATACCGGCTGAGACATATACTATTCACAGGCTCCTCGGTTCAATAAACGGCTCACCGGAGTTCAGACATAACAGGGCAAATCCGCTGCATTATGATCTGGTGGTTATTGACGAATGTTCAATGGCAGACCTTGCCCTGATGTACAGATTTTTTGAGACGCTGAAGCCCGGTGCGAGGGTTATACTGCTGGGTGACAGGGACCAGCTGTCGTCTGTTGAGGGAGGGGCTGTCTTCGGAGATATCTGCGACAGGGGGAAAGTGCATGGATATACACCTGAATTTTTTACCGGCGGAGTCCCTTTACTCGGAGAGAAGTTCAGGGATGATTCGGCCACTGAACCAGTGGAATTTCCGTTATCCGACTCAATGACAATACTCCGTAAAAGCTACAGGTTTTGCGGAGATAGCGGGATAGGTCTTCTTGCCGATATGATCAGAAACGGAGATGCCGCAGGAGCAGAAAAGCTCCTGACAGCCGGCAGACATGAAGATGTACTGTTAACGGGTGAGTGCACACCTGCATTGATTGAAAGCTCTTTCAGAAAAGCAGCAGAGGAGGCCTTCAGCAGAATTGAGATCCCTCTACACGAAGCTGTGCTGAATTTTATCAAGGGGTTTGCCATTCTTACAGCAACGAAGAAGGGCCCGGCAGGGGCATCCGCGTTGAATATGATGGCGGAGCGTGTTCTTGAGGAGATGAATGTTATAGCCCCCGGAGCTTATTTTTATAATGGCCGTCCGGTGATGGTGACAAGAAACGATTACACACTCTCCCTGTTTAATGGAGATATAGGCGTTACCTGCATGGTTAATGGCGAACTCCGTGTGATGTTTGAAAAACCGGATGGCGGGGGAGTTTTTATCCATCCGTCACGTATGCCGGAGCATGAAACTGCATACGCTATGACTATACATAAAAGCCAGGGGTCCGAGTTTGGTGAACTGCTGGTCGTACTGCCTGTTTCGGACAGCCCATTAATGACACGTGAGCTTCTTTATACGGCGCTGACAAGGGGGAGGAAGAGAGTGGTTATCGCTTCAGATAAAGAAACAGTGGCCGGTATGATAAAAAATCCGATGAAGAGGATGACCGGTTTAAGAGAGAGACTCTGGCCTGTTACCTTATAAGCTTTTCAAATGATGATCGGAGGTAGATCTTCAGCATCTCCCTGAAAACAATATCCTCTTCAGACGAATAAATGTCAAATAAGGGAATAAGGTCTTTGTCATTCCTGATTTTCCCGAGAGAGTATAGTGCTGCACTCCTGACATACCTGGAGCTGTCAGTCTTAATCTGTTTCAGCAGCAGAGATGAAGGCCTGTTCCTTTTAAGCATCCCCAGGGCGTTGCAAGCCTCACCCCTGACCCTGTAGTCGCTATCGGAGAGCGCCTGTGCCAGTATATCCATGGTGGCTTTCTCCTCTGCTACAACTCCCAGCGTGTAAACAGCCTTAAGCCTCATCAGAGGATCTTTGTCTTCTAATGAAATGTATTTAAGCCCCTCGATATTGCCGGCCCTTCCGAATGCTGTGATGGCGTCAAGAGCGGCATTTTTCAGATCGCTGTCCTTCTCATTCAGGAGAATTTCTGATATAGCCCTGGATGAATTGCTGTATTTTAATTCTTCCAGCGCTTTAATCGCAGCCAGAGAGAGGTCCTTTTTCCCCTCTTTAAGTATTGAGGATATTACAAAACCTGAGTCTGAATCTTTAAAGTGAACAAGAGCGGATATTGCCCTGATCCTTACCTCGTCATTATTATCAGATATGACAATTTTTTTTATCCCGCTTATGCTCTCTTTTATATCATTGGCTATTATGCATTTCAGGGCATATATTCTTACAGATTTATTTTCATCGCCGAGAAGAGAAATAACCGTTTTCTGAAACCTCACATCATAGATATAATTCAGCGCTTCAAGGAAGTATATCCTGTCTACGGGATTTGTGCTCTCACCAAGCTTAAGTATTGTGGGAAGTATTCTGTCGTCGTCTGAGTCTTTCAGTATAACAGCGGCTTTCTGCCTTACTTCACTCATGGGAGCAAGAAGCTTTTCAGCGATGGCGAGAGTGAATATCCTGTGTTGCCCGAGATATTCAATTATGTGTATCTCCATGGGGATGCTGTTTTTTGTTTTCAGTATTTCAATCCATATAGGAGCGATCTGTTCAGGAGGGTAAAGTTTTAATGCGGATGTAATTCTCTCTCTTGTCTCATCATCGTTATCATCAAGGTATTCATCTTTGAGTATCCCGGGGATGAGAGGGGGTTGATTTGTTTTTATAAATTCAATGGAGTTTTCATAACCGGGCGATTTGCCCTTAAGTACAGCTTTAACTATTTCCTTCTGCTCCATCGCAGATGAAACTGAGCTAAGTGAGATTATAATTAAGAGTGCTGCAACAAAGCGATTTTTATGAATTGAGACTGTCAAAATGATTCATATACCCCGCGAAGGTACGTTACAGCCATTGCATTAGTTACAGATTTATCGAGGTAATCCTTGTTTTTTTTACTGTACTGGTAGACAATCATCATAATTCCGCCTACAAGCATTGAAGCTGCAATCGGCGGTTCTACATTTTTTTTGAATATATTGGCGTCTCTAAGTATCTCAATCTCTTTTGATATTATATCTATTACCTTTGATAAAAATATTGATACTTTTTCTGAAACCTCTTCATCTATTCCGGCAATATCTTTATAAATAAGCCTGATTACTATAGGTTCATTGGATAGGATTGAGAGGCACGAAGCTATCCTTTCATCAATAAAATGAATTATTGTGTCATTATCAGGTTTTTTCTTCAGAAAATCGTTGAGGTCATCGGGATCAAGTATATCTTCAATGCTTTCAGCAACTGTATCGAGTATGGCATAGAGCATTTCTTTTTTATTACTGAAATACTGGTAAACAGTACCACGGGCAATATCAAGCTGTTCACAGACCTGTCCTATATGTGTACTTTGAAAACCTCTGTTAATAAACATATCCTTGGCAGTATCTATAATCTGCTGCTTTCTCTTTTCGCCTTTAGGTGGCATTGGTCATACCTCATGAATAATTTCAAAAAGTTTTGAAGCAGGACGGCAATTTTTTTTAAAATAAATAGAAATATAAAAAATAGCGCAGATTAGATTCTTCGCCCTGGTAAATCTTTTCTGCTGTTTATACGATCAATCTCGTCCCTTACAGGCCGTAATGCCTCCTGTAATTCCCGTACAATTTGATCAGCTTTTTCCTGAAGTTCTTTGCTCATAATTATCCTGTAAAAATATATTTATATAATTATCGTATAAAAAGATAAACCGGAATACAGGAAAAATTAATTATCTATATAATTTAAAATGAATAAAGAACCTTTATTTTGTAAAAAATAATACTTTATTCTTAAAGGTCAATAAATTTTTTATCGGATTTTAAAAAATGATAAGGTGTAAAAAGAGTTTTAGAGGATGTTAACAGGATAACCTGTCAGGCCACCCTGTTAATTATTGATCCTGATATGTTGCTCTCAGGTTTAACTTTTATTTCAGCGCCAATGAGCATGAAGAGAAAGTCTTTTACTTCGTTCACGTCCATTGTTGTTTCTTCCTGAATTTTTCTTTTAAATTCAAGTTCCTTTTCCCTCAGAGTCGGGTCTTCTGTACTCGTTTTAGCAGGAGTATTCTTCTGAACTTCCCTGTTCACGCTACTCTCTGACCTCAGTCTGAGGTTTATCGGTTCTGCCGCATCATTAATAGCTGTAAAGTTAATGTTCATTTCATGAACCTCCTTGTTCATGTTATGCTACATTATCGGAGTGTTTTAAGTATCTGATAACGGATTTTTTATTAAAATAAGAGTAAATATTAATTTTTTTATATCTCGGATCTCCCTCCGTCATCCTCATATCCAGTCCCTTTTATCCACCTTATCTCCTTATTTATTTGACATAAAAGATACATTTTCAGGTACTGATTTCGATACTCCGGGTGATATTAAAATGTATAGCTCAATAAAGAAAAATCCTATGTACAGATACCTGCTCCTTCTCGCAGCCGGGTCTGCTGCTGCTCTTCAGGGCTGGAATACCCTTTTTAACAACTTCGCTGTAGATGTTGCCGGACTGAACGGGCTTCAGGTGGGAATTATTCAGTCAGTAAGGGAGGTCCCGGGATTTCTCGCTCTACTTGTGATCTATATCCTTTTAGTAGTAAGGGAGCACAGGCTTGCAGCTTTCTCTGTTTTTTTATGCGGAGCCGGAGTTATGGTCGCGGGGCTATTCCCTTCATTTCCCGGGATTATGTTTACTGCATTTATCACGTCCCTGGGTTTTCATTATTTTGAAACAACCAACCAGTCTCTGAGCCTTCAGTATTTTAGTCATATTGAATCTCCTATTGTTATTACAAAGATGCGGAGCCTCAACGCCCTGGTGAGCATATTAATGGGAGCACTGATATGGGGGCTCTCTTTTTTTATGAATATCCCATGGCTCTTTGCTGTTACAGGACTTATTGTTGTGTCAATTTCTCTATATACCCTGAGGATAAAACCTCACAGGAGCGACCTCCCTCCGCAGCACCGGAAGCTGATATTCAGGAGAAAATATATTCTGTTTTATATATTGAATTTTCTGAGCGGCGCCAGGAGACAGATTTTTACTGTATTCGCTGTGTTCCTCATGGTTAACAGGTACGGTTATACAGTAAAGGGGATTACTGTACTATTTTTGATTAATAATATAATCAACTATTTTCTCTCACCACTTATAGGAAAGGCAATTAATAGGTTCGGAGAGAAGAGCCTGCTCACAGCCGAATATGTAAGTATTACAATGATATTTATTGCATACGCGTTCATTGACAATGCCATTGTAGCAGCGGCGCTTTACGTGGCTGATAATATCTTTTTTAACTTTGCCATCGGGATAAGAACATATTTTCAGAAAGTGGCTGACCCGGAGGATATAGCCCCTTCAATGGCCGTAGGATTTACAATCAATCACATCGCGGCTGTTGTTCTCCCTGCGTTCGGAGGCGCACTCTGGCTTGTGGATTACAGGATCCCGTTTGTCGCGGGCGCGGTGCTTGGTTTTATTTCACTTGTTTTTGTAAGAAGAATAAGGACTTAAAAGAATTATCCCGCAAAACCGCCAAGGCGTGGAGGGGAAAGGTGCTTAATTACTTAAATTTTCTCCGCATATTTGCGATTGTTTTTTTTGTTTGAAATAGCACGGATTAAATCATATTATTCCCTTCCGGAAGTGAGGGGCGAGTGGAGGTGGATGTTTATGAGCGACAGATTTTTAGAAGCAGCAGAAAAGGGGAGGAGGCTCCTCGAATCTGCCGGTTGTGAATTTGCGGAAATAAGGTTTTCGTCAGGTGCCGGAACAGGAATAGCCCTTTCGGGCGATAATGTTGATACATTTTCATCAGGAGAGACTCTTGCCGGGTCTGTGAGAGTCCTTAAAAACGGTTCATGGGGATTCGCGACTTTTAATGATATATCATCAATTGAACATTATTTTGCCAGCGCTCTGAGAGCAGCCTCCTGCGCCTCACCTGAAGAGAAGAGCAGAGTTGCAGCATCAAAACCTGCTGTTGCTGAATTCAAAACTGAACCGGTTGAGAACATAAGCACTGTTTCACTTGATGAAAAGTTTGAGCTTATAAAAGCTTATAATCGTATACTTCAGTCGTCTCCGAAAATACAGACTACCAGGGCTATATACAGAGATGTTGAGAGCAGCTACCTGTATATGAACAGCGAGGGTTCACACCTCTCCTATGAAAAGATGCACTGCGGAATTTCACTTACATCCGTGGCTAAGGAAGGGAGCATAATTCAGCCCTTCCATGAATCTGTATCGGGTTACGGTGGCTACGAGATTGCCAGGGGGAGGGAGGAACTTGCCGAAAAGGTTGTTAAGATTGCTGTTGATATGCTTTCAGCCGAACCCCTTGAGGGTGGGACCTATGATGTTATACTCGACCCGAGGCTTTCAGGTGTCTTTATACATGAGGCATTCGGGCACCTTTCTGAGGCGGATTTTATTTATGAAAATCCCCGCATGAAAGAGCAGATGGTGCTTGGACGGCAGTTCGGCCCTGCCGGATTTAATGTAATAGACGACGGTTCTATACCGGGACTCGCGGGGTATATCCCATTTGACGATGAAGGTATATATCCCGGGACAACTTATCTGGTAAAAGATGGAATCCTCACCGGACGGCTTCATTCACGCGAAACAGCTGATAAAATGGGGGAGCAGGTTACAGGTAACGGCAGGGCAATAGGCGTAATGCGGCAGCCGATTGTAAGGATGACCAATACATATATCGATAACGGCTCTCACAAAAAAGAGGAGCTCTTCTCCTCCCTTGATGACGGAGTCTATGCCGTTGATGTTATCGGCGGCCAGACAAATCTTGAAATGTTCACATTTACGGCAGGTTACGGTTACAGGGTTAAGAACGGCCGCCCGGGCAGGATGTTCAGGGATGTTATCCTCTCGGGGAATGTGTTTAATACACTGAAGAGTATAAGCATGATCGCGGATGACAGGGAAATGTCCGGCGGGCTGGGAGGGTGCGGCAAAGGAGGGCAGAGTCCGCTTCCCGTTTCATACGGAGGGCCCCATATCCTTGTGAAAAATGTTCTTATTGGCGGGAGGAAATGATGGATAGAATACTTGAATATATGCCTGGAAAATTCGGATGGTTCGACGCAGTTTTTGTATCAGGCAAGAGCACCCCGATCAGCTTTAAAAATAACAGGCTCCACTCACTCACTGAAAGTGAGAACTCCGGTTTCGGAATAAGGGTAAACAGGGACGGGCACACGGGGTTTTCATATACAAATGATGCGCAGAAAACCGCCGGCGCTGTTGAGCGCGCGTATTTAATGGCAAAATACGGAGACTCCGAGGGTTTCACTCTCCCCTCTGATACAAAACTTCTTTTTGAACCGTATGATCCTGTCATTGAATCATTTTCTGTAAAAGATGAAATTGATATTGCCAAGTCATTTATCTCAGGAATGAAGTCTGAATTTCCCGAGATAAGTATTGATATGGGCATAAGCGCTTCATGCGGAGTGATGAGGCTTTTAAATTCAGAGGGTGTGGATCTCTCGTACCGTGACTCATACTACTCCGTATCGGCCTCATGTCTGCTTGTCCTGGATAATGGAACAAGGATTGATACATGGGAGGGGAAGAGCGATCTCCGGCCTGTGGACTATAGCGAATTTAAAGATAAACTTATAGAGAAGATCCGGAGATCCCGGATACAGGAGAAGGTTATAACAGGTTCATATCCTGTAATATTTCCACCCCAGGCTTTCAGCAGGCTTACGGGTATAATTGCTTCAGGGCTTAACGGAATTTCCGTGTGGAAAGGGGTGTCTCCATTCGCGGGTAAACTTGGAGAAAAGCTTTTTTCGGATGCGTTCACCCTGGCGGATGATCCTCTAATCGAAGGGTCTCCCTACAGGATACCTTTTGATGCGGAGGGTGTTAATGTTTCGAGAAAAGAGCTTATCAAACGGGGTGTTGTTCAGAAATTCATTACAGACTTAAAATATGCTGAGAGACTTGGTACAGAGCCTTCAGGGAATGCCTCGCGCGGGTATTCATCACTGCCGTCACCTTCATTTACAGGAATCACTATTGAACCGGGCAGCTCATCATACAAAGAGATGATTTCAGGAATAGATCGTGGAATTATCGCGGAGCAGTTTATAGGCCTCGGTCAGTCGAACACTCTTACGGGGGATTTCTCGGCAAATCTTGACCTCGCTTTTCTTGTAGAAAA
Source organism: uncultured Leptospirales bacterium (assembly GCA_964625825.1). Classification (GTDB taxonomy): domain Bacteria; phylum Spirochaetota; class UBA4802; order UBA4802; family UBA5550; genus UBA5550. The sequence goes on along the minus strand of CAZVFJ010000028.1, from coordinate 7,626 downwards.
TGGTGAAATCAAGGGGAGAGTTAAGGACTGTATGATGAGCGGGAATATAATTGATCTCCTCAACGGGGAGGTTTATTTTTCATCAGAACGGGAGAGAAAGGGAGCATCGGTTGTTCCTTACGCTATGTTCCCGGCTGTTAGTATTACAGTTTAAAAAAACAGATTTTTAAAGGCCGGGAAAAAAAATACCCCCGGATATGACCGGGGGATAACAAACATTTATGAATAGGAAACTAGTATTAACATTTATACCAGTAATTAAATTTAAGCTGTTCTTTCGATTTCTGTCAAGGAATAATTTAAAAATATTAACATTTAATGTGAAAATTTACTTAAACATTTTAATATTCTTTAAAAAGTATACAAATTTAGAGCTTATATAAAAATAAAGTGCTAATTCAATCTACTTCATTGTGATTATTTCTGAGGCAAGTATGAATACAGGATTCCCCGTAAGTGAACTCCCGGTGCCTCCACTCTTCAGCATATATTCAGTTTTGGCTGCCAGCGGGTAGAGTTTCCGCAGGTCTTCTCTGCTGAACCTTTTTACCGCTTCAAGAAATTTTTCCCTCCTGAGTTTGCTTGAGGCGAGGCCGAGTTTAAGGAGCGCTTCATCCTGGTTCAGTTTTGCGTCTAACAGGCTGTAGTATTTTTCAAGTGAATCCGCCTGGCGCAGAATCATGCTCAGTATAAGAAGTTCAGCAGTACCCTCCTCGATGAGTTTTCTGAGGTAATCCAGGGATTTTTTCTCCTTTCTGAAGAGTATATCCGTGAAATCGAATACGCTTATCTCTTTTACATCACCGGCGAGATCTCGTATAATATTTTCATTTAAGTTTATATCGCCCGCAGAATAGGAAATCATATCGATCAACTCATCAATTTTACGTATATCATTTCCTGTAAGTTCAAGGATCAGGGGTATAATCCGTTCTTCAACGCTTATCTTTCTTTCAGAGAGGGTTTTCTTTATATAACTGAACAGGTCGCTGTCAAACTGCTTCCAGAACTGCACAACATGAATGATGCTGTCGGGCTGTTTATCAAGCAGGGCAGGGGGCTGGTTCTGGGCAGCAGTTATGATCATTACTGTCCCATCTGTAAGCCCGGAGATCATATCCCTTATTACAACCTTACTGTTCTCACTGGATTTAACATTCTCAAAATTTCTTATTATGCATACGCGTTTTTGTGAGAACATTGAACCGGCCATGGCAAAATCTGCTGCCAGGAGAAGTTCATCATCCGAGTTTTTGTCTGTATTAATAAAGAATCTTCCGGTATTATTTCTCCTGTCTTCTGGATCAGTGAAGAACTGGTCCAGCATCTGGTTTATCAGCTTGTCCTTGTCTCCTTCGGCCTCGCCAAGGAAAAGGTATATAGAGTGTTTAAGCCCCTTTTTAATCTCAGATGAAAACTGTTTTGATGTGGGAAACTTCCTCTGGCTCAATACTCCCCCCTGACATTCTTCCTGTAATCTTCTTTGAACCACCCCGTGGTTATTACAGATAAGATTCTTCCGGCAAGTCTCTCTGTCAAGCCGGTTATTCCCCTGAATTCACTTATGGAACCTGCGCCTGTTTCACTATAAATAAACTCCGCATAAACTTCCCGGTTTTTTATTACCTCTTCCCCCGTTATCGCGTGCACCAGTGTGACGCGGGCATCTAGCCTTAGTTTTTTCTTTTCAGGGATGCCGGCAGAGTTAAAAGTCTGCACGTCAGTTTTCAGCGGGAGCAGCTTGAGCCGGAGTTTGATTTCGCATGAGTTAATATCAGTGGTGAGAGTAAGCCTTCCCTCTTCGTTGATTTTTTTTCTGAGTTCTGATATGAGGAGTTCGGGAATTTCATCTTTTGAGCTGTTATTAATTATCTCTTCGATGCAGGTTCTGTGCATCTCGTGCGGAATAAGTTCTTTGCCGTTAAATGTTCTGGATATTGCCGGGACTTCAGACTTGACTGTCGAACAACCTGAAATAAATACGACAGCAAATATTATGGCGGCTGTTTTTTTTAATTTCATGATTTATGCCGTTTAAAAATGTGTAAAGATTTTAAATATGATATCCGAATATATAATATATTCAAAAAGTTTTTCATTTTACACTCCAACGGTCTTCCTTGGAAATTAAGGCAGTCAAGGGAAAGGCCTTTTGCAACAAACGGGATAGAGATATCCCGTTCTTTTTTTTCCGCCGGAGTTTAATCCATCCTGATTGTTTCTGTGAGATTATAAACGGTTTCGATATAATCGCTCGCCGGCCTGTCCCAGAAATATGCCGATTTCTCAGCGTTCTCCCGCACTTTCATAAAAGTCCGTTCGTCGGAGTTTCTGAAAAAATCAGCCGCCCTTGACATTGCATCATAGAATGCCCAGGATGTAAAGTCCGAAAAGAGAAAACCGGAACCTTCAATATTATCACCCGAAGCCATAACCGGTTTAATCGTATCCCTGAGCCCCCCCGTAGCCCGCGCTATAACCGGGCAGCCTGCAGACATGGCCTCAAGCTGCGATATGCCTCCCGGTTCATGAAGTGAAGGCATGAGAAAATAGTCTGAGCAGAGTAATGGTATGCTCACATCCTGAAATCCGAATGATACCGCAAACCTGTCGGGGTAGTACTGAGTGAGAAGGTATAGCCCGTGAGCAATTGCCTCGCCCCGGTTGTCCCCTGCCGAAATAGCCCCTCCAGCGATAATCTGAAAATCAAGATTTTCAAATATTCCTTCGGAAGATTCAAGTAGAAGCTGGAATCCTTTCTGCTCCGAAATTCTGTGTATCATTGATGCAAGTATAATGTCCGGGTCAACCGTGAGTTTCCTTTCAAGCTGTAGCATCAGTTTGTTCATCATGCGCGTGACAATTTTTATTCTGGCCGGATCATCAAGCCTCTTTATGTAATCTACTCCATGAAGTATTTCCGGGTATTTCTCCTTTATTTTATCCATAAGTTCGCTGTCGTTATTGATTTTATCAATGAGTTGAGGATACATCCTCTGAGTAAAACCGGAATGTTCCATCGCCTGTTCGGTCTTTCTTCTGAAGTCGGCACCTATGGCATTGCTTATCCCTTTTACATTGTAGAGTATCCATTCAAGGCCGTCACAGGCTATCTCTATCTGCTTGGCGTATGACGGGCTTACGGTGATGCATTGCCGCGCGAATCTTATACCGGCAGCCATACAGTTCAGGTTATCCCCATGCACGGGATCGCAGAAATCTCCTGCTCTCCATGACGGCAGGTTGAAAAGGTTAAAGAGGTCAAACCCGTTTTCATATCTGTGGTATGAATCGAAGTACTGCCAGCCCCCGTTATGGATTATATGCACAAAGGAACAGCTCTTAAAAACGGCGTTACTGTCGTAATACGGGTCGCACCTTACTATTCCGTTGAAGATCCCGGGGAACGCGTCGTTTGTAAGAGTATATTTTGGTTCGAGGCCGAATGTAAGTATTACCTCTGCGCAGGCCCTTGCAAAACCGATCCTCTTTCTTAATTTTTCCTCTGATGTAATCCCCCAGTAGAGGCCGTTAAAAAATTCATAGTGATCGAGCAGAAAGTATTTAATCCCTTCAATTTCAGCATAGTGGACTCCAACCTCGTATTCGACGTCCATAATTTTAAATTTTACATTTTTCCCGGTATATGTTACTCCGTATTTTTCGACAGCTTTATCCATCTTTCTCTTCTCTTTGAAGTTGCCGTTTTTATAGTACGGTGTGATTATATAAACATCTTCATGCAATTTAACAAGTTCCCTGGGGAGTTCATATACAACATTGGCGAGCCCGCCGCTCTTTGAAAATGGTTCAGCCTCTGCGGACATGAATACCATGCTCCCCTTGCGGTAGTGCCATGCAAGTTTTTCTGCAAGGGTTTTGAAGAAATCATTTTCTTTCGACATCTTCGCAAGGAATTCCCTCACTTCCAGTAGTGAAAGTATATTGTTTTTATGGAGATGGAATATGCTTCTCTTTATTCCCAGTTCAAGGAACTCACTCTTTATGGCATTATTGCTGATGAGATTTTTGCGTATAAAAGAAGTAAATGAATTATATGTTTTAGCTGTAGGGTAAATTTCTGAAAATGCAAAGTTTGAAAATATGTTTTCGGTATGCTCCAGTTCGCAGAGGCGTGTGAACGAATCGGCAAGGAAGAGGCCGTAGTTTTCTTTAATACCGGTTCTCTCAAGCTTCAGCAGCTTCAGCCTGTCAGTGTATGTTACGGTTGTATTGATTCTTGATATCTTCAGTTCTTTCCCGGTATAGTACCTGTAGTTTCCTGTTATTGCCGAGTAGAGGGGATCAGAAAGCTTGAATGAGTCCTCATCCTTAATGCCGATTCGAGGGTTGTCAAACTGAAGGGATACGTTCTGGTTTGACTCGCTGAAGTTGAATATTCCTATCCATACAATGTCTCCAGTGAATTTCAGGGCTGCCGCGGTCTGGTTATTGTTTGCCCATATAAGCGATCCCCGTCCCTTTTGTGTTGTGTGAAACCTGTAGACATCCCTGTAGAAGTTTTCAAGGCTCCTGTGTGAGGCGTATTCAAACTGGTTCCAGTTAACAAAGATATTGTCGAGATAGACCTTCCACCCTTCACCCTCGGCACTTCCTTCGTAATCCATGATAATGCTGCTCATGAAGGCTGTAAGCGCAATAGCCGCCCTGAGCCCCCTGTGCCCGAATGTGTTGAGTGCCCTCCTTTCATCGTGGTTGCCGAGAATACCAAGAAGCTCGGTCCCCTCAGGCATTACAGACGGAAAGTAGCTGTCATATATATGGTATATCTCACGTACATCGGTCTTCTCATGTGTGATATTTTCACATATTTTGAACAGTGCGGAGTTATACGGGACAAGGCCGGTTCGTGTAAGGAACTTTTCATGCCCCCAGAAACACTCCGCTATGTTGATAAAGAATTTTTTACCTTTTTCATTTATTTTTCTTTCAATATTTTGCATCAGGAAATAGTGAATGGGGACCGAGATACGATCCCTGCATTCGCAGTCGTAAAAACCTGTTGTGACGAAATGGCCGTACTCTCTGTCGTTTACTATGATGTTTCCATTGAGCATTTCCAGGTCAGTCCTCTTTTGTTTGTATGAATAGAGGTAGTTGTTTCTCTTCATCATTATAGGGAGAGCATGAGCGGAGTCGAACCTTATGCCGTCAATATCGTATTTATCAATAAGCGTTAAGATTGAATTTGAGAGCCATTCCCATATTTCGAATATCCTGTAGTTGAGAAGTTTTCCGTCGTTCCATGAACCGTACCTTCCGTCGGTTGATGCCCTCTCGACCAGGTTCCCTCCCGTGTCATATGTCAGAACAGTATAATCTTGCGGCAGCTCCTCACTCTTCCTGTTCAGGTGAGGTATAATGTCCACGATAATTTTAATCCCGAGGGAGTGAGCCTCTGTCACGAGTTTTTTAAGCTCATCATCTCCGCCCAGTGAGGGCTCAATCTCCGTAAGGCTCACGGGTGAGAAGGGGGAGGGAGATGTGGCCTCCGGAGCCCAGTCCTCCCTGTTGCTCCCTCGTTTCTGCACGCCAAGGAGATATATTGCTGTAATAAAGTATCTCGATTTCAGATCCTCAAGATGATGTGTTATGTCCGCCAGTGTGCCGAGCCTGATCACCTCGCCGTTTTCATTGTACACCAGTCCGGGATGCCCGTTATTATCTCTCCAGTAAAGCTTGGTGTGCCCGTGAATATCGACAAATATCTCAAGTATTATCTCTCCGCGAAGATCGGGGAGCGCATTTACTCTGCCTGATGTCCCATGCTCATTGACCCAGGAGATCGCCATATGGCTTCGCAGCACAACAGCAAAATCGTAATGTCCATATTCCTTAAAAATATAGGAAGCGGTAAAGTTCCCGTCTTCATCGGGGAGAAGAGGAATTTCTTCAACATCGATCCTGTCCTCCGTGTTGTATCTGGAATTTTTTGCAGTACGATAAATTCTTATAAAGTAATTCTTGCCTTTGTCAGGTTCCGCCAACTGGAAGGAAAAGCTGTATTCATCACCGGCCTTAAGATTGATGAATCGTGTCGCAAGTGGAGCGTCATATTCCTTCGGCGCAAACAAACGGTCAAGGATCATGTTTGCATTGTTTCTTATCTCATGTATGTCGTGGCCTGATGCAGCAGTAAGAATTTTTATAATTTCACGGAGTGACTCGTCGTCTCCCCCCTTTTTGTAAAGACGCGCGTAGTTTTCAAGATCTCTGAGGGCTGCGATATTTGAATCATAGTCAAAGTTAAGCTCATCACCTTTTACCCTGACATTAAGATTATGTATAATCTCATTCTTTTTCTTATCACTGAGCTTTTCGGCCTTAACAGGTGTGATTTCTTCTCTGTATTTTCCCTCTATTTGTGAGGAATACTCAATTACACTGTCAACAAGAGAGTTGATAAGTTCAAATGTTTCGGGCGGGTATACCGTTGAGTGGTTGTACCCTGTTTCAATGGCTCTCTCCTCAATTTCAAGAAGCAAAGTAAAAGCTTCAAAGAGTTCGGGCATATGCCTGTATTTCCATTCGTTCAGTGTCTCCAGGGTCTTGAGCCCCAGGTACATTGTGGGAACCTCTGCCCATTCAGGCCCCTGGCCGACGTGGGCAATAACTGTTGTCTGTGCGGATATGTGATGGAATGTCGGCCTGCCCGGGAGCTCATTTACAAAGACAATCCTTCTTGTGCTGATTAGTCTGTTTGTACATGCGGCCGCTCCCCTGTGAAAAAGAGCAAGCGCATTAATAATTTTTACAAATAGCCTTGTATCGCCTGATAATTTTTCCCTGAAAGAGCCCCCTGCATCTGTAAAACTATCGAGCATACTGTTTGCCATTTCAAAGAATCGTTCTCTGAACATCTCAAAGGGATCGCCTGCCGCAATCCGTTCAATCACGTATGGATCAGGATAGAAATCCAGGGTTCTCCCCTCTTTGTAGGCTCGGGAGAGGGATGCTTTTACCAGCTTGTCAGTAATAAGGTGTTCGTCAGATATTCTGAATCTGCTTAAACTTGTGAATGTGCTGTTTTCCAAATAGTGGTTCCTTTAAATTTATTTGTTTTTAAAGTAGTAATTCCTGAATGTATATTTTAGTGCAAAAATTAAAAAAATATATATTCCCGCTCTTAACAGCGGTGTATATAGCAATATTTATTTCTTAATTTATCTGGAATTAATACTGTTATTTTTATGTATTTATTAAAATAATACTGAAATTTTTATAAAAAGCAAACAGAAAAAAGTACAAAAAACAGGTAGGATCACAAGCTCTATTACAGGGGGAAGTGGGTGTAATATAAATGCCATTTGCTCCTCATTTTATGAATATGTATAGAAAATAGGGTTTTTTATGTGTGATAATCCTTATTAGGAACTTATAAAGCCACCGAAATATTTTATAGCCTCATGAGCCGAATTTAATAATGCAACACTGTTAGAACCGACCTCTGTGATTTCAGTAATTTTTTCTATGGCTGTTTTGATAATAGATCTTTTTGGATTTTCTTTATTAGTTTCATCATTTGCTGCATCAATGAAATCTAATGCTACTTCCTTCTGTTCATCCCGGGAGAGCTTTAAACATTCAATTACAATAGTTCTTAAG
>CAZVFJ010000027.1:19433-22253 GCA_964625825.1 uncultured Leptospirales bacterium | reverse complement strand
TATTGTCGAATATCTTATATTCACGGTTGTAGTTTTTTCTGTTTTTAAAACAAGGGAGGACATTGAAAAATTAGTAAACGTGTTGATGATATCATGCGTTCTGCTCTGTTTTTTAGGGATTTTTGAAAAAGCTACGGAATATAATTTTTATACTGTGTTCGGGGTGTTTGATCCACAGTTTACCAGTTCACTGGCGCATCAGATGAGAGCAGGCGGAATACGGGTAAAGGCGTCTTTTGATCATTCAATAGCCTATTCGGTATATATAGTTGCAATACTCCCCCTCTTTTTATACAGATTTAAGAATAATTTTAAATATTTTAACCTCTCTGTGCTGCTGTTAATGGGTGCTATTATGTGCTCTCAGTCACGCGCGGGGCAGCTCGGTGCGGGAATAGTATTTATGCTTTATATATTATTTGTTCAAAGAAAGAATATGATCCTTTTAATTACTCTTTCTATTCCGGTCATGATCTACAAGGCCGGAGACATCGCTGACTTCTTGAAGGACCTGAATCCATTTACTACATCTTCACAGGAAATGATGGAATCCTCATCGGCCAGACTGGAGCAGTTCGCCAGGCTGAGCGGTCCTATCAAACAGAATCTCATTTTCGGCGCGGGCATGTCGGATGCAAATATCGGATTTATAGATAACTTTTACCTGCTGTTCACGTACCAGTTCGGTTTTGTCGGTTTGATCTTCTTTCTTTCATTACTGTTGCTTGTTATTTATAAATCATTTCAACTCAGAGATACTGAATCTATGAGCAGTGAGCTTATAATACTTATCCTGTTTTCATTAATTGCTTTTTTTGTAGTTATCAATTTTGTGGCTCTCTGGTCTTTTCATTTCGTTTATTACATTTTTATCGGGATTGTCGCCCGGTATATAGTGAACAGCCGAAACCAGGAAAACAGTTTTAGTATTTAATCGTGATTAATGCGTTATTATAAAAGTTTTCTTTTATGAGAGGGGTATTCTTGAAAATATCGATTATCATTCCGTCATATAATTCCGCTTTAACAATACATTATACTATTGAGACTGTACTGGCGCAGATCCATCAGTTTGATTGCGAGATGCTGATAATTGATTCCTCTGATGACGGGATAACTGAAAGCGTGATTGCGAAATATTTATCTGATAATGTAAGAATGATTAAATCCGGAATAAGGGTGATGCCTGCCAGGCAGAGAAATATCGGGGCTGCCGAAGCTACAGGTGAATTGCTGATTTTTCTTGATTCGGATGTTATACCCTGCAATGATTTTATAAAGAAAATTTATGAAGCATATAAGACTGGTTACACAGCAGGGTGTGGGAGCCTCTCGCTGGCTCCATTTCAGATGAAGAAAAAGGTTGTCGTTGCCCAGTATTATCTTCAACTAAATGAATACATGCCTTCTGGAATACGAAGGGTAAAAGATTTTCCGGCTGGAGCGAGCACTTTCTGTTCAAAAGAAGTTTTTATTGCTGCAGGCGGTTATCCGGAAATGAGGGCTGCTGAAGATGTTGTCTTTGGCCTGGCTATAAATAAAATAACACGGCTCTGGTTTCTTCCTGATGCGGTATCAGCCCATATATTCAGGGAAAATAAAAACGGGTTTTACTCAAACCAGAAACTCCTTGGGCGATATGTCGCGATTTACAGAAAGAGTATGGGCAAAATGGTTGAGACGCCTAAAATAATTATGTATGTTCTTTATCCTGGTTTTTTCTTTATTAAATTATACAGAATACTTCCAAGAATTTTATCATCCGAACCTAAACATATATTTTCATTGCTCCGGGTTCTTCCTCTATTTTTAACAGGCCTTCATTATTGGACTATGGGTTTTATAAGCGGAGCGATTGAACAGAAATAATTTAATTTATAAGCGGAATAAATGCGAGGGGGTAAATATGGCTAAAATCGCGCTAGTTGCATCGTCGGGAGGGCATCTTTATGAACTTTATTCATTAAAAGGTTTCTGGTCAGATAAAGATCGTTTCTGGATCAGTTTCCCGAAAGTTGATGCGAAGTATATGCTTGAGGATGAAAAAGTATACTGGGCTAATCATCCTACAAATAGAAATATAAAAAATCTTATTAAAAATTTTTTTTTAGCATTCAGCATTATCAGAACTGAAAAACCGGATGCTATCATGTCAACCGGCGCAGGAGTCGCGGTGCCATTTATAATAGCAGGCAGGCTGTTTAATATTAAAACATTATATCTTGAATCTATAACGCGTAAAAATGAGCTGTCTTTAACGGCAAAACTTATATATCCCTTTGTAAATACGCTTCTTGTCCAGTGGCAGGAACTTGAAGAAAAATATAAAAAAGCGGAATTCAGCGGGAGAATAATATGATATTTGTTATTACAGGCAGTGAAGCGTTTCCTTTTAACCGCCTGATTGAAACAATTGATTTATTAAAAAAAGATGATATGATAAAGCAGGATGTTTTTGTTCAGCTCGGATCATGTACGTATTACCCTTCATATTGCAGATGGGAACAGTGGATTCCATTTGATAAGATGAGAGAAAATATCAATTCCTCTGATCTGGTTATATCTCATGCAGGCGCGGGGACTACATTGCTCTGCCTTGAAATGGGAAAGGCGCCGTTGATAGTAGCAAGAAGAAAAAAATACGGGGAGCATCTTGATGACCATCAGCTTGAATTCGCAGAAATGATGGATAACCTGAATTATGCGATAGTTGCTTATGATGCGGCTGAACTGCCGGGTATCCTTATGAATCTTGATCAGACAAAGACCAAAATATTAAAAGAGAGTATGCAAAAAGAGAAACTGATTAAGGTATTAAAT
>CAZVFJ010000027.1:12094-19333 GCA_964625825.1 uncultured Leptospirales bacterium | reverse complement strand
AAAATTTAATTCTATAATTCATCAATACAATGAGGCATTATATCCCAGTTGAAACAATTCATAAGTATATTGTTGTTTATACTGCCGGACAATGGTTTAACAATAAGAATGCAATTTTTCCATTTAGTCTTTACAGAGAAAAATCTTTTTAAAAATATTCCCCGCTGTGAATACTCATTAAAAAAAGTTCTTATATAAACCGCCTTTCTTGATATGCAGCTATCGAGATATTTGAAAGATCTTTCCGCAAATAGAATATTGTAATTTGTGAGCTGGTAATCTAAAAGGAGGACTTCATTTATTCCTTTCCATTTATTCTCACGGATAATAAAAACTGCTTTATTGTTGTTTTCAGTATATTGAATTATTTTATAATTTTTAGGATTTTCAAGATATCTCCAGTGATAATAATTCTGATCAAACAGTGGCGTGATTTTATCAGTTTCAAACAAAAATAAATCATCAGTAACCTGGCTGTCAGTTTCATGAGAAGTATTTCTGTTTCTTAAAGGGTTTAGTAATCTGAGATGATAATAATTAGAAGATATCGGTATATATTTTTCTTTATATAAAGTATTATAGCTCATCCGGCTCGGGAAACCGATAAAAAAGTCAATTTCCTTTTTTCTCGCAAGTCCTTCTCCGAAATTCAGAATTTTTCCGAAAAGGCCTTTTCCCCTGTATGCTATGTCTGTTGCACCATCCGCGGCCTGGAAACCTGAATACTTCCTGTTGTTATAAATAAATTCCCACGGAATCCATGAAATAAACGCTATAACCTGAGCATTCTTTTTTGCGCAGACGATTATCGGTTTATTGCTTCCAGTTTTTTTATAACGCCAGTTAAAATTCTCTTCATCATAACCGGGAAATGTTTTTCCCAGTAATTCCATACAGAGATGAATATCTTCATCTCCGCATTCTGTAACGGCAATATTATCCATTTATTATACCTTCATCGAAATACAGATTTGATTTTACGTTTTAATTTTGAAGCATAATGCATCCAGCTGTAGGCGCCTGTTATTTTAAGCCGGTATTCTATTGCCCAATCCGATGGTTCTATTTCAATACGGCTCCTGTTATAATAACGGATTGACGAAGCTTGAGAATACGCATCGATTGTAAATACCTGTTCGTAACCGGAAGCTTTACATAATTCTAAAATTTTATTATTAAATTCTCCGAAAGGGAAGGCCAGATATTTAATTTGATTTTTTAAATTATTTTCCAGGAAAATTTTGGATTCATGAATTTCATAAAAAGCCTTTTCGTCTGTTAATTCCGGAAGATGAAGATGGTTCATTGAATGTGAGCCGATGCTTATATATTCATTGTTTAAATTCTGCAGTTCCGGGATTGTTGCTATCGTCTCGTGCCTGTCGGGATGCTCAGTATCCTTAAGCCATTCCGGATTTTTCCCCAGACATCCTGCAGGTACAAATATTGTTGAGGGAATTCCTCGTTTAATCAATTCAGGAATTGCGTTTTTTAAAGCGCTCTGAAAAGCGTCATCAAAAGTTATTATAGAATATCTTAAATTATTGCCGGAAGGATTTTTAAAATCAATTGATACCGGGATTGTTTTTTTTTGAAGATAGTCCAACTGTTTCAGAAAATTCGGAATGAATTTATCCGGAACTGAGTGATAAAATAAAATTATAAATGAATCCTCAGTAGACTGTTTTAAAATTTCTGAAAGAGGTTTTGTTATTTTTATCAATGTCAGAAAGAACAGGCTTATAATTATTTTACTTGTCCGTTTAATCATTTAAAAGTCCCCGGCTGAAAATATTTTTCAGGTAATAATAATATGTTATATATTTTGGTCTGGATAAAAGTTTTAAAAAAATCAGCCTGAGTAATGAACCGGATGTTAAAATTGATAAAGAAGCTATATATATCAGATTATTATTATGCTTTTTAAAATATCGCTTAAATGAATCGACATAGTAGCTGATGGACCTTTCTGAGCCCGGAGTATTGGAAGAGCCATAAAGATGGGTAATTTTACTTCCGGGATAGTACAACATTTTTAAACCGTGTTTATCCGCTCGCAGGCAATAATCGGTCTCTTCAAAATATATAAAAAATAATTCATCCAGTAATCCGATTTTATCTATGATATTCCTCCTGAACATAAAAGCGGCTCCTGATACGCATGTAACAAAAGATTCTTTTTCGGGGTCCAGGTAGGTCTTTAAATAAGAATTAAAAATTTTGGATTTTTTAAATAGTCTGTTTAAAAATAACTGGTCACATAACAATTGCCATAAAGTTAAATAAGATTTAGGTGCAATAGCGGATTGATTTGTACCGTCAACGTTCAACAGTTGAGGCCCGATTATATCTATAGAAGAATCATTTTGAATCCGGCTTAATAATAATTCTATACCATTGTTGGTAAGATATGTATCCGGATTAAGCAATAATAACATATCTCCATTTGAGTTGTTTATTCCAATATTATTCCCATAAGCAAAACCACCATTTTTTGGAGCCTGAATTATTTTAACAAATGGATAATTTTTTCTTATTATTTCAATCCCGCTGTCTCCGGAATCGTTGTCGACTATGATGAATTCATAGCTCTTATAATTTTTTTCATATTTAACAATTGAAGCTAATGAGTTTAGTATGTCTTTAGAGGTCTTATAATTTACGTAAATAATACTTAGCATATTCGGGTATCCTGTTAATAATTTTAAACCGCTTTTAAGTTCATAATTACAGGTTGTAAAAATATATATATTATAGCGCTTCACACTTGAATTAGTATGTTATTTATCATTTCGAATAAGCCCATCGACAAGCCCGGGGTAAACGAAATAGATTGAGAAATTTATTTTTCAGATACTAAATAATAATCCTCTCATTTAAAACAAATGGGAGGATGCTGAAGATTTCGTAAACTTCCAGAATATAATTAAATATATACAACACTTTAGAGGAGTTCCAGTTTTGTTTTAATTTTTTTTTATTTTTTAAAATTTTTGGAATAATTCTTTTTATTACTTTTATATTTTTAAATTTCTTGACAGAATTATGCGCTCTAAAATAGAGTATTTTTATTAAGTTTGACGATATTTATTGCAATTAGCAGAAAAAGTATTATTTTGTTTAGAGGGGGCGGGATTACTAAATTTTAAAAACAATTAAAATGCAAAAAGGTTTAATTAAAATAGTTAAAATAAGTTATAAGAGTTTAATTGAGGAACTATAGCAATTTACGATTGAAAGAGAACACCTGACTGCCATTACAGCAGACTCCATACATCACATTTCAAATAAGCGATGAGAACTGATAAATTTATAAGGTTTCTTACACGCGCTCGAAATGAGAGAGCTCTGAACATTTCGTTGTTTGCTATGGTGCTATAAAATTTTTAAATTAAAAAGTTAATATTTAATTAACTGGTGGTAAGTTATGAAAAATTTTATTATCTCATCAATATCTGACATTTTGACAACTTATGAAAAATTTGTTCTGAATAGAAAATTCAGAAATATTTTATTCTTCATAATTCTATTCGGATTGTTACTGTTCGTCACATGCAATAGTTCCGGGGATTCTTCTATGCTGAATAAATCAGGCACTAACACTGGTGATGGTGATTTTCAAACAGGAGAGGAAATACTATTATATGCTGATGAAATATCGGGAGTGACTAATGTAGCAGCAAATCCTGCATATACTCGGTATACCTGGTATTTTAATGATATTAATGGCACGGATGCAACAGGCAGGTCGGTAACATTTACGTATACTATACCTGGAGAATATACGATTACTTTAGAAGTAATACCCGGGACTATTGTTGATGGTGAGTTGACTTATAATTCAAATGATGCTGCTATTTTTACAAAAAAGATTACCGTGGGTGGTAATTATCCCGTTTTGAATCCTCTTACATCGTATAAACCTATCTTGCATCTTAATTTTGAAGATGTTATAACTGACAGTTCTGACGGAGCTAACGCAGTTTCATGGGTCGATAACTCTCCTGGAAAATTTGTAAATGGTATATCCGGTAAAGCGTTAGACCTTTCCGGCGGGAAAGGATTAAGAATTGATAAGCCCTCACTTTTAAGCGGGCGCGGTGAATTTACAATATCATTCTGGGCAAAACTTAATTCTGATGCACAAAGTGTAAACAATGTATTCAGCCAGGTTACTTCCAACAGTATAGTCATGATGTATACATTGCGAAACCTTGATGCAGAGAATGGCATCTGGGTGAGAATCATTGAGGGAGAAGACATTCTGCTTAATACGCAGAATTTTTCCAGTACGAAATCCAACCAGAAATGGCAGCATTATATATACAGCTATTCCTCATCGGTAGGAGGTGTTTTATATATAAATAACGTGAAGGTCGCCAGCCACAGCACAGCATCGACCCTTGTATCATCAAACCAGCCTTTATATATTGGCAATAATGGCAGTTCATATTTTGACGGTATTATTGATGATTTCAGGATATATGACAGGGCTTTGACTGAGCAGGAAGCTGTAACAAGCTTTGAAGTAATTCATACGGATTTCCACGCCCGCGTTGCTCAGTGGATCTTTGTTGATATACCGGAATTTGTAATGAGCAATCCTGATTATAGACTTTACGCGGCTGTTACCGGCGGAGATCTCGGTTCACCTTATGTACTGGTGAATAAAGAAAATCTTCAAAGCAGAGAGAAATTTCTGTTACGAAATAATATTTTAGATGGCTCCCCGGATGATTATATTTTAACTGTGCAGCTTCTTGATTCATCAGGAAATCTCCTTTTTGAAAAAAAAGAATCATTTGCTAAAACTTATGACGGGAATCCCAAGGTAGGAATAGATGAGAATAACGCCATTTGCATTGACGGAGTACCGTTTTTCCCGGTAATGCCCTGGGGTGTGAATAATGAAGAAATTTCAGGGTGGACTAACAAAGGTTATTCTAATGCTTTTAAAGGAGAGGGATTCTATCCGGGAACCTTCACTATCCCGTCTTATAAAACATATCTTGATTTAGTGGGCTCATATTCATTTATGGTAGCAGGCCCGGCAACTTCATGGGACGGTATTCTGGAACGTTCACTCGATAAAATGGAGGCTTATCTGAAGGCTTTCAAAGATCATGATAGCCAGATGATATGGGCCTGGTGGGATGAACCTGAACTTTCCGGTGTCAGCGCGTCACAGGTTCGAAGCTGGACGGCCCTGAATCATCAAATCGATCCCCGGCATCCTGTATCCACCTGTTATATGGGGCATCCATACGCGGATTCTGAGGGGAGTTACTGGGAAACAACACGCCGCAGGTATACCTTCGGCTACAATTCAAAACTGTTCGGAGTGAGAAGAGCTGTAACTGATATAGTTGCTTTTGATTATTATCCGCTTGATAACACATACATCAAAGACAATACAACAAAGGATACAATGAAAAGGCTGGAATATATTATCAATAGGATTACGGATGAAAACCTCGGGCTTATTCCCGTGCTTTCAGCTATTGAAACTGCTGATGCAAAAAGTAATCAGGACACTCCATGGAAGCCGAGCCCTGAACAACTGGAGATGATAACATGGTTTAATATTGTTCATGGCGTGAAAGGTATCGTATGGTTCCAGTATTTTGACGGGACACCTTCGGAAAACCTGGCCTATATGGCAAAATTCGTAAGACAGATTAAAGAATTAACTCCTGCTGTTCTTGGCCCTGAGAGTAATGTAGATGTTTCTGTTTCCTGTGTCCCTGTTGATATCTCGAACAGCGGCGATGACAGAGTTGATTTTATTATCCGTGAATACAATGATAAAATATATATATTTGCTGTCAGAGTGTCGGAGTTCGCTCAACAGGATAGTTCAATTACAACTACTCCTCCGCCGGCTGATGATTATCCCATAACAGCTACTTTTACAGTTAGCGCGGATGTATCAGAAAGTGTTGATGTCTATGACGAAGGAAGGACTATTACTGTTACGGATGGAATTTTTTCTGATAATTTTGAGCCTTACGCGGTCCATATATATATTATAGATAAAAATTAGGGTATGGACTGATCGTATATTCAGAATTCAAAATTATTTTTATTCTACTGATTTATTTTGTGTCACAATTATTCTGACGCAGAGGACGGTAACGGAAGTGATATTTAATAATTAGCACAAATTCAAACAATGACCGGCTTATGGCATTAGATTTTTCTTCTAATCCTCCATTTTCATTTATACATATCCTCAGTACTGATTTAACATGATGCGCGGCCGCTCTTGTAACACGAATGGTTTCTTTCAACGGTGTGCGTTTATTGCTGACGAGGTCATTCCTGAGGATATTATAAAAACGACGGGCAAACATTGCACAGGAATCTTTATGACTGTGGTAAACTGCAACAGCAGGGACATAAACAATTTTATATTCATCCTTGAGCATATCCTCTGCCCAGAAAAAATCTTCTGAAGATGGAATAGGGCGGAATTTATTTTTTTCCCAGCATGATTTTCTTATACAGCTCGCCACATTACTGAAATGCTGATCAGGATTATCAGGCGAAGTAAAAATTCGTGGTTGCCTGTCAAATGTTTTTGAAATCCGTACTTTTTCCACAAAAAGGGCATCAGGCCAGGCGTCCTGCCGTGAATAAGTTCCTGCGACTTTGGGGTCGGTAAATGGTTTAATTAATTCATGAAGGAAATCTTCACTCCGGGGAATTGCATGCGCAGAAAGGCAGACGATTAAATCTTTTTTTAGAATTTCAATGCCGGAATTTAAAGACCCTCCGTAATTAAACTCAGCCTTCGGGATTTCGAGGAGAGAGCATTTTTCTCTTTCGGATATTTCAATCGTCCCGTCAGTTGAGTAACTGTCGATCACCAGAATTTCCATTGATTCGAGGAGTGTACTTTTCTGCCTTTTTAACATATCGATGCAGCGGCCTAAAAAGGCTGCTTCATTCCACGTTCTTATTGCGATTCCTACCGAATACTTTTCTTTTTTTGTTTTACTTACCATTTATCAAATCACGAATAATTAAGTTATTATTTAGTAGTAATTCCTGAATATGTATTTTAGCGTAAAAAATATAATAAATCAGGATTCTTCATTTATATTGCGTCAGGCGTATTTTAAAAATCGTTCATCCTGATTTTTAATAAATGCATCAAGTACCTTCATGGTCAGATGCCCGAGGATCATGTGAATATCCTCCGAAACCTGCATGTCATTGATATTTGCGTTTACGCTG
>CAZVFJ010000027.1:0-12084 GCA_964625825.1 uncultured Leptospirales bacterium | reverse complement strand
GTCAAAGCCTGTTATTCCTACTGTAGTATTCCCAAGCGAATTTGCGTATTCGATAGCCTTAATAACATTTTTTGAATTACCACTACCAGATATTCCAATCGCGATATCATTATCTCTGATGAAATTTTTCATCTGTTCAATAAACACATCCTCGTATGATGTGTCATTTGAGTAAGCTGAAACAGTAGAAAAATTATCAGTCAGCGCCATCACCCTGAAGCGTTTTTCAAGGCCGTAGCTGATTCCCTTGTTAAGATCAGTAGCGATATGGGATGAAGTAGCAGCGCTCCCTCCATTGCCAAAAATGAAAATAGTAGCCTCCTGCTCGTATGTGTCCATAAGCAAATTAAGAAAGGCATCAATCTCCGCACTGTTTAAGGAGCTGATAGTATCCTGTAATAGACTCAAATAATTATTAATAGGTTTTTCGAATTTCATATTTCACCTTCTTGTTTATAATAAATAATGGTCGTACCGTTTTCATCAAACCTGAACCCGTATTCATTCAGATCCGCCAGAGAACGGCGCAGCGATTCCTGATTTTCCTTTTTAACATAAAACAGCAGAAAACCTCCTCCCCCGGCTCCCAGGAGCTTGCCTCCCATGGCTCCGTTTTTTATCCCGATATTATAATAATGATCTATACGTTCGTTACTGATACCACTCGCAAGTTCCTTTTTATAAAGCCACCCGGTATGAAGAATTTCACCAAAGACATCAATGTTGTTGTTAAGAAGCTCATATTTTAGATCCTGCGCAAGCATTACCATTTTTTTTGTATTTTCGATCTTAGCACTATCGCTAACTATATTACTGCTCTGTTCCTTCAATATGTCACTCGCAGAACGGGAATCTCCGAGATAAAACAGCAGCAAATTCTCCTCGAGTTCTCTGTATCGTTCTCTTTTCATGATGATCTTTTCAACTGTGACTGTGTCATTTCGGGTGAACTCGAAGTAGTTTATGCCTCCAACCGCAGCCGCATACTGGTCCTGCTTCCCAATCGGCTCGCCAAGTTTATTGATTTCAATATCGCAGGCGTACTCGCCAATATCTTCTTTGCACATATATCTTCCAGTATACGCATTACACAGGTTGATCATCCCTACTGTGAATGATGATGATGAACCGAGCCCCGTTCCCGACGGGATATCTGCACTCGAGTTAAAATCCACACCTTTAATATTATAATCTTTGAAAACCTGCCTTATAATCCTGTGCTCAATTTTATCCACTGAGTCGACCAGTTCATGAGCCGAATATTTTAACAGGTATTTGTTATCATGAAAATACGGATGCATTGAGAGGTATATGTATTTATCGATCGATACACTCAATACTGCACCGCCATGATTCAGATAAAAGTTTCTAAGGTCACTCCCGCCGCCCGCGAAACTTATACGAAAAGGTGTTCTGCTAATAATCATAATCCCTCGAGTATATAATTTATTGCATCTGGCAGGGCGTTAAAACTATAATCCGGTTCAATAGTATATTTATCCCTGTCCATGCCGGCATACCCCGTCTTTAGTAAAATAGTCTTGAGGCCGGCGTTCTTTCCTGTCATAATATCCACGTAACGGTCTCCTATGATGTAGGATTTTTCTAAATCAATATTGAATTCACTTTCAGCATTATAAATAAGTTGCGGTTTCGGTTTTCTGCATTCGCAGTTTATTTTAAGTTCTGCAACTTCATCAGGGAATCCTTTCTCCGGGTGATGGGGGCAATAATACAGGCCATTCAGATATGCGCCTCCTTTACCAAGAAGGGTATCCATTTTTTTATGGATCTTGTTCAATGTATCAAAAGTAAAAAATCCCTTTGCAATTCCCGGCTGGTTGGTTATAACAATTGCGAGGTATTCAGATTTATTTATTTTTCTTATTGCTGAGGCTGCACCATCAATCAGTTCAAATTGTTCGGGATTTCTCATGTCGCCGACTTCTTTGTTAATAACCCCGTCGCGGTCCAGAAATATAGCCTTTCTTTTGTTTTTACGGTTGAGCCTTGCTACTTTACCGGAGAGAAGATCCTGTTTTGTCTTCTCAAACCTTTCCGGGGTGCCCATATCTTTGATGTATTCAGCGGTAGTGTAGGCCCGGATTTTTTTCCCGTGGCGTAAGAGCTCAGGAAATATTTCTTTCCCGAAATCTGATAAACGGTCATCCGGGATGAAGTTGAAAATTTCAGGGCTTAAAATATATAATGCCGCGTTTACAAGATTTTTAAAATATTCCGTTTCGGAATGAGGTTTCGGGTAAAAGGCTGTCACATGGGCATCACTATCAACATCAAGAAGATCGCTGTCATGAGGATGGTCATTGGGGTGAACCAGAATGGTTGCAATGCAGTCTTCTTTCCGGTCAAATTTTATTAACTCATCAATATCAATATCAATAATCGTATCTCCATAAAATACCATAAACCTTTCCGTGATTATATTATAAAGCTGTTTCACCGCGCCGCCGGTCCCCAGAGGTGAGTCTTCAATAATGTGAGTGATGTTGACGCCGAATTTTTCACCGTTACCGAAATAATCTATGATAGCGCCCGATAAATAGCCTGAGAGTATATAGATATCCTTTATACCGTATCTTTTTGCCAGTTCAATCTGATATTCCAGAAGCGGTTTTCCGGCGATAGTAACCATAGGTTTAGGAATGTCCTTTAATCCTAGCCTGGTTCCCTTACCGCCTGCAATTATCGCCAGCTTCATTATTCCTTCCCGAGTATCTTTTTTATTGATATTCTGACTGCTTCATCGGATGTGAAACGAGCTTTCCATCCCAGCTTATGAATTTTTTCCAAACTGTAATCAAACTCCGGAACGTCACCAATCCAGCCACGAGAGCCGCCGGTGTATCTGATCGCCGCGTTAAGTCCCATCTCCTCAATAACCATGCCTGCTATATCTTTAACTTTCGTTCTTGTCTCTACACCGATATTAAAATAGTTTATATCACTGGACTGCTTTTTCCATATATATACAATAGCTTCAGCAAGGTCTTTAACATACAGGTATGGTTTGTACTGTTCTCCGTCTCCAAGAACATCTAGTTCGGTTGGATTTGTTTTGAGCTTTCTTATAAAGTCGAGTATGACGCCATGCGTTGCCCTTTCACCAACAACATTCGGGAAGCGGGTGATGCATGCGGTAAAGCCATAATTATTTGCATAAGAGGATATAAAGGCTTCTGATGATAGTTTTGAAGCCCCATAATGAGAAACAGGGAATAGCGGACCATAATCTTCACTAATTTTATTAGTTGTGTCACCATAGATCGCTGAGGTTGAGGCAAAGACAATATTCTTCACTCCAGACTCTTTCATATAATTCAGGATATGAAAGGTCGTCATGAAAGTGTTATTAAAATCAATCAGGGGATTTTCCAGGCTCTTCGCGATATCAGAATTTGCAGCAAGATGAAAAACCACATCAAATGTTCCTGCCATAAAAATTTTTTTCATGGCTGCTTGATTTAATATGTCTTCCCGGTAAAATTTAAAAAATGGTTTTTTTTCAAGATGCTTTATATTATCAATAGAGCCAAGCAGCAGATTATCAACGACTGTGATGTCGTGATTATCTTTAATCAGAATATCGCAAAGATGGCTCCCTATAAAACCGGCTCCACCGGTTATGAGTATTTTCATTTTTAATTATTTCCTTTTTAAATAATAAACAATTTCAGTTTTTAATAGATATAATGAAGATAATAAAAACGCTATAAAAAGCAAGAAAAATATTATTTAACTCTTAGATAGTGATTTAGACATATTTTGCAGCAAAAGATTTTAACAAATTGTTTTAAAGGAAACATAAAACTCTATTTATGAGTTTTTTTTGTGAAAAAGATTATGTATATTATATATGAGTGAGAGTTTTATCCATTAGCTTTCAGGGGAAAATAAAAAAGAGATGAATACTCTTCTTGCAAATTATAAAAAAGAATTAACGTCAAACGATGCTAGAATAAAAGATGTTCTTGAATTGCTTCAGGAGGCGCAATTACAATATCTTGATAGATTTCTTGATATCGGAATGGGGCAGGGGGAAGTTTTAAAATGGCTCTCAACGAAAGGGAAAAAATGTACAGGCACAGGGCTTAAGATAGAGTCATATGGAATCGATAAAGAAATTTATAAAAAAAATTATAATATTGATATTATAGAGTGCAGTGCGGAGAAAATGCCTTTTGAAAATAATTATTTTGATGCAGTAATTATGAGCCATGTGCTTGAACACTGTTCCAATACAGCATTGATATTGGCTGAGGTTCGTCGCGTTTTATCAGATAACGGGTGGCTTTTTATTTTTGTCCCTCCACACGATAATATGATATATGCAGGTCATATTAATACTGGCTGGAATATCGGCCAATTGATGTATGTTCTTCTTATGAATGGATTCAATGTTTCACATGGGCGCTTCATTAAATATAATTATAATGTATGTGGTTTTGTACAGAAGGAAACAATGCAGCTGCCTGTACTTCGATATGACAGGGGTGATATAGCAATTCTGCACAATGAAGGATTTTTTCCGTTACCGATAATCACAACAAATAATGAAAATGATACTTATTTTGGAAATTTAAATTCAGTTAACTGGGACGAAAATTCCGCTGTATTAAATAAATTAAAACATCCTCCTGAAATTTCCTCACGAATTAAACATCTGATTAAATTTTTTATTCTGGCTTTATTCAGGCTATTACCATGTAAAGCAAAAGTTTCTATTTCCAGATATTTTATGCAACTCGGGCATTTCATGGAATATGAATTATATCATCCCAAAGATAATTATAATCCTAAAAATTTAAAGGGCTTTTAAATACCCGGGCGTCCTAATTAATTCTTTAAAATTTTTTCCAGGTGCCGGAGTATCAGCTAAAGTCCTCTCTTTGAAATTTTGTTATAATATTTCGTATATTAAGAAATGATATTATTATGAATCTCAGGAGATTATTTTGTGATCCCCAATACCAGATCAGGTCCTTTAAAGATAGATCGGGATATTGATTTTTTACGTTTTCTGCCAGATCTTTTCGTTTTTCATAAAATGCCAGGTGGAGTAATTTACGTTGATGGTTATCCTGAATTATTTTTTTTACATCTTCCGGAAGGTTATGCTTGGTGCATAAATATATCAGCAATTCATCAGCAGAAATCCAGAACCTTAAAGCTTTGAGTTTGTCCCTGCTCTGAGTAGCGGATTCTTCCAGCATTTGATAGGTTGCTAATGATTCATTTATAAAGTGAATCCTGGCTTTGAGTGAAATTTCAGCCCATAACTGCAGGTCTCCCATTTTAAAATATCCACTTTGATGAAGATGCTTATCAGCGTCGAGTACCTGCTTCACCAGTTCAAGTCTCGCTAAAACAGTACATGTACGGATTTTTACTTTGTGAGTTACAATATCAATAATTTGAGGTGAATAAGGATAAGGTTCTTTTGCGAATTTCATGAAGTTTTTTATTGTTTGACCTTTTCGGGTAAAGTGCCAGTTGAAGTCTGAAAAAACAAGTCCACATTCCGGATGTGATTCCATATAATCTACCTGTAGCTGTAGCTTATCATTTCGATGCCAGAAATCATCCCCTTCACAATAAGCAATATACTTTCCGCGACAGGCCTGAAATGCGCGCCTTCCATTTTTTTTCGCGCCTACATTCTGGTCTGAAGTAATCACCCGGATGATATCGGGATAACGTTTCTGGTAATAAAATACGATATTGCGTGTGCCATCTGTAGAGCAGTCTTCTCCTATGACAAGTTCAAAAGGAAACGTTGTTTTCTGTGCCAGGACGCATTCAATCGCCTCACGTATGTATGGTTCATGGTTGTATGTGATCATTTCCACACTGACAAGGGGAGTAGCCATATTAATTAATTCCTTTGTTTTATTTTACGGGTATTTTTATACTTTTTATGAACTGAAATTATTTGAGAATATACCCATGATAATTAGATCTTTAAACTCACCATTTTTAAAGATATGGTTTTTAAGTCTTCCTTCGATAATAAAACCGCATCTTTCGTAAGTATGAATTGCCCTGTTGTTATCTTCCAGAGCTTTTAAATAAACCTTTATTAAATTAAGGTCATTGAAAGCATAATCCAGTAATTGTATAATCGCAGACTTCCCGTAACCTTTTGATCGTTCTTTTTCTTCGCCAATAAAAATTGCTATGTTTGCGTTGCGGGATATCCAGTCTATATTAGATAAGTAGATATTACCGATATGTTGATCTGTTGATTTTAAGCATATTGCAAGATTCATCATGTCAGGTGAAAAGGAGGTTTTGGAATTCAGCCAGTTTTCCTCAGCCGCCTTGCTTACAAAGTTAAAAGTGCCAACGAGTGTATTATAAGTATTTTTATCATTATGCCATTCATGACATCGATCAATGTCAGTCTTTTCCAGTGCTCTTAGATAAACAGGATGTTCCATAATAAAATTAAATGAATCCTCCTTGATTGATTTTAAGTTTTTAATAATTCTCTATCTTTACTATAGCAGCTATCCCTGTCTTTCGCGAAGCTATTTTCTTCAATATGGAATTCCATAATTCCATAAAAGTTGCAAGGTGGAATAACCGGCATAATATTATATAAATAGCAATGCCGCAGGAAACCTGTGACAGCAGCAGAAGTGATATATTTTTAAATTGAATAAATTCAATGCAGTATACACCTAAACCCATCAGCGAAGAGATTGCCAGATAGGGGAGCAAATCAAAAAGCTGTTCCGTAAAACTATACTGGATAATGAATTTATTATAATAGCTGTTTAAATAGTAAGAAATAAGACTGGTGATCATAATTCCATAGGTTATAGCCATTATGCCCCATCTCCAGGTAACAGCTATATTAATTATTATTAAAACTTTTTTAATTATTTCTAAACGGAAGAAAAGATCTGATCTGCCGAGTGCCTGCAATACATTCAGGTTTATCAAATGCAAAGGGTAAAGTAGTCCTATAAGGCTGAGTACACGCAGATATGGTATTGCCTCAGCCCATTTATCTGTGAACAGGGTCAGTATAAGTGGCCGTGCTGTAACAGAAATGCCAATCATTAGAGGAAAAGTTATCAGGGCAAGTGTAGTCAAAGCTTTCTTCATCCCGCTTTTTACCCGTGGTATATCATCCTGGATACTTGAAAATACAGGAAAAGTAACCCTGCCTACCATGGTAGCAAGAGACTGAGTGGGTAAGTCAGATAGTGTTTTAGCACGTGTAAAAAAACCGAGAGATGACGCTGAGAATAACCTGCCAATAACCAGAGAATATATATTGATAAAGATCTGGTTAAGCAGGCCTGATGCCAGCATCCGTGAACCAAACCAGAACATATTCCTGAGAGAGCTAAAACTAAAAATAAGGGAAGGCCGCCATGAATTCAAGATCCAGAGTAAAAGAGTTACTAATAAGCTTCTGGATATCTGCTGAGCTACAAGGCTCCAGACGCCGTACCCGGCATAAGCCATTGTAATACCGATTATACCTGAAATAGTATTTGATAAAATTGATACTTTTGTTATAAGTTTAAAATTGAGCTCCCGCGTAGCTATTGTGTATTGTATTAAACGGAATGAATTAATCATAATTATCAGTGACATCGCACGTGTGAGTGAGATAAGGTCGGGTTGCTTATAAAATGAAGCAATCAATGGAGCAGAGATGCTCAGTAAAACGGCAGCAGATAGCCCGATCAATATGTTGAAATAAAAAACAGAACTGAGATCAGTCTGTGTTATATCGCGTTTCTGGATCAGTGCTGCCCCGAAGCCGCTATCCAGAAAAGATTCACCAATGGCCATAAAAATTGTCAGCATCGCAATTAGCCCGAACTGTTCCGGCAGTAATAAACGTGCGAGAATAATTCCAATTACGAACTGGATCCCCTGCATTCCTATAGTTTCAACGAAGCTCCAGGACAATGCATTGATAGTTTTTAATTTTAATGAATCTTTCAAATTATTGAACCAATCAGGAATTTATTTGATAATTAATATTTTAAAAAATGGAGAATACTAATATGCATAAGAAATATCTTTTTTGGTTATCATTGACTTGGAAACTAAATTAATCCCTTTTATCGTCATTACATTTTCTTTATATTGAAAGCAGACATCTTCGGCTTCAATTTGTTCACTCCATTGTAAAATAGCTAATGGAATGTTTGCTCCTGCCTGATGGCTGAACGGGTACCCACCGCCAAAGCGTGGATTCATATCAATAATATATATGTCATCGTCTTTCTTTATCAGGTCAAGGTCCATAATCCCGACATGCCCAAGCCTGTCAGATAAGTAGCGGCAGGTGTCAGAAATAGAATTATCAAAAACAGTAATAGCTTTATCTGTTTCCCCCGCGCGCATGGATAATTTTTTTTTGACAATAATTCCTTTGTTAATTCCGTTAAGATTATTTACGCAGTCTACCCCATACTCTTCACCTGGAATAAATTCCTGAATAAGCATGGAATTTTTAAATCCAAAATTTTCGATATAGATAATATTAGTTTTATCAACATTAAATTGAAGAAATTGGTACGCGGCTATCAATTCTTCCTTACAATAAACAATTTCAGTGGAGATGGAGCCCTGTCCCCATTGTGGTTTCAAAATTAATGGGAAAGATAGTGTCTTATTCTCGATAGCGGTGATAGCTGAATTGATATCAGTATATGTCTTGGTTGTTTTTAACCCGATGTTTCGGAGGAAATAATTGGTTTTTATTTTATCCAGGCATATCCCAACTATAGATGGATCTGAAATTACAGGCAATACTCCTATTCTAAGGAATTCTTCTTTATACTTTGCAAGGCAAAAATTATCAAGGTCAAAGAGGCTGATTAGTAAATCAATATGTTCACTTTTACATAAATCGAGCACATATGGTATATATTCATCACTTGTTATTGGAGGGGATAGATATGAATCATCAGCAATCCACATGCCGCTTGTATTTTCAATACTGTTAGACGCAATTATATAACAATCATACTCTGTAATGCTTTTAAAGTAGTTAATCAGATAATCTCTTCGTCCGACTGAAGTTAATAAGATTCTTTTTTTTTTCATTTTTTTCCCAATTTTCTCTAGTAATATTTTTTCTTTACTTGGTAATAAAGAATTATATATATTAATTTTTAGAATATGATGCACAATTAATTCTTATAAAATTACAAATTCTTTCAACATCTTCCAACTCAAGGCTATCGTAAATAGGAATTGTTAATATCCGTTCCGCGACATCCCTTGCTATTGTTAAGGGGTCAATAACGGGGGTACTCTGATAACATGCAAAATCACAGACCAGCGGATAAAAGTAACGTCTGGCAAAGACATTGTACTCTTTCAGTTTTTCATAAAGCATATCCCGGCTTATACCGAATTCCTTTTCGTATACTTCAATAGGCATATACGCATAGTTATAACTGACATTATCCGGTAGTGGAGGGGGGAGCTTTATGCCGGGAATACCCGTAAGCATTTCCCTGTACAATTTGGTTATATTTTTTCGTTTTAGAATAATATCATCAATATATTGTAAAACCTGGCTTCCCATCAAAGCCTGCATCTCATTCATTTTGGCATTAGTCCCCGGCATTACAACTTCAATTTCATTTTTAAAACCGAAGTTTTTAAGAAAGTCCAGAGTTGCTTTTGTATTTGCCTCCGGGAAGATAAGCATTCCACCTTCTATTGAATGAAATAGCTTCGTAGAGTGGAAACTGAACATGTTCATATCGCCATAGTGGGCGATTGATTTACCATCTATTTTTACGCCAAAAGCATGAGCAGCATCATATATAAGTTTTATATTATAACGCCTTGCGATATCAGCAAGCTGATCCAGTTTGCAGGGATGACCATAAACATGAACAGCAAGAATGGCTGTTGTCCATGGTGTTATTGCAGCCTCAACTTTTTCAGGATCTATCGTATAATAGTCAGGTTCAATATCAACAAATACAGGCCTGATTTTATTCCAGTATAAAGCGTGAGATGTCGCAACAAATGTAAATGGTGTTGTAATGACTTCACCGGATATACACATACCCTGCAGTGCAATCTGTAATGCCAGAGTCCCGTTGTTAAAAAGAGTAAGATTCTCTGTTTCAAAGTACTTACATAATTCTTTTGTAAACCTTTGAAGCACCGGTCCATTGTTTGTTAACATGCGGTTTTCCCATATCTCCTTAAGGCCCTCCATGTACTCTTCAATTTGCGGGAGAAAGGGTCTTGTTACATATATAGGTTTATCAAAAGGTTTTATCTTTTCAGTCAGGCGTCTGTTCATCTATTTAATTTTCTCCATATATAATTTTTGGAGTTCATATTTACATATGATAATATTATTAGAGCACATCGTCAATAGAACTCTCTTTTTTTTGATATTAATTGGATAAAATTTTAGTTAAGGCTCTTTTATTGGTATACTTTATATTCAGTTTGTATTCTCATCTTCTTTACTCTCGGCAGCATACATATCGTATTCCCATTTTCCTGTATCAACTTTCCCGCTCAGGTAGTGGTAATAGCTCCCTTCGCCATGCCTGTTGCCGTCTTTCCATTCACCTTCATACCTGTCATTGTTTGCGTAGTATAGAATTCCGTGACCGTGCATATTGTCTCTCTCCCACTGGCCCTCATACCTGTTGCCGTTTGAAAAGTAGTATGTTCCTGTACCGTGCATCTTATCATCTTCCCACCGGCCTACGTACTTATTCCCTGCCCATCTTGATTTTTTCCCGATTATGTAGGTGCCAGTGCCGCTCTTTTTGCCCTTTTCCCATTCACCGGTATATGTGTCACTTGATGCGTATTTCATTGTCCCAGTGCCGTGCATAACCCCATTTTTCCATTCACCTGTATAGATGTCGCCATTTTCAAATTTAAACTCATGAACTCCGTCTTTCAATTTTCTGGTATCAGTATCCTTTGCAATAATTATGGACTCTTCACGTATCCCATTGTTCCATTCACCTGTCTCAGTTTTTTTCCCTCTTGCATAAGTATATTCACCTGTGCCGTGCATAAGCCCGTTTCTCCATCCACCTGTATAGCTGTCACCGTTCTCGAAGGTCATTGTCCCTGTGCCGTTCATATCATCATTAAACCACTGGCCCGTATATTTTTTCCCGTTAGCGTAGAGATATGTCCCCGTACCGTGCATTTTGTCATTTTTCCATTCGCCTGAATAGCTGTCACCATTTGCGAATTTCATTGTCCCGCTGCCGCTCATACGGTCATCTCTCCACTGTCCTGTATAAACATTCCCATTGGAAAATCTATATACCCCTTCTCCATCCATTTTATCATGTTTCCATTCTCCTTCGTAACTGTTTCCTGCCCATGCAGTATCTTGCCCAAGATTGTATTTTCCTTTGTACTTCCACCCGTTTCGCCATTCGCCGCTAAAAACCGCACCATTGAAATACTTCATTGTACCATGGCCATGCATCACGTTTAGTTCCCAGTTCCCTCTGTATTCTGTGCCATCAACAAAGCTATATGTACCGTCGCCGTAACGCATGTCATCTATCCATTGGCCTGAGTACTTGTTTCCCGCCCATTGAGAATTTTTACCCAGTATAAATACACCGTATCCGTGACGCTTATCGTTTTTAAATTCACCCCAGTATTTGTTGCCGTTACTGTAGATCAGGTAACCCTTCCCGTGCATCCTCCCGCCGGCATACTCGCCGATATACCGCCCGGAGCATGAGGTCAGAAGTGATAGCAGGACCAGGAACGTAAAAAGGCGGGGATGCATGGCTTTATCTCCCCTGAGCCCCCAGTACCACGAGTGCTGTCCGGGCGAGGATTGAGAAATCTAGGCCGAGAGACCAGTTGTCTATATAGCTCAGGTCCAGGCTCATCCATTCATTGAATGAGAGATCGTTCCTGTTTGGTTTAATCTGCCAGAGGCAGGTCAGGCCGGGTTTCATTGATAGCCTCCTTCTTTGCCAGAGGTCATACTGTTCAACCTCTGCCGGTAGTGGCGGTCGTGGACCCACAAGGCTCATTTCGCCTTTAAAAACATTGATAAGCTGTGGGAGTTCA
>CAZVFJ010000026.1:20334-22271 GCA_964625825.1 uncultured Leptospirales bacterium | reverse complement strand
ACAGGCACATTTGATGATGTATTCTCAAAATATGACCCCTCGGCAACAAGCACAACGAGTTTTTTTACTAAAACATCATTCTCTACATCAGTATTTATCTCCCGCTTTTCAGAGATAATCTCTTTACAACCCTCTGAAGGTATATAAATATTAATGGTGTCCATGCTTTTTAAAACCGGAATTGACGGGAAAATATTAAAAAAGCTTTTATCCATATGATAAGAAAACATGGCATAATCAAGAAGAAAGAACGCAGAGACGAGGATTATCATTATCCTGTTCTTCTCCCGCCTGTCACTCTTCATCAGCTCAATGGTATCCTTTATCTTTGTTTTATAAAGAATATATCTCTCCGTTGCAAGCTTCTTAACTTCGAGTCCCTTAAGCCGCCCCGTAAGCTCCTTAAGTTTATTATAAATTTCTTTGATATCGCTTTTTTTTATCATAAGGCTATTATTGTCCATTTATTCTTCAGTCTTAATTTTCTGAGTATAGTAAATTGATAATCTCATAAATAACATATTTCTATTCAATCATTTTATTATACTGGTCTATAAAATTTAATATTCCATCAGCAATTCCTGCTGCAATCTTCTCCTGGTATTCATCTTTTTTCAGGTAGGATGATTCCTTCTTATGAGTAATAAATCCTATTTCAACAAGAACAGCCGGCATCAGAGCCCCTCTTAATACATAAAAATCAGCTTTATGGACTCCCCTGGCCTTGAATTCAGAAATTTTTCTGTCTAACTTTTTCTGAATCGAATCTGCAAGCATGGAACTCTCCTTCTGGATCTGTGTTGTCATCATTAATGCTTCCATGTAATCAAGATCGTTATATTTTTTTCTGTGTGAAGCGCTCTTCTCAAGAACTATAACATTATTTTCAAGGGTTGCAGTCTTTCTCGCCTCTTCATTTGTGGGATTCTGCGATAGAAAATATGTTTCAAACCCTGATATCCTGCTGCTGATAGAAGCGTTTACATGTATGCTCACAAAAAGCCCATTTACATCTTTACGGAGTTCTCTGTTTGCCATTTCCGCCCTCTCGGCAAGTTCTACAAAAACATCATTTCTCCTGGTTGACTTAATCTTTACCCCTTCAATCTTCTTTTTTAAAATTTTTTCAACCTTTTTTGAGACCTGGAGAGTTATTTTCTTTTCCTGCAGCCCTCCTTTCCCGATTGCTCCGGGATCTTTTCCTCCGTGACCCGGGTCAAGTATAATGAATGAAATCTTCCCTTTACTCTCAGGAATTTTCACACTCTCTTTCGATTTTTCAGGAACAGCAGCTTCAGAGATAATCATGCTTCCTGTTTTTTCAGTTACTTTCAAATTAGTGAAAAAGTTATCGATGATCAGAAGGGCCAGAGTTTTAGGTATGTATATACCTCCCTTCACCCGTATAACAGGGTGAAATTCATTTACAAGGCGGTTATCTATAATTATTGAGGCGTATCCTGTTTTATAAACAAGGAAATGGCTTTTGTAATAAAGTCTCCCCTTCTGAAAAACAGGATCAAAGCTGCTTTCAACTTCAAGAGATGTGGCCATTTTATGAAGGGAAATATATTGAACACCATTAATGGTTTCCACATGTATGCTTTTTTCTGCCGAAGCTCCCGTGAGACAAATGGGCAGGACCAGCAGTATCAGGAGGCTAAGAAGTCTCCTGGCCGGCATAATATACTGAATATGTTTTAACATAAAGCAAAGAGCCTGTGATGTAAAATAGAAGCGTCAGATATGCAGAGAGTTCTCTCACATCTATATTATTAAAAAGTCTGCAGCTGAAAGATATGAAATACAAAAGACCTGTTAAAGCCATGAAAGCAACCCCGAGCTTCCCGAGAATATTCGGTTTTACCTCAACATCCCTTCTATAAAAAAGGTGAATAGCGGATACAACAACAAAAACTTCTCTGGCCAGTATAACA
>CAZVFJ010000026.1:0-20324 GCA_964625825.1 uncultured Leptospirales bacterium | reverse complement strand
GAGCGCTCCCGAGAACAATCAAACAGACTTTATCTGCCATCGGATCAAGTAACTGTCCCAGTTTTGACTCCTGGTGAAATGTTCTGGCAAGGAGACCGTCTAAAAAATCAGACAGTATAACAACAACAAAAAAAGCCAGCTGGTAATAAACAAAATGCCCGTTACCGGTAATACTTTCAAGATCCATGTAATAAACAATAAACGGAAGAGCAACTACCCTGAGAATTGTAAGGAGATTTGAAACTGTTAAAACATTTTCTATGAAAAGATCTCTGATTTTCATTCAATCTGAACCTGTTAAGTGTGGTTTAATTTATTTCTATATAATTAACCGGATAAAATTCTGATTGCAGAAACGGGTGTATTTTACAAAATTGCTGATTCTGTCTGGCCGCGCTCTGCTTATAAAACAGTGCAAATGATATAATTCAAAATACTGGTGATTCCTGAATATATTTTTAACTTTAAATACGTTAAGGAATAAATACTGAATTTAAATTATAGATATTAAAATTTAGATTATAAGCCGCTTTAGTCAAGAGATTTTTATAAGGCAGTATAATGTTGCAAATAAAGGATTTTAATTGACAACAACCTTTCCGGTTTAAATATCAGAGAAAGTTATGCAATTTATCCTGATTTATTTCATAATATGTAATTTACACAGGATTATAGATTTTTGACTTAAAATCGAAATTAACTGAAAAAATATTAAACGGAAATTAAGATGAAGAGAACATCCATAATTATTTATCCGCTAATTCTTACCATATTAATACTAACGCTCTCCTGTGGCGGAGGGAGTGATGAAAATCAGATATCTGAAAAACCCGGAGTGAATCCTGTTGCTTTGATTATTACTCCCAATACTGCCATGAGAATTGATCCCCTGATATTTTCATCAAGGATTTCCCTTCTGAAAAAAGGTGAAGTAGTTGAGATACTTGACCGTTCAACAGAAGAAAAAAATATCGGTAAAAGCAGACACTACTGGTATAAAGTGAAATTAAGCAACGGCGTTACCGGCTGGATTTATGGAGTAAATATCACAATCCTTAAAAATACCGACAGTAAAAATGTTGAATCGTACCTGAGCCAGTTCTGGGAGAAGGAGACAGAAGAGCTGAGCACCGCACTTAACGGTAAATGGTGGAGCGTTAACAGATTCAATGATTTTACAAATCACTGCCTGGAGATATACAAAAACGGAAAATATAAATCTTATTTAAAGGGGAGCACAAAAAAAATCGAAGGGGAGTATAATTTTGATTTTAACAAAAATCAGATTATCTTTCTCGGTGAGACATCATTTGGAAGCAACCTGACCTTTGTCCGCAGAGGTGATGTATATACTCTTGGTAACGAGACAGAAAAGGATGAGATTAAGTTTAAAAAAATCAATCTGAATCCTGAATCGGATAATGAAGAACCTGCTCTTCAGAAACAGAATGAAGCTGCTGAGCAACAGGCGAGTGACGATGAAAGTAAGGCTGAATAAATACCTGACACTCTGCACCCTGGGATCGCGGAGAAAAGTGGAAGAACTCATAACCTCGGGGAAGATATCGATCAACGGGTCTGTTGTGACAAATCTTGCAACAGTAATCGATACCGGTATAGACCGCGTAGTTTTTAATGGAGAGGTTCTGAATCCTATAGACAAAAATTTCTACCTGATGCTTAACAAACCCGGCGGATATGTAACCACCCTTAATGATGAAAAGGGACGCGCAACAGTGATGGACCTGATCCCTGAAAGATTCACAAAAGCCGGAGTTATGCCGGTAGGGAGACTCGATAAGGACACCGAGGGCCTGCTCTTCCTTACAAATGACGGAGCCCTCGCATATAAACTTACAAGGCCGGCATTTAAAGTTCCCAAGGAATATATTGTAGATATTGATAAACCGCTCGAAGAAACAGACCGGCAGAGACTTGAAAAAGGATATTTTGTACATCAGATAAAGATAAAAACCGGGGCCGCCTCAGTGGAGATTATTGACAACCGCGGATATACCGTAAGGATGATTATCCGGGAAGGGAAGAAGAGACAGATACGCTACTCATTCAGGAACCTCGGCTACAAAGTATTAAAACTTAAAAGAGTCGCATACGGCCCGATTTCACTCGGAAGGCTAAACAGGGGGGAGTACAGGCTCCTGAAAGAGAGTGAAGTAAAACAGCTGATTAAAAGTACTGAATCCGGGAAGAAGGATGAAAATTAAAAGGAGCTGACCTAAAAAGCCAGCCCCTTTTTGAAAATATAATATTAAATACTATTTCTTTGAAGGTTTTTTTGCTGCCGCTTTTTTGACGGCAGTTTTTGCTTTTGGGGCTGCCTTTTTTACGGCAACCTTAGTTTTTGATTCCGTTTTTTTAACTGCTGCTTTAGCTTTTGGTGCGGCTTTCTTTACTGCTGTTTTTGTCTTCGGAGCAGCCTTCTTCACGGCTGCCTTGGCCTTTGGTGCTGCTTTCTTTGCAGCTGGAGCTTTTTTAACAGTCGCTTTTTTCTCTTCTCCCTTTGGAGTTGTTTCCATATTTTTTACAATCCATTCTGTAATATCACGTAATACTTTTTCCCGCTCTCCGGCAGTTTCATTCATTGTTTCGTGATAAAGACCTTCATAAAGATAAAGTTTCTTGTTTGCGGATGATACAGAGTTAAAGAATTCTTCAGTTGCCCTGTAATCAGCTATATTGTCATCTTTCCCGTGTATAAGAAGAATAGGTTTCCTGATATTTTTCGCATTTGCCATACACTCTTCAATTGCCCGCAAAAATTCAACAACCCACCTGGCAGAGACTCTGTCATGAACAAGGGGATCGTCCTCATAGGCGCGTACCACTTCCGGGTCATGAGAAATATATTCGGCTTTTAAACCGTTGGAAAATGAAAGTGAAGCAACCCTTGATGAGAAAAATCTTGCCACTCCTGTCTTCCAGTCCGGAACTTTAATAGTAGCAGCAAGCCCCGGAGATGAGATCACCAGAAGAGAAGGATCATCAGGATAAGTCATTGCGTATCTCGCGGCAATAACTCCTCCCATGCTATGACCGATAAGGATTACCGGAAGCCCCCGGTTCTCTTCTTTTATAAATTCAACAAAAAGTTTGAGGTCATAAACATAATCCATAAACGAATCAATATGCCCTCTCTTACCATCTGATTTACCATGTCCTCTGTGATCAATAGCAAATACCGATAATTTTTTGCCAGAGAGGCTTTTAAGAAGATTTTCATATCTCCCTGAATGCTCTCCTAATCCATGCACTATAACAACAACAGCCTTAGCTTTATCTACAAGCCACTTCTGGAAGAATATCTCAAATCCACCTTTGCCGGTAAAACTTCCTGTATCATGATTATATGATTCCATAAAATTACTCCTTATTTATATTTCTTATATTATAAAAATTATAAAAGATATGCATTGTCAATAAAATATCTTACTAATACCAGCCAAGTAATACAAATTTTTAAATTACCTTGATCGGCCCATTTACTGTTCCTTCAACAAATTGTCTTACATAGGGATTATCACTGTTTTTTATCTCTTCACCACTCCCTGTTTCTATAATTGACCCTTCATAAAGCATTGCAATCCTGTCAGCTATTCTGAAAGCGGAATTCATATCATGAGTAACCACAATCGTTGTTATATGGTATAGCTCCCTCATCCGCATAATAAGCCTGTTAACAGCTCCACCGGTAATAGGGTCGACACCTGTAGTTGGTTCATCATAAATCATAATCTGCGGTTTAACAGCAACTGACCTTGCAAGAGCAGCCCTTTTCTGCATCCCCCCTGAAAGGTCAGAAGGAAAAAATTCGCCCGCTCCTGCTAATCCGACATTATAAAGAGACTCCTCAACAACCGGGGCGATCAATTCTTCTGCCACCCCCTTCCTCCTCAGGCCGAAAGCCACATTGTCATATATATTCATTGAATCAAAAAGAGCGGCTCCCTGAAAAAGTATTCCGTATTTTGCGATAATTGCCCTTTTCACTGATGGTTCACTGTTTGTAAAGAGCTCTCCATCAACTTTTATTGTCCCTGAATCGGGCTCAATCATGCCTACAAGATGCTTCATTATAACAGATTTTCCTGTTCCGCTCTTCCCTATTATGCAGAAAATCTCCCCTTCATTAACCTCAAGATTCAGCCCTCTGAGTACATTATTATCCCCGAAACTTTTATAAAGGTTTTCTATTGCTATCTTTACCATCTTTTTTGCCTTAAAATATTCGAAAACGTTAATAAAATAATAAGATTCTGCCAGTCCTGAGAAGTGAC
The DNA here is from genome assembly GCA_964625825.1 of uncultured Leptospirales bacterium. Lineage (GTDB taxonomy): Bacteria > Spirochaetota > UBA4802 > UBA4802 > UBA5550 > UBA5550. The sequence continues at coordinate 16,029 of CAZVFJ010000026.1, read as the reverse complement.
AGCATCTAAGAAATATAAAATAAAAATAAGAAAAAAATTCTGCTAATCTGATAATCAGTATTTAAATTTCTCACATCCGATCAATATGACATTACATTAAGAGAATTGATTTAATCATTAAACACTTTAGTCCATATAATACTATCATGAAAATAAAGCATTATTTCAAATCATCATTTCATTTTATCGTTATTTCAATGAAAAATGCTCGACGCCGGTAATCTTATTGATGATTATCTAACCGAACTGCGACCGTGCCGGTTTATTAATCAGGAAACTACAGGTGGTTAAAATGAAAAATTATAAAAAAGATTTCATTGAATTTCTGCTGGAAATGAAATCTCTTAAATTTGGTGAGTTTACGCTTAAATCAGGAAGATTATCTCCATACTTCCTTAACACGGGAATGCTTCACACAGGTGAGGCAATAAACAAACTTGGAAGTTTCTATGCCAGTACAATTACGGATAATATTAAGGAGCCCTTCACAGCAATTTTTGGCCCGGCTTATAAAGGTATCCCTCTTGCCATAGCAACAGTAAACGCCCTTTATAATGAACAGAAAATAAATGTACACTACTCATTTAACAGGAAAGAAGCGAAGGACCATGGTGATATGGGACTTATTGTAGGAAAACCACTCTCTCATGAAGACAAAATTATTCTTGTTGATGATGTTATTACTGCCGGGACAGCTGTCCGTGAATCAATAGAGGTTCTTGAAAAAAACGGCAACCCTATACTTGAAGCTGTAATTGTTTCAGTAGACAGGATGGAGAAAGGTACAGGTGAAAAGTCCGCGATTCAGGAGATATCTGAATCAACAGGAATTTCATTCTTCCCCATTGTTACAATTATTGATATTATGGAATTCCTTAAAGACGATGCGGCCAGGGAGAAGCATGGCATAGATAAAGTTATGCTATCCAGAATGGAGGATTATCGGGTAAAATACGGTGTTGCATGAAACTCTTCAGCGATCCCCTTATTAGTGAAGAATCCGAATGCCCATATATTGCAGGGAGGAAATGGCGCTTTTCATACTTCTTTGCCTCTGATGTAACCGGAGATGAACTGAACTATATCCTTTCACGGGGATGGAGGAAGTTTGGAATGTATTACTTCAAACCCATGTGCAGGGGGTGCAGGGAGTGTATCCCTATCCGCTTAAAAACCGGCGAAATCAAATCTACAAAAAGCCAGAGAAGAGTTTTAAAAAAATGCAGCAATATAAAGGTAGAATTCCGGGACCTTGAATGCAGGGATGAAATATATGAAATATACAGGGTACATTCACTGGGAAGATTCGGCCGGGAATCAAATTATGAGGATTTTTGCAGTTCCTTTTATACCCGTTCATGTCCATCAATACAGTCTGAGTATTATATTGACAACCGGCTTGCGGGTATAGGGTTCCTTGATATTTCGACTGAAGCTTTAAGCAGCGTATATTTTATATATCATACAGATTTTCTTCACTACAGCCCCGGTACTTTTAGCGTGTTAAGGGAGGCTGCTTTTGCTGATTCAATAGGGCTTAAATATTACTATCTCGGTTACTATATAAAAGAAAACCAGAGCATGTCATATAAAGACAACTTTCATATAAATGAAAAGATGGACTGGATTTCAGGTGAATGGATAAATGAGAAAGATTACGGAACCATTATTCCAGACATTACTACTTAACCCTGATTATTGAACAGATATCCCCGGTATTGTCCGCACCTGAATCCGGATTAAATGTGTCAGGAAGCCACTCCCCATCCACAATAAATTTATACCTGTAGGTCCCGGCGCCAAGCCTTTTTTCAAGTCTCCAGATACCGTCTTCCCCTCTCCTCATTAGATCATTTTCAGGGTTCCAACCGTTAAAATCACCAACTACAGATATAATCCTCGCAGACGGCCTGTATGTTCTGAAGAGAACCCTGTTGCCTTTCATTATTTTATATGTTACAAGTCTGCCATCAGCAGGAGTATCATTTTCAGCAATGGATATATATGAACCGTTCCTGTCATCCTCCCGGAGGCCATTCCATGGATCATCCGTCCAGAGCCCATCGACATTAAACTTGTATTCAATCCTCCCTGCATATTCAGTATTCGGGAGGAAATAGAACCATACTCCATCCTTACCTCTTGTCATGTTCTTCACTTTCCAGGATGAAAAATTCCCGCCTATCCCGACACTGGAGGCTCTCCTCTCCTTAAATGTAAACAGTATCCCGTCGAGCATAACAGGTTTACCCGTGCCGACATTATCAACCATAACGAGCCTTAATCTTTCGGGAGGTTTAGCATCCCTTAGCTGAGTCAGACTATAAAAATGCTCTGTCTTAATATTATACGGCATAGAAGACAAAAGCAGAACTGAAAGGAGAAGAATTCCTTTTCTTCGACAAAACTTCATTTCTGTCCCCGTGACTAAAAAATAGGCCAATAAAAAACCCGGCCTTGTCCCCGCATACCATTTTATTTATGGTATATATCTAACTTGTCGATATATACTCTATAAATAATTATAACGAAATTTTTTATTGAGTACAAAAAATGAATTTTCCGGTTAAAGTTAATATATGTTCTTAATGATCCCGATTCCGGAATTGACATTTTAAAATAATTGCTGAAATTTAATTGATTTTAAGTAACAATTACTGAACGTATATTCTTGTATAAAAAGAAATATTATATCGGTAATTTTTACGTCAAATAAGTTAAGTAATAAATACTGATTGATTTTTATATTAATAAAAATATTATCTGAATTATGTCGTTTAATTGACGGCTTTAAATTTTCGCCCGGGATGACTGATGGCAGCTAAAAAGATCGAAATCACTTATACTCCTGAAGAACAGGCAGAAATAGACAGGATTATCGGCGTTATAACCGAAGAGCCCCCGCCGGTTGAACATCCCCGGGAGAGGGCAAAGATATCGCAACCCCCTGTTGTAGAAGAGAAAGAGTTTGATATTGAACATTACGATTCCGAGATCCCCTCAGACCTGAGTTTTGAAGATGAGCTTGGCGAGGTGGAATTGCCTGAAAAAGGCCTTGATGAAAAATTTGAGGAGCCCGTCTTTTCAGAAATCAGGGATGAAGAGATTGAAGATATAACAGATCTTATTACAGATATTGAAAAACCATCCAGTGCTGATGAGGATATTTATAAACTCGAAGATACTGATATATCCTTTATCGATGAATCAGAAAAAGAATTTAAAGAATTTGAGGATTTTGAAGATTTAACCGGCACAGAGGAATCCGTTGAGGAGAGTGAAAAGAGAGGTGGAGCTGAATCTATTGCCATTGAAAGCGGTGAAGATATTGAGATACCCGACCTTGACGAAATTTCACTTACTGAAACTACCGAAATCCCTGAAGCCGCTGAACAGGAAATACCCGAAATAGATTTTAGCGACCTCGAACAGCCCTCTGAAGAAATTGCGGCAATAGAAGAACCGGGAGAGATAGAGGGTTTTGAGCTATCGATGGAGGAGGAACCTCCCGCAGAAGAAGCTGTAGAAAAAAGACCTGTCAGCACAATTGATGAAATCGATTCATTTGATATTGAAGGATTTGAAAATATTGAAGATATATCCGAAATTTCATCAAAGGCCCCCGAAAAAACGGAAGCCGAAAGGCCTGAAACTGAAATTGGGGAGTTCGATGCAAATATAATTGATTTTTCTGATGAAATTACTGCCGGGGAACCATCTCATGAAAAAGATGAATCCCTCAAAATCGAACCTCTTGATGATGAAAGTTTTGACCACCTTATCTCCGAAGGTGAGCCTGCAAAATTAAACAAAGGGGCACAACCAGCAGGCGGAGAGCCATCAGAAATCGAACTATCCGAAAAGGATCTTTCCAGGCTCAAAAAAGCAATAGTTCTTTTTAATCCCGCTATAAGACAGGCAATAAGAGATACCATTATTAACGACAGGCTTTCTGCTGATGATACAAGAAAGCTCGTCGACATGATAATAACAGGTAAGCCCGAAGACAATATCCATAAATTTCTTGAAAAAAAATTGAAGATAAAAATCGAGCTTGCTGATGAAACTGCCGTAGGCCGAAGGGTAATCTCAACACGCCCCGAATATACAGTTCAGGGACGCGAAAGGCAGAAAAAGCTTCTTAAACTGACAAAAATATTCGGTATTTCAGCAATAATAGCCTGCGTTCTGACAATCCTTTCTTATCAATATATATATAAACCTGTAATGGCAAAAAGAATCATTCATAAAGGAGTTGAAATAATACTACAAAGCGGTGTTGCAGGAGGAAGGTTTGAGAGAAAATCCAGGTATAACGAAGCTGAAAGGCTATTTAAAGAAGTTGATGAAGAGTATATAAAGGATTTCATCTACGGATACAATGAATATGCGAGAGCTTATCTGCAGAACCAGGATTATAAAGAATCACTCGAAAAACTCAATAAGGCCTATGAGCTTGACAGGACAAATGTAGACACGCTTAACAATCTCGGTTATTTTTACGCGAAAATTAATAATGAATACTACAGCCTTCTCTCTAAAAATATCAGGCACTGGTATTTTGGAGACAGAAAGGATATTGATACAATAAAAAGTCAGCTGGATCTCTCCATAAACTTCTACAGGAGGACGCTCCTCCTTGACAAAGAGAATGTTACAGCGCTTCTCGGTATAGGAAACGCGTATTTCTACCAGGGACAATTTCTGAAAGCAAAAAAATATTATGAGGATATACTGAGAGTCGATCCTGATTCAGTAATCGGATACTCGGGACTCCTTAATTTGTATATTGAAAGAAATGCTTTTCCGCAGGTTGCGGCAATCCATGCGGAGCTCAGGGAGAAAGAGATGCTTCCGGAACTCCCCTCACCGCTTCTTTCAAAACTTGCGGGGTATTATCTCGACAAGAAAAAAAAGGATGATTCAAGCATAAGGATTGATTACGGTGTCAGGACAAACCGACTGATAGATCAGGATGATAACACATACCCTGCAGTAATAGAAGTCCTCAAAGCCTTAAACGATCGTGACGCTGACTATCCTCAATTGCACATCCAGTTCGCAAGACTGAACAGTGCGCAAAATAATCCAATCGCCGTAAAACGCTATCTTGACAAAGCGCTCGATTTATCACCTGGTTACTACAGCGCTCTCCATCTCATGGGGGAGTATTATTATTCAACAAGAGAACCTGCTAAAGCATATAGATACCTGAAAGATGCAGTAGACAAATACGGGGACCAACCCGCTTTTACCAGAGATGATTTTTATAAAGAGACCGAACAGATCGGGAAGACAAACGCGTACCTTGGCAACATCTTCTATTATTTCTTTGATAAAGTTAAAAGCCGCGAGGGCGCCCTTGACGAGGAGATGATTGAAAACGATATTGAAAAGATGTCAAATTATACCATAGCACAGCAGTATTACATAAACTCCCTCAACCAGGGATATGATTCCTCCGAACTTTATTACAATATCGGGAGGATTTATTATATGAAAAAGAACTACTCCCTTGCCCTGGACAGCTGGCTGCACCTCTATGATGATTTTGTTAAATCTCCGGAGCTTATGCTTTCACTGGGTAACGCTTTTTACTACAACAATAATATAAATGCAGCTAAAGGAGAATACCTCAAGCTTGTGAGTGTAATGGAGTATGAAGCTGATAAAATTAAACAGGTTGACCCGACAAGGATTAACCAGATGAAAATTTTTCAAAGCCTGTCATCCGCGTATAATAATCTGGGTGTCGTATATAACGATCTTAATGAATCTGCGAAGAGTGACCTTGCTTTCTGGAAATCTGTTGAGTACGGTTCAAAACTCGGGAGACAAAATGAATATGCAAGGGTCAACATGGCACGTTCATACCGGAAAGGAGATACTACAGAAAGGGGACTCATTGACGAAAGCATCCCGTACAGTATAGATATGTATCTCGAAGAGATGAGAAATTAAATTGTTTCTCTCTTTTTGAGTATAACATACTCAAATCCATCAATAAGCACACGGAAGGAGGCATAGTTTATATTTTCAGACATAGAATAAACCTTCCAGAGCTCCTCTCCATTTGTAAAGATTATTGTAACCTCAACATCCGTACTTGTCCCCCTGTGAGCATCAAGTATTTTGGCCTGGTAATCTATCAGCCTTACATCTTTAATTTCAGGGAAAATCGGCATCAGGGCTTTCCTGAGCACATTGGCGAGAGCATCGACAGGGCCTTTGCCATTTGAAGCTTCATGAATTGCTCTTCCCTCTGCCTCAACATGAACTGTTGCCTCCGGTATTACGCCGTTATCAATCAGCTTATAGTCGCCTACTACTCTGAATGGAGGTATATACCTATCCAGGCTTCTTGCAATAGTTAATTTTTTTGTGGCGTCCTCAATTTTATAATTAAGCATAAATCCTCTCTATCCATTTAATAAAGAACCGGATTCACTACTTAAAATATCGACTCTTCCGTCAAGATATTTCAGAGTTATCCGGTCTCTATTTATACTGTACTGAAAAAGTTTTTCATTAACCTGATAATGCCAGGCCTTTGTCCCGTCACGAGTACTGGCCTTTATAAGATAGAAGAGATCATTATCATCAATAAATATAAGGTAGATCGAATTATCGAAAAGCTGAAACATATGTGCTTTTCCGGGAATGAGCCAGCGGGTAGAGCCGTCAGCTTTATTTATCGCAAAAAACTGACCGCTCTTTTCACCCGACTCAATCGAAATGTAAAAATTATCCTCATCCTGAATGGCCCCGGCAATAAATCCGCCATCCTCTATTTTTCTGATCCAGATATTTCTACCTTCAGGCAACTTTCTGCATAAAAGTATAAAAGTTTCGGGATCATACTGAATCAGATATTCACTTAATTCAAATCTTTGCAAAATTCCTTTATTCATTAATAAGTCTGATTAAATTAGTCCACAATCCTTCATCGCATCAGCAATAATAACAGCTGCTTCATCAGGTGTAATGTGTTCCATATTTATAACAATATGATAATTATGCGGATCGGTATTGTCAAATTTTACAAATTCTTTAATAAAACCGTCAATTTCCTTATCCTTCTCGAGAATGGTCTGCTCGGCCTCTTTCATATGAACATTATGAAGTTTGCTGAGCCTGTCTACTCTCCAGTGAAGCGGAGCAACAAGCCTGACATGAAAGCCCTGCCTAAGATCCCTTGTAATTCTGTTAGCAGCTCTCCCTGCAAGCACGACATGACCATTAAATGCTAGCATCCTTGTAATTTCAGCCAGCTTTCTATAAACCGCCACCTGAGGCGGGAATGTGCTGAAAGTTGTCTGAAATAATTCAGTCATCTTGTTCCGTGCGTTGGTTGTGAGAGTCTGTGCCAGTGCTTCTGAAAGACCCATGTCATTCCCAATTTTTTCAAGCAGATTCCGGTCATATGCGGCCCAGTTATGCTCATGATTGTACTTTTCATTAAGAATAACAATGAGTTTTTCCGCAACCTGGTATGCCCCGGCTCCATACTCCCTTGAAATTGTTACAAATGGTTTGGTCCCCCTTGCTGATTTCGGCTTGAAGTCTATGCTGTCAATAGCCTCTTTCTGCAGCTTCCAGAACCTGACCTGGTTGCCTATGTATTTATCCATATTTGCATGGTATGCCATAATTCACCCCCCAGTTTTATTCTATACCATACTAAAAAATTTTTTTGCAGTATTTTAATTGTGATTATTTAAAAATTCAAGTTCAAATTGATTATATTAATTTTTTTTACCAATAATCCCCGTTAAATAATCTAATTCTACGCAGAAGTCCCGTCTCTCCGCGAAAAGAAAGCTATATTATTAAACAGGATTATGAAACCATTGAAAAATCCCTCTATTTATTTTTTAAAAGGGATACATTTTTAATAAAAAAGCCGGCATTAGTAATATCTTTTAAAAATCTGTAAATAACAGCTACCTGATAAATATAATAAAAAATTATCTTTCTGAAAGAAATTTATTAAAATTTTTATATTTTTATACTTAGAGCAGAGTACCAATCTTTTCACCAACCTTTACCATCTGGCCATATTTAAGTCTGCTGAAATTGATCATACCTTTCTCAAAAAGAATTATTACAGTAGACCCGAGGTTAAATATTCCGATCTCATCCCCCCGCTTTACTGATTTCATTTCACTCTTATCATAAATCTTCTCATACCGTTTGCCGAAAAGGCTGTTTGTCACAGAATCATCATAAGCCAGCGAAATCTTCCCCACATTCATTGCCCCTATTTTACAGACAGCAACATCCCCGTTTTTAGTTTTAATGTATGTTATGAGCCTTTCGTTAATAGAGAAGAGATCCGGAAGATTCTTTACCATAAAATCCTGCACTGTATAAAGCTTTCCCGGAATATTATAAAAACCTGTGATTTTACCGTCAACAGGGGAGTGAATCCTGTGATAATCTCCGGGTGAAAGGTAAAGAGTGATAAATTTACCACCAATAAATTTTTCTGCCTCGCTGGAAGGTATGAGATCCCTGACAGAATAAGTGATTCCCTTTGCCTGCATGATCCTTTCTTTTGTAATATTTCCAAATTGATCTACCCTTGAATCAGTAGCGGCAACCACGGAACCCGCGCTTTTATCAATTTTACGCGCTCCTTTTTTAAGTTCCCTGGTAAAAAACATATTCAAATTCCTGAATCCACCTTCAGGTACAACAGCTTCTTCAAAAATTACGCCATATTTTTTGCAATACCAGTCTATAATTCCTTTCATAATAGCACCCGGCAAAGGGATAAGCGCTATCCACCCGAATAGCATTGAAAACATACTTTTAGGTAACAGCTTAAACATTACTACTTTCATCTTGATTCCAGTCATATATCCTCCGGATTAAATCGCATTTCAGGTTTGGATAATTTTTCTGATAAAGAACTATTACCTTAAAACCTGAACATGTTACATTACAACTAAAATTTTAAATTGACATATATTAAACAGACTCCTTTTATTTATAAAAAATTTCTTTACAATATAGCATATGAACGGTTCTCAGAGATATAACTGATTAAATTCCGTAGTTTTAACGGAAAGATTAATAAGTACCGTCCCATATAGTATATAAAAATTGTTAAACAAGAGGCTAGTCATGTCTGATAAAGTTAATCTGAAAAAAATCGATCCTGAAGTATACAATATATTCCAGGCTGAAGATAAAAGGCAGGAGGATAATCTGATAATGATTGCCTCTGAAAATTATGTTTCAAAAGCAGTACTGGAAGCTTCATCATCTACTCTCACAAATAAATATGCCGAAGGTTATCCGGGAAAGAGATATTATAATGGTTGCAGACATGCTGATGAAGTAGAAGCCCTCGCGATCGAAAGAGTAAAGAAGCTCTTTAACGCGCAGGCAGCAAACGTACAGCCACACTCAGGCGCACAATCGAATATGGCTGTTATGATGTCTCTCCTTAACGCGGGGGATACATATATCGGAATGAACCTTTCACACGGAGGGCACCTGTCCCATGGCTCACCCGTAAACTTTTCAGGCAAATATTTTAATGTTGTTGCATACGGTGTAACAGAAGATACAAACCTTATAGACTACGATGCGCTTTATAAACTCGCGAAGGAGCATAAACCAAAGCTTATTATAGCAGGAGCATCCGCCTACCCGAGAATTATAGATTTTAACAGGTTCAGAGAGATTGCAGACAGCGTAGGAGCTAAACTTCTTGCCGACATAGCGCATATAGCCGGGCTTGTAGCGACAGGGGACCACCCTACTCCTGTTAATGTGGCTGATTTTGTAACAATGACGACACATAAAACACTCCGGGGCCCACGTGGAGGAGTTATACTCGGAAACGCTGAATATGAGGCCAGTATAAATAAATTCATGTTCCCCGGTACACAGGGCGGGCCGCTCATGCATACAATAGCAGCAAAAGCTGTGGCATTTAAAGAGGCACTTCAGCCGGAGTTTAAAACATACCAGCAGCAAATTATTAAGAACGCCGCGGCACTTGCAGACGTTCTCCTTTCTGGAGGGCTGAAACTCGTATCCGGCGGAACGGACAATCACCTGATACTGATTGACCTCCGTAACAAAGGAGTAACAGGAAAGGATGCGGCAAACAGGCTCGATGAAGCCGGGATAACATGTAACAAGAATGGAGTCCCATTCGATGACAAATCTCCATTTGTAACAAGCGGTATCAGGCTCGGAAGCCCTGCTCTCACAACACGCGGCCTTAAAGAAGATGATTTCAGAAGGATAGGCAGGCTTATAATTCAGATAATTGAAAATATTACTGATGATTCAGTTCTTGCAAAGGTTAAAGGAGAGGTTAACGAAATATGCCGGTCCTATCCTACAGATTTTCTCAGGATATAAAAGATAGTGTTTTGTAAAAGATTCGGATATAAAAGAGGGAGAGGTGTCACGCTGATCTTAATCGCGCTTTTCTTTGCAGGATGCGCGCACGAAATCCCTCTTACTGAATCTGTCAGGTTTGTAGTATTCGGTAATACAGCTCCCGTATCACCATTTTCCGGTTTCACTCAATCGCTCGATACTGTAATATCAGCTATTGAATCTGAAAAACCGGCGATTGTCATACATACAGGTGATGCAGTCTATGGAGGGACTGAAACCGACGGGATAAGAGAAAGGGATATAACGAGACAGTTTACTATATTCTTTTCAAAATTAAAAAATTTCCATTCAGTATACTACACTATTCCAGGGGACAGGGACTTATACAATGGAACTCCGGCCATTTACACTGAATATTCAGGCCGCGGCAGATGGTATTCATTCAATTACGGCTCTATGCACTTTATAGCGCTTGACACTTCCGGTTCAGATGAAAAATTTATCGATGATACACAAATGGAGTGGCTGAAGAAAGATCTGAAGTGCTCCAAAAACTCTAATGCTGTTTTTGTTATAATACACAGACCATTTATTACCACACGGAAGAAAACCCCGGTATCCCCGGTTCCGGATGATCTCCATAAATTATTTATGCAATATAATGTAAAAGCTGTTTTTTCAGGCAGTGATAAATCATTCTACTCATCATTGCACGATTCGATCAGATATATCTCGGCAGGGTGTGCCGGATTCATAGACAAAAGGGAAAACCGCAGAACCAGCCAGTATTATGTAGTGACTTTCATGAATAATAATCTTGATATCAGACCCGGAAAAATCATTATACCCTGAAAGAGTCAGGTAGAGGAGGATAAATGTCGGGAGTACAGGAATTTAATACATTAAATGAATTTATCAGTGAGATGAAAAAACTCAATATAGAAAAAATTGCATTTTCTGAAGTTAATGAAAGAAGAGCGGAGCAGACAGAAGAAGATCTTCTCGAGGTTGTGGTTATAAAAGAGGTAACTCTTAAATCTTATAAAGATTCAATAATATTCAAATATCATGAAGTTACGGAAGACCTTAATACAATATATGAAAATTTAATATCTGAAGGATTTGATGTAAAAAGGATAAATAAAAATATTACATAAAAAAAGGCCGCTTCAAAAAAGCGGTCTTTCTGCTTATAATTTATATCTATTCAATTTAGAATGCAAGATTAATGTGATATGTGTTTTTAATTACATTAAGAATCGCAGGAATAAGAGACGGGTTTTTCTCTCCTGTTTCTTTGATTATGTTAATAACATCACCTCTTGTAAGCTCAAGATCATACTTTTCTACCTTTTCACAGAACTGGTTAAACTCAAGCTTCTGGTTCCTGATTGTGATGATATTTCCTCTCATATTACTCCTCCATATATTTTGCAAAACAAAAAGTTTTCTAAACTATATCTTTATATTATGCAATTTATGTGCCAAAAATGATATTATTATAATTTTATTAATGAGACATAATAATATTTTTTATCTTTAAAAACTCTTTAAATTTACAAAATTTTATACAAAAATATTTATTTGTATAAATTAATTATAAGCCTTAACTGAAAATTGTATATTTTTGCAATAGTCAATAATCTCCTGTGTGGCAAATCTTTACACCAGTATCAAATTTACAACACAACAGATAATTTGAAATACCCGGAGTGAAGGAGTGATCCGTAATCGTTCCAGGGGAAGTGTATTTATGTCCCTTTAAAGCTGAGTGTTATTCTATATAAAATCAGGTTTAATCTTTCAGATTCTTTTCTGTTGTATCAAATGTTACTTCACAAGCCTGCGGAGCAATTCCACCCTTCCAGGGACGTTTGAAATAACTATTACCGCAATAATTAGCAAATAACATCATGCGCAACAGTTTTATTATAAGAGCCTGTTCTCTCTGAGAATATAATATCCTGAACTCCTCACTAAATTCGATGGATAACTCTATTCCTTTTGCATATGCCCATTCACGAGCGTAAGTAAGGGCAACCCATTCCCTGTATTCAAAATCCTTTTTATTGAGTTTAATCAGAGACAAATATTCCTCTTTGCTTATTCCAGCCTTCCTGCCCACGGCAGAATGTGCCGAGACTCATCCTGCGCAATTGTTCGCCATGGAGACTGTCAGGAGCAGCTTTTCACGGAAAACAGGGTTTATCTCTCTATAAGCCGAAATAAAGGTCGGGCCTCTGAATATATCAATAAAGCGCTTCAAAAAATCGAAAAAAGAATTAAATGTTTGAAGATGAATTTTCATATCAGTGACCTTTATAATCTTTGTTATACTCCCGCATATTACCCTTATTGATTAAAAACAGGACTCATTGTCAACCAGATTAAGATTATCTTTCAAATAAGGTAATTCAAAAATCCCGAAAGACGAAACTGAGTTCAAAACTGAGGCAAAGTTATTAAGTATATTGATTAACACCTTAAAAAATATAATTTTTATGGAGATTCTTATACGAGATTGCCTCAAGGAGATGTTTCCTTTTTATCTCAGTTGAAGATTCAAGATCTGCAATAGTCCGCGCAACCCGAAGGACCCTGAAAAAACTCCTTGCGGACATGTTCAGCCTCTTCACTGCATTTTCCAGAAACTGCTCATCGCCAGGATCTATGCGGCAATACCTCTTAATGTCCCTGTTTCCCATCCGCGAATTAAAGAGCACCCTTGTCCCGGCAAATCTTTTCTTTTGAATATCACAGGCAGCAATTACCCTCTCTCTGATCTTTGAAGATGATTCCCCGCCGCCGTTATCAAGGAGATCACTGTACGACACACGGTTAACAGGTACCTCAATATCAATTCTGTCTATAACCGGGCCCGAAATTTTCTGATAATACTTCATAACCTTTGAGGGGGGGCACGTACATTCCACATCGCTGTCAAAAAGATACCCGCACTGGCATGGATTACTTGCCGCTACAAGCATAAAATCAGCCGGGAATGATACTGTACCAGCAACCCTCGATACTGTAATTACCCTGTCCTCAAGCGGTTGTCTTAAAGCCTGTATTGCGCTGTTTCTGAACTCTACAAATTCATCGAGGAACAGTACGCCATTGTGGGCCAGTGAGACCTCCCCTGCACCGGGATTAACTCCTCCTCCAACAAGAGCAGCCTCTGATGCCGTATGATGGGGAGAACGAAATGGCGGGATGGTTATAAGCCCCTCCCCCTCTCTTAGAATCCCTGATGCGGAATGAATCATTGTTGTTTCAATCGCTGTCTCCAGCTCTAGGGGAGGCAGTATGGATGGGATGCGTCTTGCGATCATCGTCTTTCCTGACCCGGGGGCGCCATAGAGAAGAATATTATGCCTTCCCGCTGCGGCAATTTCAACTCCGCGCCGCGCATTTTCCTGCCCTCTTACATCAGAAAAATCGCATTCCTGGTCAAATATCTGTTCTCCCTTTACCCGGTGAATATAAGGCTGTTCCTCCCCATTAAACACCGACTTTGACTCAGAGAGACTCTGTACCGGATATACCCCTACGCCTTCAATAACAGAAGCCTCTTCCCTGTTCATGTATGGAACAATAATCTTTTTAAATCCGAACATCCGGAGAGCTATTATCATGGAGATTACACCGCGCACAGGCTTTATCCTCCCATCAAGAGAGAGCTCTCCCACCATTGGTATCTCTTCAAGGTCAAAGTTTATCTGCCCTGTACATTTCAGAATAGACATTGCGATTGGGAGGTCAAAATTTGCCCCCTGCTTTCTGAAACCGGCAGGCGCGAGATTTATAATAAAATTTTTGGGAGGAAATTCATATCCCGAGTTTTCTATTGCAGACCTTATTCTCTCTTTCGATTCACGTATAACCGAATCAGGGAGGCCGACTATCGTTAATCCCGGAAGCCCCTTTATCGTATCTACTTCTATATCAACCCTGACCGCGCTTATCCCGTTCAGAGCAAGAGAAACAGCTTTTGAAAGCATAACATACCCCCTTCATATAGTTAAGACGAAGCGGCCCCGCTGATTTTAAAATTTTTTTATTTCTTTTTAATAAGTGGATTAATTATACTTACGTTTTCCTGTAAAAACGTAATGTTCATTCCCGGAATTGTGATTGATTTTATTCTGTTGTTATGCATAATGATTTTTGAATTAACAATTTAGAATTTTTAAAAATCCGGAGGATTTAATGAAGGCTAAATCTTTTATAAAAGCACTCTTTTTTTCAATTTTATCATTCGCAGTAATACTCTCATTTGCGCCTGCCTTTGCCGAAGATGACCACTATATTGATGAGGAACATTACTTTATATCCGGCGAAAAGCTCAAACAGGCATGGATGACTGTTACTCTGGCAACAATGAAAACTCCTGCTTCAATAGAGACTAAAAATGAAGCTGAATTTTTAACAATCTCCAGCGGTGAGGAGATCTGGACAAAATTCTACTGGAAAACAAGAATACTTCAAAAGAACGAAATTAAAAAAGGCCTTGAAGTGATTGTTTTTGAAGGAAATAATAATGATGATGTATATTGCGTGCCGGAAAATAAAGATGACGCGCTTAATGGTCCATGGTTTATGGCTAAAATAACAGACCTTACTGATATGTATAAAGGTTTTGTTTCATTATCAGGCGGCTACAAGGCAAAGCTTGACAACATGAGAATCATGGTTAAATAAAATATTTTATCGCACTCTGTGAATAAAAAACCGGCCTGAATTATCTGCCGGTTTTTTATCTCCTGCTATTCTGAAAGCTTTCTGAATAATAGATCCATTTTTTGAAGGTCACTATTTTCTGTTATCTTTTCTCCTGAGCAGAAGTATTCGATTTTACCATCTCCTCCTCCCAGATCCCTGCGATATTCCAGAATTCTTTTAAGATTATTTACAGTGCCTGAATTACCATCAATTATATCAACATGAGATGGAAGAATATCTCTGAGTATATTTCTAAAAAAAATAAAATGAGTGCATCCGAGGACAATAGTTCCGTAATGCTCAAGTTCAAAACGACTGAACTCCTCCTGAAGATAGGATTTTACATCATGACCGCTGAACTCATATCTTTCAGCAAAATTCACAAGCTCCGGGAGCGGGAGGAGATCGACAATGTGCTCATTGTCAACCCTGTCTATCAGGTTTTTAAGTTTTTCTTCTTTAAGAGTCAGAGGAGTTGCCGTGACAATTACTCTGCGGTGTGATTTGCCATTTCTTTCAACAGCGGGTTTAACAGCGGGCTCCATGCCTATGACAGGGATTGTATAGGAACTTCTGAGGTCTTCAACAGCTGCGCTTGTTGCCGTATTACAGGCTATTACAACAGCCTTGACTCCTTTCGACACGATAAACTCAACCGCATCTGATACGAGCCTTTTTACCTCGCCCGTCCCTTTTGTGCCATATGGCGCATTCAGAGAATCAGCGTAATAAATATAATTTTCATAAGGGAGGAGCTTAATCGCCTCATGTAGAACAGTCATCCCCCCTATACCTGAATCAAAAAAACCTATTTGGCGCGTCATATAACCACACTGCTTTATTAATTACGGAATAAATCTCAAATATCTGTATTTATTTTAGGCCCTTTCCGGATTGTTGGGATAGCCCCCTAAATCCCCCGGAAGGGGACTTTATATATGT
>CAZVFJ010000025.1:16643-22531 GCA_964625825.1 uncultured Leptospirales bacterium | reverse complement strand
TTTAGGATCAGATTCAATTTTATTTATTTCATCCGCTGCCGGTTCTTTTTTCCCGGAGTCAATCTGCTCCTCTTTATCTTTTTTTACAGAGTCAATTACTTTTACATCTCCGACCATACCCGCCAGAATAGATTTTCTATTAAGGATAAGATAATTATCATTATGATGCTCAACAAGCTTTGCGTAATCCTGTTTTACAGCGGCAGTTTCCCCTTCCCCAGTGTGGGTACCATCATCTGACGAGAGAGTTTTAAGTGTTGCCGTTATCAGCTTAAAATTATAATTATCAACATAAGACCTTATTATAGGTTCTGCTTTCTCGAATTCACCATTTAACAGGTATTTTGCAGCCCTCTGTTCCTTCCTGAATCTTACACTTCTTGCAACTTTACCTTCGAATGGTATCTCTTTTAGACCGGCAGTTTCACCTTTAACCTCAGTAGAGCTATCCTTCGCTACAGATGATTCTGACTCCTGATACTCTTTTTCATACTCTTCATAGGTTTTATTCATCTCTTTGATGAAATCCTGTTCATTCTTATCAACAAACCTCTTAAAAAAGATTAGACCATTCTCATTTTCACTCTTAAAAAGCTGGTTATATATTTTCAATTTCCCTGCCGGAGTCTGGCTCGTATATATAGAGATAAAACCATAGCGTTTGGCACGCCTTGTCATATTTATAGCATCTAGATATTTATAAATTTTATAGGAGTATAGCCTTGGATGTGATGCCTCTCCGGCAATATAATGAGTCCTTGCAAGGCTTCTGTCGCGGTATCCCAGAGTGAGATATTGCCTCGCGGCAGGATCTTTTGATCTGATTATTTCAGGAGCGACATTATCAAGGATATTTTTTGAATCCTCCAGATAGTAGTCTGTGAGCATTGTTTCATAAAGAACAACCATATCTTTCTGCGAATCATAAACATTGTCAAAAGCTCTCTTGTAATCTCCCTGAAGAAAGGCGACTTCAGCGTTAAAATGCTTTTGATAAATATTGAAAAGTTCATTTTTCTTTTCGGGAGAAAAATTTGTAATCCCTATATCAATAAAATCAATGAATTCCCTGTTCTCTTTAAGAATTCTCTCTACAAGTGTCTGGTCAATGGCGGAAAAAGAGGTGGAAAATCCTGTCAGAATAAATAATACTATTATAGCAAAACCGGTTTTAATCTTCATTCTCTTTTATCCCCTTTAGTAAAATCTGATAATATATGTAATGAATCATGAATGAACATCCAGGCATCGTATCCGAAAGGAATTTCACAGGATGGTTATCCTTCCGGGAACAGAAATTTCCCTCGAGAAATAAATATCCTTATTTTCTATTCTATTTATCGTCTCCCTCATGTTAAAATAAAATATTTTTATTGTAAATCAATTTTTAATAATGGCCCTTTTATAATTATTCATTAAAAAAGGGAACATCTTTAACGCAAGATTAAGCCCAATCAGGCGTGAATTATTGCCAATACCCCTTTTTTATATTGACATTATGTTCCAATGGCATAATAATTACTATATATTGTAAAAAAAGTTGCTAATTATTTTTTTGAATTTCAAATTTATAAAAGCATTTTTTCCAATATTTCTTTTATATACTAATTCCCGGTGTGATATATGGATTCTGGACTTACCCAGCAGGTGAACGAAAATATACTGATTGTTAAAGGGAGATTCAAATCAACATCAATGAATCTCTATGGCCTTTTTCTGCTGATTTTTAATACTACCAAAAGACTCGATACCCATCACGTTATTGTTTCATCATACTCCGATATGTATGACTTTGAGCCCCACACCTCGTGGGAAAGATATGAAGAGATAATAGTAGATAGAAAATGGAAAGGTAATTTTAACAACAGTATGACAGCATCCATAATGGATGCCTTTTCAAAGCTATCTGAGGATTCAAGGTCTGCCAGGATTCTTTATGATCATGTTTATAATTACGATTATGATCAGATGGACATTATTATATATGACATACTGAACAGGATTATCCATGACAAGAATCTCACCATGGAGACCATAATCCAGGAAGTATCAGCTCAGGAATTTCGTAAAATTAAAGAAGATAGATCAAAGCCTCCCGAACAGGAGAAAGAAGCAGAATCAGAGGATAACAACAGAGAGTCTACAATTCTTCAAGTTAAACCTATAGTTGCGCCAATTAATGGTAAACCGATATATAGTCTAAGAACTGGAGACAGGATAGTCATAAAACTAATCCCTGCTTCTAGCAGAGAAAATTATTATATTGATCTCTACAATCTCCGTGAAGAGAAAACAATTAGATCTATACCCGCAACTGTTGTTGATATCAAAGCAATACAGGGAAAGAATAATCCTGTTGAAATCATGACAGAAATAATGCCCGGGGTGTACGGCCAGTTCACTGAAGATGAAAAACAGGTAAAGCTCAAACTTTTCGATCCCATGACAGATGAAACAATAAACGGGAAGAAAAAAGGTACCGGCAGCATTACTCCCGATACTTCGTCTAATGATGATTCAGCATCATCGACAAGAAGCATAATAATTATGGCTTTATTATTTGTAGTAATCCTCGCACTCTTTATCATGCTGATTTTCATCAGCTGGTAAGTAAAAAAAGGCAAATTAAGGATAAAGATGAATACTGATAGGGATTATATTTTAAAATTTGCTCATGAGAACAAAATTAAATTTATCAGGTTATGGTTTACCGATATACTCGGTTTTCTTAAAAGCTTTGCTATAACAATAGATGAACTTGATGACGCGATAAATGAAGGCGTGCGCTTTGACGGCTCGACACTTCAGGGATTTATCAGATCAGACGAAGAAGAGATGATTGCGCTCCCGGATGTTTCAACTTTCCAGATGCTCCCCTGGCGTCCAAAGGAAGATGCGGTTGCAAGGATGTTCTGTGATATTTACAATAGAGATATGGAACCATTTGAAGGGGATTCCAGATATATTCTCAAAAAAAATCTCCAGAAAGCATCAGCTAAAGGTTTAACCTATTATACAGGTCCTGAAATCGAATTTTTCTTTTTTAAAAATTTTGAAAGGCCCGAAATTCTTGACCAGGGCGGATATTTTGATCTTACACCTCTTGATGTTGCGTCTGACTATAGAAGACAGACAGTTCTTACCCTTGAAAAAATGGGTATAGATGTTATTTCATCTCACCACGAGGGGTCGCACAGTCAGCACGAAATCGATCTGAGGCATAGCGATGCTCTTACCACAGCTGACAATATAATGACATTTAAAGTTATAGCAAAAGAGATTGGGCAACTTAATAACATATATGCCTCTTTCATGCCTAAACCCCTTACAGAACAAAACGGCTCGGGGCTTCATGTTCATCAGTCACTATTCAGGGATGATGAAAATATATTTTTTGACGCGGAAAGTAATTACTCACTTTCACATGATGGAAAATATTTTATTGCCGGCCTTTTAAAGCACTGTAACGAATTTTCGATAATCACAAACCAGTGGATTAATTCATATAAAAGGCTTATATCAGGTTTTGAATCTCCAACTCATGCGACATGGAGTACAAAAAGCCAGTCAGCGCTTGTACGGATTCCTCAGACCAGACTGGATAAGCCCTCATCCATGAGAGTTGAACTACGGTCTCCTGATCCCGCATGCAATCCTTACCTTGCTTTTTCGGTAATGCTTGCAGCCGGCCTCAAGGGTATAGAAGAGAAATATGAGCTCCCGGAACCTTATGTTTCATCAAAAAATAATGATGATCTTAAAAAATACAAGCCTCTTCCGATGCACCTCCATGAAGCTCTTATCCACTTTGAGCAGAGCGAATTAATGAAAGAAACACTTGGTAATTTTATTCATTCAAAAATAATTGAAAATAAATTGTTTGAGCTGGAGCAGTTTAACAGATATATTACTGACTACGAAATAAAGACCTACCTTCCGAAACTTTAAAATGAAAAAAATTTCTGCAGCTCTAATCGGATGCGGCCGCATAGGTTTTATCCTTGAAAATGACAAACTCAGAAGAAAGCCCTGCACTCATTACGGTGGAGCGCTCAAAGCAGGAATAAAAATCACCTCGGCCTGCGATATCAATCCTGAGCGACTCGCCCTATTCAGTGCTAAAACCGGACTTCCGGGAAATTCATGTTATACAGACTATAAAATTCTCCTTGAAACTGAAAAACCCGAACTTGTAATTATAGCGACCTGGACCGAAAGTCACGAGCAGATAGCACTCGCAGCGATCAGGGGAGGAGCAAAAATCATAGTTCTCGAAAAACCTGTAACACACTCGCTTAAACTTGCCCGTCATATTACTGAAGAAGCTAATAAATTTGGATGTACTGTTATAATAAATCATGAAAGACGTTTTGACAGCAGGTACATAAAGGTCAGGGACATGCTGCGGAATAATGAGATAGGGCGAGTGTTGACAGTCAACGCCCGGATCCTGACCGGGAGTTACAGGGGAAAGTCTTACCCCGAAGAGGGTGGAGGTCCGCTGCTTCATGACGGTACACATCTTGTTGATATTTTAAGATTTTTCTTTGGTGATATAAAAAAAGTAAAGGGGAATTTTTCAAGGTTCAATAGAGATTCAGGATTTGAAGATTATGCTGCCGCATGGTTAACTACAGATTCAGGCATAAATATTTTTCTTGAGGCTGGTGGAGGGAGGAGATATTTTCTTTTTGAGGTTGAAATATG
Organism: uncultured Leptospirales bacterium; assembly: GCA_964625825.1. Lineage (GTDB taxonomy): Bacteria > Spirochaetota > UBA4802 > UBA4802 > UBA5550 > UBA5550. The sequence goes on along the minus strand of CAZVFJ010000025.1, from coordinate 17,824 downwards.
GGGTACAGAGGGTAAAATTATTATTGGCAACGGATATAACCGGCTATACAAAAATCAGACTTCTCAATACTACTCAGGCTTCAGGGATCTCTCTGAAAAAAAATTTCCCTCTTTTAGAACTAACAACTGCTTTACCGATTTATATAAAACAGTAAAAAAAATTTTACAGGGAGAGAGCTCCAGCAACAGTTCAACAATAACTGACGGTTACAGGGCTCTTGAAATTATTCACGCAGTATATCTGTCAGCGGACAGGAACGGGAAAGAGTTAACCCTGCCACTCTCAGTAAAAAGTATTAATATAAAAAAAATTTTTAACCTTTCCTAAAGGTAGCCGTTTTCAGCGAGTTTTTTAAGGAGCAATTCATCACTTATCACTTTCCCGGCATTTTGTTCGATCCTTCCAAATCTGATAATTCTTTCAACATACCTCGCAAGGATATCTGTTTCTATATTCACTTCATCCCCTGTTTTCCAGTAACCAATATTTGTGTTAATAAGAGTTTCAGGAATAAGGTATAATTTGAATCCCTCATTTTCAATAGAGACAACCGTAAGAGAAATACCATCCACTGCGATTGATCCCTTTTCAACTATATATTTCATATCATCTTCAAAAACCGAGACATCGATCTCAACACCCTGAGAATCCTTGGAAATATTTTTTACTTTTCCCTTGAAATCAACATGTCCCTGGACAATATGCCCACCAAGTCTGCTATTAAGTGTAAGAGCCCGCTCAAGATTAACAACCCGCCCCGCTTTAAAATCTCCGAGAGTAGTAATTGAAAGAGTAACCCTCGAAACAAAAACTGAGAAAGAATTTTCGGTCATTGAGACTACTGTCTGACAGGCACCATTAATTGAAATGGAATCACCTCTTTTCGTATTTGGGAGGATTTTATCTCCTTTTACTTCAAGAATTTTACCTTCACCGGCTTCCTTTATACCTACAACACTTCCGGTCTCTTCAATCAGTCCTGTAAACACATTATCCTCACATCATCTCAAAATTATATTGTTCCCTGTAACCGCAATAAAGCATATCCCTTTCTATCATGGCGGTCGTTATATCATACAGAATAAGCGAATCTGACATTCTATTAATTACGGTACCTTTTATTGGAGAAATTCCTGAACCGGCAACCTTCGGTGCAATAATATACACAAACTGGTCGATT
>CAZVFJ010000025.1:10767-16633 GCA_964625825.1 uncultured Leptospirales bacterium | reverse complement strand
TTAAAAAATGTGCCATTGACTCCTCCCCCGCCTTCAAGCATAGCATTCATCACACCTTTTTCTTTTAAAACTTTGAATATAAAATCCACCTCTTCGTCCGGTTCATTATCTCTCCCGATAAAAAGATTAAGTTTTTTTTCAATCCCTTCCAGAGATGGATTTTTCTTCAAAGCCTTTGCATATGATTTCTCACCTGAAATGATTATATAGTTATCATCATGTAAGAAATTGCAGTTATCAGGGATTATATCAGGCATTCCGACAAGGACACGCAAAGGTTCCATTAGCGGGTCTGGTTCAGTTTTAAAAAGCTGATCAAGTATAAAATTATATCTCCCATTCAAAACAATTTTTTCTTCAGAGAAAACACCTCTTGCTGAGTCGCTAAAATCACCAGGCCGCACGTTCAGAGATGGATTATCATTGATGAATGTATTCTTCCCGATAATTACAGCGTCAACTTTTGACCTGAGCTTATGGACAAGAAGCCTCGACGGTTCAGATGATATCCATTTCGAATCTCCTGTTAATGCTGCTATCTTTCCATCCAGGGTCATTGCACATTTATTTATTACAAAGCTTCTTCCTCTCAGGATATACTTTTTAAATCCTCTCAGCAGATCCGCAGCCTGGGTTGAATATTCATGCACCATCTCAACATCAACACCAGCCTCAATCAGGCGTTTAACCCCTTTACCTGCGACAAGAGGATTAGGATCAAGAACCGGGAGATATACCTTTTTTATTCCGCTACTAATGATAGCTTCAGTACATGGTGGCGTTTTACCATAATGATTGCATGGTTCCAGTGAAACATACATCTCAGCTCCGGAAAGTTCTACACCTGAGCTCCTGGCATCCTTCAAAGCTGTAATCTCAGCATGATCTGAGCCATAAGCGCCTGTTCCACCTTTGCCAATAACATTACCGTTATTTACAATAACTGCTCCAACTGATGGATTAGGGGAAGTTTTACCCATCCTGGAAAAGGCTATTTCACAGGCTAGCTGCATGTAGTTTAACTTATCTGCCATTTGACTGCAATCCGCATTTTATATAAATTGAATCAATATCTTTTTCCAGCATAAAATCCTTATCAAGCCTTAAAATCAACTGTTCAGAAAGTCTTCTGTTATATTTAACAGTCTGCATATACCCACCCGCAATACTTCCCGTATAGAAAAAAAATGTTGCCGCACCGGATACTGCTGCAAGCGGCTCTACTCCATTAATATAAGCACCATAAGTTATTGCCGAACCGGCAGCTGTTACAATAAACGCGACTATTCCTGTACCTGCTTCACCCGCATATAAATAACCCATACCGGGTATTATACCTGAAAAAGCTCCAAAGATCGGAGATTTTTTTTCTGATCTGAGATATACCGCATAATTATACGAATCATTATATTCAGAATAATCAGCCGGTGCCTGAATTTCATAATCATTGAATCTATTAAATACAGACCGATATAAAATCCTTTTATGATAATAAGTGCTATATTCTGAACCTGAACATAAATCATTAGTCAGATATTTAATCATCTCCGGATGATTAAAATTCCCTGATTTCAAAAGGCTGTCAATTATGAAAATATTCTCTGCGCAGGAAGATTCATCATACTCTTTTTTATTACATTTATTAAGAATTTTGTCGTACTGTCTGCTTTTATAAAATATATATGATTCTGTAATATTATAGCAAAATGGAGATATATAGCCTGGATAATAACTTTCAAGCCTTTTAAGTTCTGAATAAGCTCTATAGTAATCACCGTTTTCTACTAAATAATTAACAAAAGAAGAAATTTTTTCTGCTGAAAATTCTTCCGGGATTTCATTATTATTTTTCGCAGCAACAGAGCCCGAGATTGAAGAAGTAATGCAGACAACAAGAAGGATATAAAAGAATTTCTTTCCCAAAATTTCCAACGCGGATATTCCCATTTATCCGGGTTATACAAATGATGTATAACCCGGTATATCGGTTATAATTTTGTTCTCCACTTATTCCACCAGAGAACGACAGGTGAAGCGATAAAAATCGAAGAATATGTACCTACTATAAGTCCGAAAAGAAGTACCGTGGCAAAATTATGAAGCACCTCCCCTCCTAAAAAGAAGAGTGACAACACGGCAAACATTGTTGTAAGTGTAGTGATAATGGTTCTTGAAAGTGTCTGAGTAATCGCCTTGTTTATAACCTCACCGAAAATCTGCTTCCCTTTTAGTTCATTGGTCTCCCTAATCCTGTCAAATACAACAATAGTATCATTTACAGAATAACCATAAAGGGTAAGTAGAGCTGCTATAACCGGTATATCAATCTCGATCCCCACTGCACCGCAAAAAGCAACAGAAACCAGTATATCATGCAACAGAGCAGCCATAGCTCCTACTGAATATTTAAACTCAAACCTGAAAGCAAGATAAATAGTCATCATAAGAACTGCCATAATAGCCAGTTTCCATGCTGACTTTTTGAGATAATCACCAATTGCCGGTCCCACACTCTCTTCACTTTCGATGCTTATATTAGCAAATTGTTCAACCAATTTTAATTTAAGCATGTCAAACTTTGCTGATGTAGTACTACCTTCAACAGCTTCCGAAGCATTTCCAAGTTTTGTGGATATCATAAATTCATTCTTTGAACTTTCACCAACCTGCTGGACAACCGGATTAAAATCATAAAGTATCTTTCTTATCTTTCCTTCATTAACCGATGGGTCTTCAAATTTAACAATAATTTTATAACCCCCGACAAAATCTATACCATAATTCAAGCCACCATGAAAAGCAGCAGTAATGGCAAAACCTACGATTAAAGCGAGGGAGAGACCCAGGGCTACAAATCTATATTTAAGAAAATCAATAGTCTTTTCCAAAATTAACTCCTTATATATGCAGTTTCTTAATCTTTTTATTAAGGGATATTATTTCATAGACAAATCTTGACACATAGAGAGCAACAAACATACTTGCAAGAATACCTATAAATAGTGTAACTGCGAAACCCTTAATAGGACCTGTCCCGAACTGGAACAATATAAAAGCCGCCAGGAGCGTTGTAAGGTTTGAGTCGAATATTGTCCAGAAAGCACGATCAAATCCCGCAACAATTGACATTCGTACAGATTTTCCCTTTCTTATCTCCTCTTTAATCCTTTCATATATAATTACATTAGCGTCAACGGCCATCCCCATTGTAAGAAGGAAACCCGCCATACCGGGGAGAGTAAGAGTAAATCCCAGAAGAGACAGAGTCGCAAGCATAAATATCATATTAAGTATAAGCCCGATGTCCGCAATTATACCTGCTACTTTATAATGGATAACCATAAAAATCATTATCAGGACGATTCCCACAAGAAAGGCTTTTATACCGGCTTCAATTGAATCCTGACCCAACGTAGGACCAACAGTCCTCTCCTCTATGATTTTGAGGTCAACAGGGAGGGCGCCCTCCTTTATAATCCTGGCCAGTGTTTTTGCTTCTTCATATGTAAAACCACCACTTATATTTCCACTTCCGGAACCTATTGTCTCCTTGATATTAGGAGCGTTCCTTACCTTATTATCAAGAATTATGGCAAGTTTTTTACCATGGTTTTTCTCTGAGGTTGCATCGGCAAATTTAACTGCTCCCTCCGCAGTTGTCTTAAATACAACAACTACCTGGCCATACTCATCCTTATCTACGGTAGCCTCCTGAATATCTGTACCGAGTAATGAAATCTCCTTCTGAAGAACAATAGGATAATCCGGGAGAATTGCTCCTGTATCCTTATCTCTTTTATAGAAGAAGAGAACCTCAAGTGTATCAGGAACCGCAATAGCTTTTGACAATTCATCAATAACTATCTTCAAATCATCATAATTTTCGGGAATCTTCTTGTCTTTAAAATTCTGAGCAAACCATGAGGCTGCCTTTGCAGTATATATATCATCCACAAGCCTGTACTCAAGACTACCAGTAGTGCCTATGGCTTTTTTTACACCGGAGGGGTCTTTAACTCCCGGAAGTTGTATCTCTATAGCTTCATTTCCTCTGGGTCTTATTGACGGTTCAGATACGCCGAATTTATCTATCCTGTTTCTAAGGAGTTCAAGCGCCTGCTGAGCTATCTCATTTCTGTCTTTTTCTGTAAGTTCTCTGCCGATTTTTTTCTGAATACCTTCAAAGTTTGCCTGAAGTACAAGGTGCATTCCTCCCTGAAGGTCAAGGCCGAGATTTATCTTTTTAGCAAGAAAGGTTTTTTCAACCCAATGTTTAAGGAGTTTCGCATCAGCAACACCTTTATAGATTCTCACTTCATTCATAATTGCATCAGTAATATTTCTTCCTGACACAAGTACAGTCTGTTCATTCACCTTGAGATCATAATCCCCCGATGAGAATCTTTTTTTTACATTCTCAATATCCTCAGCAGTGGCATTAGCTGTAAATTTTATCTCCATCTCCTTTTCCCCTACAGTGGGGAGAATAAGAAGAGTTGAAAATACTATCAAAAAAATAATAAAAAAAAGCTTATATATCATTCCTCTGGACATTTAAATCCCCTGAATATCTTATTTCCTGTAACTATTCATAACACTGCGGCCTGAGCTTCTTCTGCCCGGGCCCCTTGACCTGACTTTATATAAAATAAAAATCACCAGAATTAAAAGAAGTATTCCACCCTTGGCAACAATATCTGCTGTTTTTTTGCTTAGCCCGAAAAACCCGGAACCTTCAGAACTATCTGAAACTACAGATTCAGTTAACTGATTACCATTATTCTCCATATTTGGCTCAGCCATAGAAAGTGATTTTTCAACAAGCTTGATGTCAGGAATTCTTTTATACTTATAATTCCCTTCATTTATAGGCAATAATAAATTATCACTTGAGCTGTTATCTTCTTCAGCCTTAAAAGTATCTTCTTTTTTTACTTCAGAAATAGCTCTGGTCTTCTTTAATACAGTTCTTTTCGCATTGTCAATTTTTGTTTTATCTTCAGAAACGCTTTTGTCTTCTTTAACACTATCTGCATTTCCGCTGACATCCATCACCTTCCGTTCTACAGTAGCTCCTGCTCCATCATTATTGACCTTCTGGCTTTCTGTCAGAGCGGAGCCGCCAGTATCTTCTGTTGTATCCTGTGCATACAGAAAAGAAACAGCAAAAGATAATACTATTAATATAGTCAGAGTTTTAATCGACTTCATGGCAGTTTTATTTTCACCTAATTTCGTGGCAATCAGGATATCTTTGCCTGAATTGAACTTTTGGAAAAATCAATATTTGTATTAGATGCGACTTTAAGTGTAACAACATCATCCTTAATGCCAACAATAACACCATACATACCGCCGGCAGTAACAACTTTGTCCCCTTTTTGGAGATTTGTTATCATCGCCTGGCGCTGTTTTTCCTTTTTCTGTTGAGGTCTTATCAGCAGAAAATAAAAAATCAATATCATCAAAATAATCGGAACCATACTGACCCAACCGCTACCGCCGGCCGCGCCCTGTCCCTGTGCGTAAGCTACTCCAAACATATTATATTTCCTTTAATTAAATTTCTATTAAACCAATATCAATAAAGAATAAATCATAAACTTATGTCAACTTATTAATTGGACATTAAACATCAAAAGAGGCCTATTTCAGTCATGAAGTATTATTACCGGGGTGGATAATAATACATACTTCTCAAGCTCTACAATATCCCTGTTGTACATCCTGATACATCCGCTTGAGCATGGATGCCCTATTGAAGCCTCATCATTATTGCCATGAATTGCAATTCCATTCCCGATTTCAGCTCTTCTGCCATCATGATTAGTAAAAGGTATTTTACCCACTGAAAGAGATTCACCGT
>CAZVFJ010000025.1:6576-10757 GCA_964625825.1 uncultured Leptospirales bacterium | reverse complement strand
TTTCATCAGGATAATTTATTCCAAAATATCTTGGGCCGTAAGCATTATCGCCAAGATCGGCTCCGGAATTACCGAATTTAGTATATCCGTTTCTTTTTTTAAAATAATACTCATTCATCTTCTTCAATTTACGGTATGATTCAGTGTTTTTGTCAGAATCCATACTGAGCATTTCATTTATATAATAGCGCCCCTCCGGTGTTCTGTTATCACCATCATAAAGTTTGGCCGCCAGGTCGCTGTTTCGCCCGATTCCTATTTTATATGAAGCTATTACCCCTTTATCCCTCTCATATACACAAAGAGTAAATTTTTTTTTGGAGATCAGGATAATATAATTTCCATGATATTCCCTGAATGCGCTTTTTACAACCTTATCTTCACTACTGCCGCATGAATATATAAAAAGTGTCGAAATAAGGAGCAATAAACATTTTCTTATCATGATTGACCCTGATTATTTAATCTCCGGGGAGGATATATCGATTATCTTTTTATACTCCCTTATAACATCATCAGTAATATCATAGGAAGTTTTTGAATATAAAATTGCTTCACCAGTGTTAAAAACAAAGTCTGCATTATATCTTCTGGCAGTATTCGATACAGCTGTTTTTATTCTGCCGAAAATTCTGCTTTTATTCAGGTCCAGAGTCTTTTTCTCGGTTTCATTCAAACCCGAACTTTCAGGATCATGTTTCCTGGCATAGGCATAAACTCTCGCAAGATCAACATATCTTATTACATAAGTATCATCCTGTCTCACCTGCATTCTCGAGCAAGAGGCAAAGAGTAACATTACAATGAAAATTGTCATGATTCTCTTCATTAAAATCTGATATCCCCTATGGAGAACTGAAAATTATATCCACTGATTGTTTTAAAGCCATCATCATAAATCATCTTTTTACCAAACCAGAATCGAAGCGGCATCATAGGAATTTGTAACTTCACGCCAAAACCATATGAATAAATAAAATATGACATCAGGTCTCCATCAAAAAATTGATCAATTCTGCGAAGTTTGCCGCTTTCCAGGTCCTCCTGAACATACTCAGAGTAAGTATCATTCGTTAATTTTTTTTCCCAGAAGCTGTCAGACCACAGTGAACCAGCATCAAAAAACGTAACAAGCCAGAGCATCTCAGGAAATACCGGTATTCTATATTCCGCTCCGTATAGCATCCGGTGATAAAGGCCGACATATTTCCAGGAATCGGGAAGATAAGAATCCTGGTTTTCCCATCCTCTCACCGTCTCAGTTCCGCCGATATCAAGCCTGTCATCCGATTCCAGCCATTCATTGTCTTCATTAGGCTGATTCCTTTCAACCCACGATTTCATCATAGGCGGCATTATAAAATCAGCGCTCCCCCTGAATTCGAGGACAGTGGGATGAGTCTTGAGAAAAGGGAGATGAAATGGTGAATAGTATGCATATATTTCAGGGGAGAGCTGCATATAATGGTCATCGCCTCTCAAAAGACCGCCACCGACAACACTTAAAGATGCTCCGGCACGCCATCCCCTTGTAGGATTCATATAATTATCCTTTGAATCCCTGTACATATAAAACTTAAGATTCCGCTTCTGTTGTATCCCTTCATCCACCGAGAGGAAGACCTCATCGGGACTGTTTCCCGAAGGGTCGAGGTATGATTTAAAAGTATGAGTCCATGTTGAACCGATCACCCAGTAATACCAGAACCTGTAACTTAAACCAAGGGAATAACCTATACCCTGTTTTTTATATGTAGAATCTTCATCCGAATCGGGAAATATAGAACTGGTTTCATACTGGTAGACGTAATAAAACAAAGAGCTGTTGAATGCCACAGGATAATTAAAAAGCCACCTCTCCTGGAAGCTGAGAGTAACTGAAGATTTTTCAGGGCCATATTCAAATTTAACTCCTATTGTCTGCCCATTACCAAGGAAATTAGTTTCTTTAATATCTGAAAAAATTGAAAATCCTGATGCTGAACCATAGCCACCACCCAGAGATATAGTACCTGTTGGTTGCTCTTCAACATCTACTATAAGATTCATATATCCATCCCTGGTACCGGGACGCACATCAAAATTGACCTGCTTAAAATAACCAAGATTATAAACCTTCTCCCTCGATATCTGCATCCTTTGAGAATCGAAAAGTTCACCCTCTTTGATAACAAGCTCACGGCGTATTACTTTATCTTTTGTTTTACTATTTCCTTTAATAATTACCTGTTCAATATAGGCTTTTTTGCCTTCACTTATCATAAAATTAATTTTAACAAACTTTCTCTTTTCAGTTTTACCGTCCACCTTCACTTCGCGTTCAGTTACAGTCCTCTGAGGAATTACCCTTGCAAAGATATATCCTCTTGAGGCATAGAGAAAACTAATAGATTGTCTGTCATTCTGAAATTTTGTATTATTAAACAGCTCCCCATTCTCCTTTAACTGGAACGATTTTTTAATAGCCTCTATCTCGGATGATGAAAGGACATTACTCTTCCCTTCTTCAAAATTAATTGTATACTCTCCGTCAAAATAGTATCTGTCACCTTCGCTCAATTTCAGTACAATAAATATTCCACGCTCTTTCATCTGGAGAGGATCAACCCATTCATACCCGACCTTTTCATCAACTATCTGGGCGTCGATATATCCCTCCTGCTGATAATAGCCGATGAGTTTTCTTTTATCTTCTTCAAATACTTCTCTTTTGAAAGGCCCATCATGGAAAAGTGAGTCTTCCTTTGTTTCAAGAATATCTAACAGCTCCTTTGTATAAATCCTGGTTGCACCAAGAATCGTGAACTTTTCAACCTTAATTTCTTCACCTTCGTCTATAATTACCTCAATCCTGACGCTGTTTTTATCTTCCCCTGATTTAACTTTATACGTAATGTACGCGTTAAAAAAGCCATCCTTATCATACTTATCCTTGAGTCTTTTTATGCTCTCCTCAATAAAATCTTTCCTGAAAACGTCACCCTCTTTAATCTTCATAACTTCCAGAAGATCAGTTTCCATTAATTCATCAAAGCCTTTAAATACAATTTTTTCTACCAGTGGACGTTCTTCAAGTATTACGCGGATTTTAACGCCGTCACCATCTTCGTCGATTTCAACTTTTACATTATCAAAATAGCCGAGGGCAAATATCTGTTTTATATCCTCACGAACTTCCGCAGATTTAAGGGGATAGCCCCTGGTTGTAAGCATAACCTCCTGAACATCCTCTTCATCCACATTCTTCAAACCTTCAATCTCTACTTTTTTAACTATCCTGTTCTCATACCTGGAGGGCTGGGACGAAAGGTACTGGTAAGCCGCAAAAAAGCATACAAGCACAAGAACAAGACTCGCCGCTCTGGAAAAAAATTTTCTGTCTATCTGCATTTTATTATCGCTTTTCCGGTTAAATGTAAATGAATTTCATACGCCAGTAGGTCAATAGACCCCTTTATATATTATATTCAGGTCTGTCAAGAAAAATGAAAGTATATAAACCTCTTATACATTCAACTTTTCGGTAGAATTCAAACTCCCTTTATAAAACGATTTATATCCGGTTTAACTTAAAGAAGTAAAGCACAGACCTGTAACTGCCACAACCAAATTCTGTTACATGCGACTTCATTTTTAAAAAAAATATGAGATATAAATTTCGATTATATTATTGCGGTACTTGTTACTAAAAAAAGAATAAAACATAATTTCAGGAAGGTTAAAGAAAGTTTTTCATCCATAATAAATATTTTTAACCTGAGATTTTTAAATTATAATTCTCAGCCCAGTAAAAAACTGCATACCAGGCTCAGGATAGCCGTCCCTGAAGAAGTATTCTTCATTATAAATATTATTAATCCTTGAATATATATAAAAAGTCCTGTAAAGCTTGATATTAAGATCAAGATTACCTATCACGAAGGAACCCAGTTTCTGATCCGAATAGGGATCAACATAAACCTCACCCATTAAAGAGTTCTCCCAGTTGATTTCAAGGAGCGGTCCGGAATAGGAAATGTTAATAGTAAAAGTATTTTCAGGCCTGTATGTTATTTTAACATCATTGAATTTATCGTCAGGCATGTATTTGAAATAGTCATAACTTCCGTCAATGCCTAAACTGTGATTTGCTATAAAGATTGAAGTAGAAAGTTCCCCTCTTGTATTGAAAAATGATGCCG
>CAZVFJ010000025.1:0-6566 GCA_964625825.1 uncultured Leptospirales bacterium | reverse complement strand
AAATTTGGTTCAATTATTTAATGTATATATCGTATAGGACTTATTGTTAAAACATTTTCAGGAAGAGATTTATAATTGTAGAAATTATCACTATTTTCAAAAATTCCTTTCACTCCGAATTTAAAATTTTTAATAGCAACTATGCTCTGATCTCCGACATCAAAGTTTAACAGAAGTTCGCCATTGAATTCAGAATGATTCACTATTGCCGGTGGGATATCATATGGGATCTTTATATATTTTTTCGAATATATATCCTGTGCAGGATTATACGGAACAAGTTTATATTCATGAAGTAGTTCCAGTGAGAGATACCTGATATTTATAGACGAAATATTACCTTTAAAATAATAGTAGTCTGTGCCATCATTATCCCATGAGACAACAGGCGCAAGAGTAAGCATGGTATATTCAGTTATTTTAAAACTTCCATAGAAATCTCCGGAAACAAAAGTATCATCTTCATACCCTTCAGGGTAAGTGTTCCTGATTGTCTCTACCCGGAAGCCGGCCTTATTTGATGCAGACCAGACATACTCCATAGCTACTACACCTGTAGAAGTATAAAAAGTATCATCAACTTCTGCTGCCGTTGAAAGAGGATCTCCCAACTCCAGCGTATGGTCATACCTTGAAAAGCTTAAATCGATATCCCACCTCGCCGGTGCGGGTTTATAAACATTTTTGATTCTGAATTTTATCCGGTCTTTGTTTTCTCTTCCATAATAGGCATTATCAAACATTCCGTATGTGCTGTTTGATACTTCAAACTCCGGAATCATCTTCCAGTAATCAGTAATGGTCACTTCACCATTAAAGCCTGTATCATTACTTATAAAATTTGAGTTGGCATAATCTTCAAAGTCATTTGTATAAATAATACTTGAATTAAGCTGATATGCAAAATTTGTCAGTCCCTGGGTCATCAGGACTGAATATATTGAATCACCATTAAGGCCGGCAAGCATTCTCCCGTCAAAGTTTATAGAGGAGTAGGTTTGCGCGACAGAGGAAGATGAACCGTTATTTTCCTGTCCGGAGGCTACAGAGCTGATTAACAATAGCAGCACCGTTACCAGGCGGAAACTGATTTTTCCCATATCACCATCTTAAAAAACAGACGGAGCCTTTTCTATGCCCCGCCGTTTATTATAAATTATTATAAACTATTTTTCATTACTATTTGAGAGCTTCAAACTTATCTGTTAATTCCCATCTGAAGCCTTCATTTTCTCTTCCAAAATGACCGTAAGCGGCAGTTGCCTTGAACTGAGGCCGTTTGAGATCAAGAGATTTGATTATACCTGATGGCTTCATATCAAAGATACCTCTTACTCTCTTTACAATCTCTGACTCAGACACATGACCGGTTCCGAAAGTATCAACCATTACAGAGACGGGGTCAGCCACACCGATAGCATAGGCAAGCTGAACTTCACATTTATATGCAAGTCCTGCTGCAACAATATTTTTTGCGATATATCTCCCCATGTAAGCGGCAGATCTGTCAACCTTTGATGAATCCTTTCCTGAAAAAGCCCCTCCACCATGTCTTCCCATACCGCCGTATGTATCAACAATGATCTTTCTTCCCGTCAGTCCTGTATCTCCATTAGGACCACCGACTACAAAACGCCCCGTAGGATTGATATAAAACTTTGTCTCTGATGTCAGCATATCGGCCGGGATAACTTTCTTAATTACAGTGTCAATTACTGCTTCCCTAATCTTCTCATTACTGACTTCCGGCGTATGCTGTGTAGAAACGACAATAGTATCTATCATCTTCGGTTTGCCGTTTTCATATCGCACTGTTACCTGTGACTTTGCATCCGGCCTGAAAAAATTAATTTCTCCGCTTTTTCTCACATCCGAAAGGCTTTTTACAAGTCTGTGAGCCATAAGTATAGGCATCGGCATCAGTTCGTCAGTTTCTGCAACTGAAAATCCGAACATCATCCCCTGATCTCCCGCGCCCTGTTCCTTAAACATACCCTCCCCTTCTGTAACTCCCTGGGAAATATCGGGAGACTGGGAATGCACATATATCTCAACTTCACAATTTTTATAATCAAACCCGATTTCAGGATCATCATAACCAATCCATTTTACGACATCCCTTGCAACTTTTTCATAATCAACCTGAACCCTTGAGGTAATCTCACCTGCAAGAATTATCCTGTTTGTTGTCACAAGGGTTTCCATGGCAACCCTTGAATCCGGATCTCCCGAGAGATGGGCGTCAAGAATTGCATCAGAAATCTGGTCAGAGATTTTGTCAGGATGTCCCTCCGAAACAGATTCTGATGTAAATATAAAATCACTCTGCGGCATTACAGCCTCCTAAAAAATGTATCATTGCAATTATATAAACCCGGAAATGTTTACTTGCTTTCACCTGCTCCGGAATTATCAGTGCCGGCAGGTATTGCATCCTTTTCAATCATACCATCCATACCGTCAGATGACTCGTTATTTAAAATTTTATCTTTTAAAGAACTGGAAGTTTTTGATTCGAGAATGGCAAGGCCAAGAGAACCGAGCATGAAAATTATAACCATACCAGCAGTTATCTTGGTTATAATATCAGCTGTTGAAGATCCGAATGTTGACTGCCCCGCTCCGCCAAGGATACCCATTCCTGAGCCCTTATCAGACTGAAGAAGAATAACAATAACAAGCAGAACACATAGTATAACAAATAAAACACTCAATATCGATGTTAATACACCCATTTTTTCCTCTTATTAAAATAGAAAATACTCTCAGAATATACATCTGACAGCCTAAGAATGCAACAACCCCATGTCAAGAAATAACTAATATTTAATATTTATTAAAAAATCAACCAGTATTTATTACTTAACAATTTATAATAACACTCCCGTTACCAATGGTGACGGGAGTGTTATTAAACTATTTCAGGAATTATTATTGAAAATCAATAAAAAAATAGATATCAGGTGTTAATGATCTTTAAAAATGAATCAATTTCAAGGCTTGCTCCTCCGACCAGCACTCCATCAATATTTTCCATAGCGAAGAGCCCTGTAATATTGTCAGGTTTAACCGAACCGCCGTAAAGAACGGGTATCTTTTCAGCTACTTTTTCACCGAATAGAGTTTTAACCAAGCCTCTTATCATTCTATGGGTTTCTTCAGCTATTTCAGGGGTTGCAACTTTTCCTGTTCCTATTGCCCATACCGGCTCGTATGCTATCGAAATTTTATCCATATTTTCAGGTTTAAGACCCAAAAATGCCCCTTTTATCTGTTTTTCCAGCACGGAACCTGTTTTACCGCCATCCCTCTCTTCAAGCAGTTCACCAACACAGACCATCGGCTCAAGCCCGTTTTCAAGGGCTGCTTTTACCTTAAGATTCACATCTTCATCTGTTTCATGGAAAACATGCCTCCTTTCGGAGTGGCCGACAAGTATAAACGAAGCCCCACAGTCGTTCACCATTATGGGAGAAATTTCTCCGGTAAAAGCCCCCTGTATTTCATGATACATATTCTGTGCACCTGTTTTAAAAGGGGAGTTCCGGCAAAGTTCAGAAACCTGAGCCAGAACAGTAGAAGGTGGGAATACTACATATTCCCTCCCGGGCTTTTGAGTAACCCCGCCAAGGAGTCCATTTATAAGATTTTCAGCTTCACCGCGGGTCTTATACATCTTCCAGTTACCCGCAAATATCTGCCGTCTTTTCATCTATTAATCCTCCGAAATTCTGATACGATTTTATCTGGAGATATAAAGGGCGAGGTCAATGCACCTCAATGAATAGGCCCATTCGTTATCATACCAGCTGAGAACTTTCAGAAGATTTCCTCCTGAAACTTTGGTCAGTGGCGCATCAAAAATTGATGAATAGCTGTTTCCTTTAAAATCCATTGAAACGAGAGGTTCTTCACAATACTGCAGTATGCCTTTCAGTGGGCCTTCAGCAGCTTCTTTTACTGCCCTGTTTACCTCTTCGACCGTAACGTCCTTTTTCAATGTGCAAGTAAGGTCAACGATAGATACATCGGGAGTCGGGACCCTGATTGCTCCGCCATCAAGTTTACCTTTAAGATCAGGAATAACAAGTGCTACTGCCTTGGCAGCTCCTGTGGTAGTAGGGATCATAGACATGGCCGCGGCCCTGGCACGTCGGAGGTCTTTATGAGGAGCGTCAAGCACCTTCTGGTCATTTGTATAAGAATGAATTGTGGTCATAAGCCCTTTTTCTATCCCGAAACTATCATTAATAACTTTCGCAATAGGGGCAAGACAGTTTGTTGTACATGATGCGTTTGATATTACTTTATGTGCAGACTTATCGAACATTCCTTCATTAACGCCCATAACAATTGTTATATCCTCTTTTTTACCCGGCGCAGAAATAATTACTCTTCCAGCGCCAGCTTTAAGGTGTGCTTCCGCTTTATCTCTTTCTGTGTATTTACCTGTGGATTCAATTACAACATCGATACCTTCAGCTTTCCATGGTAAGGCAGCGGCATCTTTCTCAGAATGTACTTTAATTTTTTTCCCGTTTACTGTAATAGAATTTTCATCATAAGAGACTTCACCGTCAAAAATACCAAATATTGAATCGTATTTGAAAAGATGTGCAAGAGTCTTTGCATCTGTAAGATCATTTATACTTACGATCTCAACATTACCATACTTTTCAGGATACATGAAAATCCCTCTGACAACATTACGGCCTATCCTTCCAAAACCGTTCACTGAAATTTTAACGCTCATATTTTCCTCCATATATTTATAAATGCTCTTATCTGCTAAAGCCTATTTTAAACTATCTTTTAATTTAGCTCAGGCAGAAGGTATTTCAAATAAAATTTGTAATCTATCAAATTCCGAACTTCATAAATTATTATAGTTCTTTTCTTCCCGGTATTCGCAATATTTTCCCCCAGTGACAGGGTCAGTCAGCTCAGGGCTCAACTCAATCAGGCTTTGTAGTATAAAATCCCTGTTAAGTATTTCCGGATGCGGGATTATCAGAACATCACTTTTTATAACGAGATTATCATAAAGAAGGATATCGAGATCAATTTCCCGCGGGCCCTTGCTGAATCGTTTCATTCTCCCGAGCCTCTTTTCTATCCCCTTCAGAGATATAAGAAGCTCAACAGGAGTGAGAGATGTTATGACGAGAATAACCTGATTAAGAAAATCGGGTTGTTCGGTAAAATCAACAGCCTTAGTCTCAAGAATAGAACTCTCCGCGACGAGCTTCGATGATGATTCTTTGATAATCATTGTTACCGCGTCTGAAAGGTATCTCTCTCTATCACCAAGATTACTTCCAAGTCCAATATATGCATAAGCCATTACTTCTTCTCTCTGTAATCCTCGCCGCTAAGTTCAAGGATTCTGCACATCTCACGTAATCTCGAAAGTATCCTTCCCTCTGAAAGCTCTTTCAAGGATTTTTCCGGATTATTGTTTGATGTTATAATAGTAAATTTTTCAGCTTCATATCTGGCGTCTATAAGATTATAGAGAGTCTCCTGTTCCCACGGGGAGTCTCTCTGCACTCCAAAATCATCAATTACAAGCACATCTACAGAGGCAAGGTCCTTCTCTATCCTTCCGGATTGTCCATATCGCTCAGATCCTTCCACAAATGTTGATCGCAGAAGATTGAAAAAATTCCTGGAAATTTTGATAAACTTGCCATTCACAGCATGATGCGTTATAATCTCGGTAAGAATTATGCATGAAAGAAGAGTCTTTCCTGTACCCGGGTTCCCCCAGAGATAAAGCCCCTTGTTCACATCAGGAAAATTTCTGATTATATCATATGCTGCATTTTTGGCTTCCGAGGCGAATTTATTTGAGGCCCTGAAATCATTGATTGTTTTCCACCTGAATTTTTTGCTGTCAATCCCGGATGCGTTATATATTTCAAGCACCCTGTCTATTTTCAGACGGATATCACGGCAGAAGCAGGCTTTTATATTCTCCCCGTCACTGTAATAATATGGCTCCTCCCCTCCGCATTTGCATTTTGGTATTACGCATTTCGGGCATGGAGAGAGGGCGTTATCCCCTGTAATTTCAAATGATGCATTATGAATTATCCCTGTATAATCACAATAGGGGCAGAAAATATTTTTATCTTTTTTATTCATTCTGATTTTTTTATTAGGTATTAAAAGCAATTAATAAAAATAACTTCAACTGTGGTATAATTGTCAAGAGAATTTGCCCCTTTTTATTTATTAAGACCGTCACCCATAGTCTCTCTGTTATAATAATTTTATATTCTTATAATTAAACCAATACAGCAATTTTTCACAATGGAAAGAGACGACAGCCCTTTACAAGCCCGTCTGGGTTCCTGCTATTATTATTTTTGATTATAACCATCAATTATTACTTTATTTTTTTATAGCATCATTATTATAATGTATATCTTAAAACAAAACATTTTAAGATAATATACATCTATACTATTTTGATGAAACGATAACGTCCGGGAATATATTCATTATATTATTAATCTACTTCTGTCTTCTCACCCGAAGAATTGAATGAGATTAAAAAACAG
>CAZVFJ010000024.1:14605-23086 GCA_964625825.1 uncultured Leptospirales bacterium | reverse complement strand
TTTAAAAAAGTTTACCCTCCCCGGGTTCCCGGACCGGAGAGGGTTGTCTTTAGCCGCACTGCCCGGCAATCAGACATAGATGACTCTTATTCAACCAGTTTCATTATAAGCTGAGGCTTAAAATTAGCCTGAGCCAACATCGCAGTACCAGTCTGTACAAGAATCTGATCCCTTGTAAAATTAACCATCTCAGCTGCCATATCAACATCCCGAATCCTTGAGTCCGCGGCCATCATGTTCTCGTAAGAGAGTGAAAGAGACTTGATAGTGTTCTCAAGCCTGTTGTAATAGGCTCCGAGATCCGCTCTTTGCCGATTCAATTTTTCAAGAGCTGAATCGATATACCCTATCATGGAGTTTGCCTGCCCGACTGTGGAAATAGATCGTTTTTTATTCCCTTCCACTAAATTCAAAGCTCTCGCATTCATGGTGGTAATGTAGACACGGATTCTCTGGTTGCTGTTTGCGCCAACCTGGAAGAACATGCTGGCAGTCTTACTCTTCCGTGAAAAAGCTCCTGTCAGCATCTTCAGCCTGTTAAATTCCGCAGATGTAGAAACACGATCGATCTCATCTATAAGTTGAGAAACCTCAACCTGTATCTGTGTCCTGTCGCTGTTGGAATAAATTCCGTTAGCGGACTGGACAGCGAGCGACCTGATTCGCTGCATATTATCGTTAAGCTGCTGAAAAGACCCTTCTGCTACCTGAATGAATGAAATCCCGTTCTGAGAGTTCTTCTCGGCCTGGATGAGCCCGTTAATCTGGGTCCTCATCTTTTCTGAAACAGCAAGCCCCGAAGCGTCATCACCGGCACGGTTAATCATTTCACCGGACGCGAGTTTTTCAATAGACTTATCCAATCTCGCAGCTACAGTCTGCATCTGCCTGTTCGCAAATATGGCACTCATGTTATGATTGATTCTCATTTTAACCCTCCCTTGGTTTTTTACCGAACTGCCTGTTCTATGTCTGTACAGTTCGCGTTTTTCAATTGTGACATCATGCCGCAAAAGGGGCCTCTACAGGCCCGAAGGTTTTCTCCTTATTACGCTGCCGGACTGCCCATAATCCTGGCAACTAAAGGCCACCGGAAAATCTCCGGCAGCCCGTAATGCCCTCCCGACATTACGGGCTGCCGGAAAAACCGGCAAGTTGCGAGGTATGAAACAGTTCCGGACCCGTTTTGTGGAGGGCCGAGAACCGGTTAAATTTCAAAGAACCATTGCTACCAGTTACTAACTTTTTCACTGTATCATGTGCAGTTTAAATCGAACCAAGCAGTCTGAGAATAGACTGATTCTGGACATTCGCCTGTGCAAGCATTGATGTACCACTCTGGACAAGAACCTGATCCTTTGTGAAGTTTACCATCTCTTCAGCCATATCAGCGTCCCTGATCCGTGACTCAGATGCCTGGATATTCTCGTAGGCAGTCATAAGTCCCTTAGCAGCAAAATCGAGCCTGTTATAGTACGCGCCAAGATCAGCTCTCTGTTTGGAAAGTCTCTGCAGTGCTTCATCGAGAATTCCAATCGCCTGGTTTGCCCCTTCAGGAGATTCGAGCGAAAGTGAAACCTTTCCTGTGCCGTCTTTAAACTTGAAGGACGCAGCAGTCATAGTTCCGATATACACTCTCTCCCTCTGGTTCTGGTTTGCCCCCATATGAAACCACATGCTTGCTTTAGGGTTAATCCTTGAGAAATCGCCTGTCAGAACCTTGAATCTGTTGAATTCAGCTGTTGAAGCGGTTCTGTCAACCTCATCAACAAGGGCAGATACTTCCACCTGGATCAGCTGTCTGTCAGCAGCGGAATAAATACCGTTTGCGGACTGGATTGCGAGAACCCTGACCCTCTGGATAACCATTGATGTCTGGTTGAGATACCCTTCAGCAGTCTGGACAAAAGACATACCGTCCTCTGTATTCCTTTCCGCCTGTCTGAGGCCGTTAATCTGGGTCCTCATTTTTTCAGATACCGCAAGACCTGAAGCATCATCACCAGCCTTGTTGATTCTTTCTCCTGAAGAGAGTTTAGCCATACTTGAATCCACTCTCCAGTGAGTAAACTTTAATGTTCTGTTCGCGTTAATCGCGCTCATGTTGTGATTGATAATCATTTTACACTCCTTTGTTTCTCTTTTTCTGGCTTCCTTGCCAGACTGAACCTGAAGGCAGTCAGATTCAGCCGTTAAATACCAGTTAAAGGCTGTTATTACAACAACCGGGATATAATCTGGAATGCCGGATAATCCGTCATTCCAGAAGCACAAGCAGGCAGGCAAACATTGCACCATAATACAGTTTTAAAAGAGCAAACGAGTAAAACAGGAGATCACTCCCTGTTCGTAATTTCGCTACCTCTGGCAGCAAAATTAAATCTGTTTAAAATTTATTATATCCGATTATAGCCGTTTATTATAAAATAAAGCGCATATACTATAGATTTTATCTATAATACATTTTTTTTATAAAATTTAAAAAAAATTAAATTAATTACCGGAATTCATATTGTTTATTTATCTGTAATTAATAATCCCGCGCTCACCACTCTCCTCTTTTTTTGACTCCATATTCTCACTTTTTTATAAAAATTTCTGAATGCTAAACTTTACACTTAATTTGCTTTATCCCTTCCTTCTTTCTAAATTTAAGATGGGAATATGGGCTTTTAAAAAATATAGAGAGGATACCGATATGAAAGACTATGTATGGTTTAAAAAATATCCGGAAAAAATACCTCATGAAATAGATCCTGAGAGATACAGCTCCCTGGTTGATCTATTTAAACAATGCGTTGGGCGTTATGAAGATCTCCCGGCCTTTGAAAGCTTCGATAAAATTCTAACTTACAATGAGATAGACAGGTTAACCCGTAATTTTGCATCATTCCTTCAAAAACGGGGACTACAGAAAGGTGACAGGATAGCTATTCAGCTCCCCAATACCTTACAGTATCCTGTGGCTCTTTTCGGTGCTCTCAGGGCAGGACTTACTATTGTTAACACAAATCCACTATACACTTCAAGAGAGATGAAGGATAAGTTTCAGGATTCAGACGCAAAAGCTATTGTAATCATGGCCAATTATGCATCTAACCTTGAAGAGATTATATCCACAACGGGAATTAATACTGTTGTTGTAAGTGAGATTGGTGACCTTGTCGGAGGTGTAAAAGGCTCACTGATAAACTTTGTGGTAAAAAGAATTAAGAAGATGGTGAAACCTTTCAAGCTCCCCGGTGCAGTGAAATTCAATGATGCACTGAAAGAGGGAGCTAAAGAAAAGTTTATACCTGTCGAATTAAACAAGGAGGATATCGCATTTCTCCAGTATACCGGAGGGACAACAGGTGTCGCAAAAGGAGCGATACTAAAGCACAAAAATATCCTGGCAAATGTTGAACAGATTTCAGCATGGATGATCCCCTCCATCATTGACAGGAAAGAGATTGTTATAACACCTCTGCCTCTCTATCATATCTTCGCCCTTACTGTTAACCTCTTTTCACATTTCAATAAGGGAGCGAAAAATATTCTTATAACAGACCCGAGGGATATACCTAATTTTATCAAAGAAATTAAAACGCACAAATTCACTTCAATGACAGGAGTCAATACTCTCTTCAACGCCATGGTTAATAATCCCGATTTTCAAAAAATGAATTTTTTATCGCTGAAAGTTGTTATTGCGGGAGGAATGGCGCTGCAGAAAGCCGTTGCAGCAAGATGGCTTAAGATAACCGGCATGTCTATATGTGAAGGATACGGGTTAACCGAGACTTCGCCTGTACTGACATGTAATCCCATTGACGGTACAGACAGGGTTGGAACAATAGGACTGCCTCTACCATCAACAGAAATAATAATAGCTGATGATAAAGGCAACGAAGTCCCGACAGGTACTACAGGTGAAATTCTTGCGAAGGGCCCGCAGGTAATGGAAGGATATTGGCAAAAGCCTCAAGAGACATCCCTTGTCTTTGTAAACGGATGGTTTAAAACCGGTGACCTCGGTTATATCGACGAGGATGGATTTATTACCATTGTTGACCGGAAAAAGGATATGATTATAATCTCCGGTTTTAATGTTTACCCGAATGAGATCGAGCAGGTCGCAATCATGCATCCCGGGGTACTTGAAGCAGGAGCCGCGGGCGCTAAAGATGAAGATGGAAACGAGTATATGAGACTCTTCATTGTTAAAAAAGATCCTGACCTTACTAAAGAAGAAATTCTGAATCACTGCAGGGCGAATCTTACAAAGTATAAAATTCCGAAAGTAATAGAATTCAGAGATACTCTTCCAAAAACAAATGTAGGAAAGATCCTGAGGAGGGAACTGAAATAAAATATAAAATACCAACAGGCAGACTATTTTAGTTTATTCACCCCTTTAGCGGTGATACTGAAATGCAATGCGTCTGTGGGACATTCTGCAATACATCGGCCGCAGGCAAAACAATCGGCTTTCCAGGCCTTCTCATTTATAATGGCCTCTACAGCAGGACAGCTGGTATTCGTTACACAATTAAGACATCTGGTGCACTCTTGAGGCTTAAAACGCACACCGAAGAGAGAGACCCTTTCCAGCAGCCAGGTGATCCATCCAATAGGACATATAATGTAACAGTAAGGGCGGTACATAAAAAATGATGCCTGTAATAAAAAATATATTAATTTTTTTCTGTCAATATTTTAAACTAAAGTTTTATATGTCTGTTTGTTTTAATCATCTGTATAGTTAATAAAAAATATTGACATCATTCTGAAAATGCATGATAGATGCATATCTTCTAAACGGTGATTTTATGAATAATAAAAAATATATTATACTACTTGGAGACGGGATGGCTGACCTCCCCCTTGAAGAGCTTAACGGAAAAACAGTTCTTGAATATGCTGAAACTCCGAATATGGACTTCATAGCAAAAAACGGTGTGTGCGGGATGACGCGTACTGTGCCTGAAGGGATGACTCCCGGGAGCGATACTGCCAACCTATCAATCTTCGGCTACGATCCTGCAAAATATTTTACAGGGCGCGCTCCACTCGAAGCTATTAACATGGATATTGTTTTAGGAACGAATGATGTTGCGTTCAGGTGCAATATAGTCAACGCATCAGGTGGAGTGATGAATGACTTTACCTCTGACCACATAGACAGCAGGCTTACTGAGATTGTGATCAATGAACTCGCGGATAAGATTAAATTCCCCGGCATTGAATTTTATCCCGGTGTATCATACAGAAATATAGTTGTATGGAGGGATTACCCGTACAACGGCATCACAGAAACAACCCCACCTCATGATATTCAGACCTTGAGCACAGAACAATATCTTCCGTCAGGTGATGGTTCAGAACTCCTTCGTGAAATAATGAAAGTTTCATCAGGGATTATCGCATCATCTGAAACAATAAAAAATTCAAAAGAGAAATATAAAGGTGCCCCTGAATCTGTATGGTTATGGGGAGGAGGGAGAAAGCCTGCAATGGAACCTTTCTCTGAAAAATTCGGTTTAAAAGGGTACACGATATCGGCCGTAGACCTTATACACGGCATCGGGAAAGCTGCCGGACTCAAGCCTCTGCATGTTGACGGTGTAACCGGTTATCTCGATACAAACTACGCGGGTAAGGCTTCTGCTCTCGCTAAAGGGCTCAAGGACTTCGACCTGGTTTTTCTGCATGTAGAAGCTCCCGACGAATCAGGGCATGAAGGTAATATCGAACATAAATTAAAATCAATAGAGGATTTCGACGCAAAGATTGTCGGTCCTGCTCTTGAAATTATTAAAGAGTACCAAAATTTTGTTATGCTTGTAATGCCCGATCATCCGACACCGATAAAAGTCAGGACTCATATATCCGACCCTGTGCCGTTCTGTATATACCCCAGCCATGGAATTTTTGATAATGAAAGAAAAAAATATAGCGCCCCGGCCTATAGTGAAAAGGATGCCCGGTCAACCGGACTCTTTGTAGAAAAGGGAAGCAACCTTATGGACATAATGGTAAAAGAAAAACTTCTCTCTTAATCGGAGGATAATATTTAATGAAAAAATCTGCAATAATCGGACTTATTGCTTTATCCGTAGTAATTATAGTTTCACTGGTAATACTCCTTACAGGGGACGACACAGTTGATACAGCTATAAATGAATATGAAAACGGCGATTACATAGATGCAATCGTTATACTGAACAGGCTCATTCCTTCAGCAGGATATGATGAAGCGGAAAAAATGCACTACTTCAGATGTAAATCTCTTAACAGCCTTACTGAGGAGATCGAATCTGATTACGATGATGAACTTAAAGATGCATCCCTCGAAAACAGGGATAATCCTGAATTCACCAGATACAAAATGAAAATAGAAAACAAACTTTCAAAAATTAATAACAAAACAGGGGCTGACCTTGTTTTTTTTGCCGCGCCGAAAAGAAGCAGGATCATTTCAAAGGGCCTCTTTTATAATGAATTTACAGCAAAATACAGGGGGAGCCAGTTTATAGAAGACATTGACTTTCATGAAATAAAGAAGATTATTGCGATTGAACCTTCCCGTATTTTTGACCATATAAACAGGTTCTATAAAAAATATCCGGGATCAACATATACACCACAACTTGTTTCAATCATTTTTGATGCCATCCGTGACGGGGCAACAGGCATGGAACCAAACCAGGAATTTCTAAAAAACATTATACTTGCTCATGCCGTAAAATACCCCACAAGCCAGGAAGTATCACGCATTTTTACGTCAGCGGGTGACGGGGTTAACCTCCGTAATTCTCCGGGTGTAAACGGAGCTCTTACGGGTAAAACCGTAAAAGATGAAATACTGATACAGCTCGAAAAATCGATGGACACAATCCAGGTAGGCGACACAAGGGATTACTGGTACAGGATAGCGACCCTTAGAGGTGTAAACGGATGGATATTCGGAAAATTTCTTGCCCCACTTGATATTCAGAAAATTGCGGTTGTTTCTGATATCGAAGTATGGAGCCTTGATGACAATTTTACTTCATGGACAGATTCAAATACCCCGGAGAACTGGACGCATATTCCTGGAGCAGATGCCACTGCTGTTAATTTCAAAAAGCATGCACAGGGTAATCTGATCGTTTTCAACTCAAAAGGTATAGGCGATACCGGTTTATACAGCAGGTTTAATGTATCACGAAATTTCAGGATGCTGGTGCGTGCCAGATTTATCTCAGGGTCACCGCTAATACTCGCTGCATACGCCATAGACAGGGGAAACGTCTTTACTCTCAGGATCGAAACAGAAAAGATTGATGTTAACGGCAGGGGTATCCCGCTTCATACAACAGACTGGCATAACTATGAAATTTCATCCACTGACGGAAAATTTGCTTCACTCTCCATTGATGGTCAGCTTGTATCAGGGAGAATTCAGCCTGTATCAGAAAATAGATTAAATGAACGGGGAATATATCTTCTGAGCCAGCAGGCAGGCGGAGTTTCAAACTGCGAGGTTGAATTCATCCGCGTAAGATGATCATTTAATAATTTTATAGATACCGGAATTATCTCCCCTGATAATTCCGGCTTTACCCTTCTCCTCAAGCCTCTTTGCTCCCCTAATCACGTCAACAACCCTGACCCCGAGTGATGAGGCCAGTTCCTCAGCTGTTACAGTTTTATCCCGCAGATTATCAAGAATCAGCTGTTCAATCCCGCTATTATAATACAAGTGTTCCACCTGCTCCGCAGCCTTCCCTATAATCTTAACAGGCAGAGGTTCAAAAAAACTTTTTATCTCGGACATCCGTTGAAAAGATACAGGTTTTACCCATTTTTCCGTACCCGGCCTGTCGAGGCTGTTTAAATGTATCCCGTCAGGTGCAATTCTTTCTGCCGCTTCCTTCAATAGTTTAAGTTCAGCCGGAGAATCATTTATTCCTTCAATTATAAAAATCTCAAGATAAATCTTTCCCGCATATTCTTTGCGAAGAGATACGAGGCCGTTTATTATATCCTGCACATTAACTCCTGATGCAGGCCTCATAATCTTATGAAATACTTCGTCACTCACTGCATCAAGGGAGGGGAAAATCATATCCGCCTGAAGTATGTTGTTCCTCACATCGACTCTATGCATAAGCGTGCTGTTTGTAATTACAACAACTTTATACTGAGGATAATTATCCTTCAAATGCCTGATTATTTTCCCAATCCCGCTGTTAAGTGTAGGCTCCCCTGACCCTGAGAAAGTGACAACATCAAGTTCCGGAGACTTTAACAGTACAGAATCTATCTCCGTTATAATATCTTCCGCGGGAATGTATTCCTTCACATCTGTAGTAAGTATGTTAGTTGCTCCACATTCACAGTAGACACAATTGAAAGAGCAGAGTTTGAAAGGGATTATATCAAGACCCAGAGATACTCCCAACCTCCTTGAATTAACAGGCCCGAATACATATCTCATTTCCCCTTCACAGCTCC
>CAZVFJ010000024.1:0-14595 GCA_964625825.1 uncultured Leptospirales bacterium | reverse complement strand
ATCTCAACATCAAAATCAATTGAAACCATCTTATCCTTTTTTTCACAGAATACGTTCACTTCACCGATATGAGAGAGCCCGGCTCCCAGGCCCGGTGTTCCCTGCGCCCGCATCTGAAGCATACTCTTTATAAAATTATTCTTCCTGATATTAACAAGGAAAAATGTTTTATCATTCAGAATTGTCGCGAGCCTCCCTGTATCCTTCGCCTTATCCATTGAATCGCTTTTTAATGCTGCCTTAATAAGTCCTGTACTGTTACCCGCATATATCCCTCTGGTGTCATATGCAACGAAAAAACGCATTTGTGTCTCATCGATGTACCAGAAAGTTTTTTTGCCGTTGATCTTCTCTTCACCAAATTTTTTAGTTTTTGAATATTTGGCCTGACTTGCGCTCCTGAACTTTCGCCAGACATCTTCGACTTTTTTCTCATCATTGAAGGGGAGAAAAACAACTATATCCCCCATTCCTCCTGATGTACCTGAATCGATAGATATAACATTCATTACACCGGTATAGTACGGGATAATATCTTTCTCAAAATCTACTCCAATATCCTTCTTAAGATCAGCCTTCATCTGGTTATACTGCATACATATCGGAATTCCGCTTCCGCATAGGTTATCAAGATATTTGTAATTAAGAGAAAGAAATACAGTTGAATCGGCATTCCGCACAAACAACGCTCTCCCGTTCTCACCTGTTTTCAGCAGCCCCAGAATCATTTCAACATAGGGGTTGTCACTGGAAAGCTTAACAGCCCCGTTAACCTGAAACTTATTTCCATCAAAACCAATACCGGCAGAAATATAATCAATAGCCTTTATAAGATTATTTGTATCGATATCCCGGGCATTAGCTTCGCCCCCCTGTGTCAGGATAACATCCCGGTTTTCAGCAGATCCGTATCCCTCCCCCCTGGAAGATGAATTAAACTGCTCAAGGAATTTTCTTGATATAAAAGCATTTATATCGTAATTATTTTTATCCCTGGAAATATAATCTTTATATTCATCTGTCAGAACAAGCGAACCGCTTCTGGCTTCCCTGATATCTATCACTTTTCTTACAATATCATCGGTTGAACCAATTATAAAATATCCTCCAAGTCCAGTAACATACATATCATCCTGAAGTTTCGTAACTATTATGTTTTTATACTTTGCCTTAACCGGAGAGATTACATTCCCATCCTTTTCGTCAGAGGATTTTTTTAATACTTCTGTAAACTTCAGAGTAAATTCCTTTTCATCCTTTACAGGAAGGAAAATGAGCATAACGTCTCTCTGGTTGTCCTTTTCAAAAATGGCAAATGACACCTGTTTTGATGTATCTATACCGAAATTTTTCAATGAATTCTCATCTAGATAATCGATCCCGGTTTTATCCAAAAACGTGTTTTTATCTCCAATTATACCGTTTCTTTGTTCTTCATCCAGAATATTATAAATGATATAGTTTGCTGTTTTTAGAAGCCTTCCAATATGCCTGGTTTTAGCAAAAATATTGACATCAGAAGGAGTCATTGACTCTGTATCACCAATAACATCTCCAAAGGAGAGAGGCGATAAAAGCAGTAGAAAAATTATGACACAATAAAATTTTTTCATATTATTCCCCGTAGAGATAAGATAGTAATATAAATATAATCACGGCCCTCCCTATACAACTATTTTTTCATTAAAACCCGGCTTTAGGATTTATTACTGAAAAAATACTTGAAGATATTGGTATTACTTAACATTTACCTATTATGAACTCCCTATAATCACAAAAAAGAGGCATCAATGAGTGAGATTGAAATAAAAAAAAGCTACGAAGAGATAAACGATAAAATCAAAAAAGGAAAGGCTGTTGTAGTAACCGCTGACGAAATGCCTGGCATTGTAAAAAATGAAGGCGTTAAAAAGGCATTTGAAAAAGTTGATGTTGTCACAACAGGGACATTCGGCGTAATGTGCTCATCAGGAGCCTTTCTCAATTTCGGCCACACAAAGCCGAAGATGAGGGCTTCAAAAGTCTGGCTCAATGATGTTGAAGCATATGGTGGAATCGCGGCAGTTGACTGCTATCTTGGAGCGACACAGGTAAAAGATGATGATCCGCTTAACATGGTGCATCCCGGCTCATTCCGTTACGGTGGAGGGCATGTAATTGAAGATCTTATCGCAGGCAGGCAGGTAAAACTCAAAGCAAAAGGTTATGGTACAGACTGCTACCCGCTTAAAGATTATGAAAGAACAGTTACAATAAATGACCTCCGTAATGCCATCCTCTATAATCCGAGAAACTGCTACCAGAACTATAATGTAGCGGTTAACCTTTCGAAAAAAATCAAATATACATACATGGGTATACTTAAGCCCGATATGGGTAATATAACCTATTCAAGCGCGGGGCAGCTCAGTCCGCTCCTTAACGATCCTTACTACTGGACAATCGGTACCGGGACAAAAATATTTCTCGGGGGAGCAGTTGGAGCAGTAACATGGAATGGGACTCAGCATTCGCCGGATTCTATGCGGGATGAAAATGGAATGGTGAGAGAAGGTGCCGGAACAATTGCCGTCTGCGGAGATATGAAAAGCATGAGTAGCGAGTTCATAAGGGGAGCCTCACTTACAGGCTACGGATGTTCAATGATGGTCGGCATAGGAATCCCAATCCCTATACTCAACGAGGATCTGGCATTTTTTACAGGTATGTCCGACAGGGATATCAAGGCGCAGGTTATTGATTATGGAATCGATTACCCGGATGGCAACCCTAAATCATTGTGTGAAGTAACATACGCTGAACTTAAATCAGGCTTTGTTAATTTCAGGGGGAGGAGCATCCCTTCATCACCTCTCTCCAGTTATCCGAAAGCAAAAAAAATTGCCATACTCCTCCGTGAGTGGATAGAAAACGGCTTTACTGTAGGAGTGCCTCAACTGCCGATACCAACAGTCCCTTATGTGAAGAGCTAGATGAAGCACACCCGGAGATTCTACAGAAATTACGAAGATTCAAGGGGTGTCGTATTTAATGTTAAAATGGATACCACCGATCTTTACATATCTGCCGACACTGATCTTTCAGCGGAAGCATCCAGGATTCTTGAAAAAACCAGGGGAGAGCTGGAGAACCACATAAAATTGTATAACAATTTTCTCTACTCCCTGGAGCCTTTATCCTCTCCCGGAGATGAGCCTGATATCGCAGGCGAAATGTACCAGGCATCCGCGGAAGCAGGAGTTGGCCCTATGGCAGCAGTGGCAGGCGCGATTGCAGAGGAAGTAGGAAGAAACCTACTACAATACAGCAGTGAAGTAATTGTTGAAAATGGCGGTGATATATGGATGAAGGTAAAATCACCGGCGGTTATCGGAGTCTATACAAACAACATCCATTTCAGGGATAAAATATGGCTGATGATTAACCCGGACGATACCCCGTGTTCAGTATGCACATCCACATCTAACCTGGGGCATTCTCTCAGTTTCGGAAAGGCCGATGCGGCAACAGTAATCGCGTCATACGGAGCTCTCGCTGATGCTGTTGCGACAGGGACATGCAATCTTGTTCAGTGTGACGGCGACATGCAGAAAGCAATTGATTACGCTATGTCAGTAAAAGGAGTCACCGGTTGCATGATAATCTACAGGGATAAGCTTGTTGCTCAGGGAGCTATTGAGCTTTGCAGCCCCGAATAATTTACAGGCTGATGAACATGCTTAAATTTTATTCAGTTATAATATAGGATGTTTTTAAAATTTAATATTGCCGAAATAAAATGAAAGCTAATACTTAATTATAAGAGGAATGATATGAAATCGATAAATGTACTCCTTCTGTTTAGAAAGGAGATAATGTACAAACCCATTATATACCGTATAGCAAAAGACTTTGATATAATATTCAATGTTCTTGAAGCTAAAATATTTCCAAAGCTCGAAGGGAGAATCATTCTTGAACTGCGGGGAACAGAGGAGCAGCTTGAAACAACTATCAGTTACTTCAAAGATGAAGGAGTCGAAATCCAGATTCTTGCTGACATGATAAAGAGAGATGAAACCAAATGTGTGCACTGCGGAGCCTGCACTGCTGTTTGCAGGGTTGACGCCCTTATAATAAACCGCGAAACGATGGAGGTAGAATTTCACCCCGACAAGTGCGTCGCATGCGGCCTATGCAGGCAGGCCTGTCCTGTAGATGCTATGTCAGGAACAGCAATTGACAGGGAGATATAGCAGAAAATCCGATGCAGGACTTCAGTATTTTTTATAAGGTTATAGATATTTCTCCGCATATAATCTGTATCATTGATGAAAATGATATAATAAAATGGCAAAATTCCTATGCCCTTAAATTTTTCGGCATGGATGTTACAGGCAAGGATGTGAAAGTTCTACTTTCCATTGATGCCGCCTCAATGAATAATAACAAAAAAGGTATAACGAAAAGCCGCATAACAAATAACAAAAAGGAATTATTTTTTGAACACCGGATAATAAGTGCAGGTAGAAAAACCGTCCCCGGCCTGAGGGTAATAATATCAGAAGATAAGACTGAACAGATTGAAAATGAAAAGATTATCAATTCACTCATGCAGTTTGAAAGCATCCTGACACGTCTGGCACTTGAATCAATTAATATCCAGTTTACCGAAATAGACCCGCATTTAAACAAAATACTGAAGCTTATTACAAAATTTGCCGATGCAGACAGAGCTTATATAGCCCTTTACACAACTCCGGCTCACGACCTTGTCATTTCCTATGAATGGTGTTCCGGAAATTTCGAACCTTCAGTTTATACAATAAAAAAAGACGACATCCCGCCAGGCTGGAAAAGAAAGAAAAAAAACGAAGCCATAATGATCCCCGATGTCAGAAAAATTAATTTTTCAAAAAATTCAGGAAAAACAAAAATTTTTTCCAGAAATATAAAATCAGCAATGCTTATACCTCTCTATTTTAACAACAGAACTATCGGTTATCTCGGGTTCAGTTCATTAAAACCAATAAATAAATTTTCAGATTTGTTAAAGACTATTTTAAAAATTTCAGGCGAACTGATTGTAAATCTTTATGAAAGAAAATCCGCATATACCCAGCTTGAAATTGCGGGAATGATTGTCGCAAAATCTTCCGGAATGCTCGCATATTTTGATTCAGAGGGTATTATCAGGTCATCAAACGAGGCTTTTCAGAAATTTCATAAAATCAACGGAAGCCACAGCGGGATTAACGTGGTGGATCTCTTTCGAAAACGCCTTGGTTCAGCAGCCGGTGTAGAAAAGATACTGGAAAGTATAAATTCTGCTCTTCGAGGAGAGGAGGTTAAAACTGAAGTCTGGTTCAGACAGGAAAGCAGGGTCAGGCTTATGGAGATATCACTCCACCCCGATATAGATAATTCTGTAATAAAGGGAGTTGTTATGAATTCAACAGATATTACAGAACGGGTACAGCTTGAGACAAAAATACTTGAGGTTATGCACCAGGAACGAAAAAAAGTCGGGATAGCACTTCATGATGATCTCGGCCACGATCTGCTTGCTGTTGCGATAAAATCACGACTCCTTTCTGACAAGCTTAAAACAATTTCTGATGAACTCTCCACCGAGGCAGGCGAGATTGAAAATGCCATAAGAAAATGCATAGGAGATGTGAGAGACCTGTCTCACGGATTGATCCCTTACAAAAACTACGGGCTCGAATTCAGGGAGATGATTGATGCCGTAGCACTTACTATATCAAGAAATTATGAGCTCAAATATGAATTTAAAATTGAGCCAGGTCTTGATATAAAGAACGAAAATATAATAAAAGAGCTCTACTATATAATAGATGAGTCTGTCATGAATTCACTCAAACATTCCGGATGTACCAGTATCATAATTTCGATTTACTCTCAAAAAAACATGATAGTATTAAAAATAGTTGATAATGGCAAAGGTATATCAGAAGATAATGAAAATGAATCCGGCGCAGGACTTGAAATAATGAAGTACAGGGCGCGCTCTATTGGCGGCCTTCTTGAAATAAAGAATAATCCTGGCGGCGGAACAGCTATCGAGTGTACATTCAGCGATAAGAAAAGTAAAATCTGAGGTACTTTAAATGAATTCAGAAAAAAATGCTGTAACAAACATATTGATAGTAGATGATCACCCTATAGTTGCAAAAGGAATTCAGCAGCTCATAGACCGTGAGCCAGATATGAAGGTTATAAACTCTGCACAGGATGCTGAAAGCGCCGTAAAGGCGATTGAAAAAAACATTCCGGATCTTATAATTGTGGATATATCTTTGAAGGGTTCCACAAATGGAATAGACCTCATAAAGGGATTAAAAAAGAGATACCCGAAAATAAAGACACTCGTACTCTCAATGCATGACGAAAATCTCTATGCCGAGAGAGCTATAAAGGCAGGCGCTAAAGGTTATATTATGAAAAATGACCTGACAGATAATATTACCAAGGCTATCAGAATAATAATGAAGGGAAACCTGTATCTGAGCGAAAACATAACCTCAAAACTCTTGAATAATATAGTAAATAAAACTGGCGATGATGACACTTCAATAGTAAATACCCTGAGTGATAGAGAATTTGAAGTATTCCAGCAAATTTCTAATGGAATTAAAACCAGCGAAATAGCAAAACTGATGAATATAAGCGTAAAAACCGTAGAAGCCCATAAACTACGTATAAAAAGCAAACTGAATATATCAGGTAGTACGGCACTGACCAAATACGCCATTGAATGGAAACATAGGACCTCTGTTTCAAACAGCAATTAATAAACTTCAAAAAAATTTTAAAAAATTTTAAAAAAATTCAGAACTTTACTTGACGTTTTTCAAAGAAATATTTATTTTATTATTGTTAGCACTCAATATAGATGAGTGCTAACAATAATACTTATTTAAGGAGGATGTCCCTATGAAATTCGGACTAACAAGAAAAAGTAATACTGTTCCTGATGTTCGAACCCTCAGGAGCAGCATGGACAGGCTCTTTGATAATTTCTTCAGCCTAAGCCCTGTTGAATTCTTTGATTCTGAATGGCTCCCTGCTGTTGACATGTATGACGATGATAAAAACGTATACATCAAAGCAGATGTAGCCGGCATAGATGAAAAAGATCTCAATGTATCCATTCAGGATAATATAATGACAATATCAGGAGAAAGACTTGAAGAAAGAAAAGAGACCAGAAACAGGGGTTCTGTTATTTCCGAGAGGAGAATGGGATCTTTCTCAAGGTCCATATCTTTACCTGATAGTATAAAAAATGACAACATAAAGGCAGAGCTTAAAAAAGGAGTTTTAACGGTAACTCTTCCGAAAGAGAAGCCTGCAGAATCAAAAGAAATCAGAATTGATGTAAAATAAGGAGGATAATATGTACACATACAATTTTTTCGATGATGTTATGAATCTAAGGGATATATTTGATGATTTCTTTACAAAAAGAACATCAT
The DNA here is from genome assembly GCA_964625825.1 of uncultured Leptospirales bacterium. Classification (GTDB taxonomy): domain Bacteria; phylum Spirochaetota; class UBA4802; order UBA4802; family UBA5550; genus UBA5550. The sequence continues at coordinate 7,117 of CAZVFJ010000024.1, read as the reverse complement.
ATGAGCCTTACAGGGAGTTCCCCCATATCCGTATTTACGAAGGGGAAGACAGGCTTATAATTAAAAGTCTCATGCCGGGGCTCAAACCCGATGATATTGATATACAGCTTGTTGATAATAGCCTTGTAATCTCAGGAGAAAAGAAGAATGACTATGAAGAAAAACCATACCTGAGAAAGGAAAGATTTTTCGGGGAGTTTAAAAAATCGATAAAACTTCCTTACAGAGTAAACCAGGAGAATATTAAGGCTGATTTAAAAGATGGAATTCTTTCCATCACTCTTGAAAAATCAGAAGATGCCAAACCAAAAAAAATTGAGATTATATAAGGAGGCTCATTATGGCAACTGATAAAAATTTAACATATAGCGACAGCCAGGAGAGAAAGGTTTACGTTCCTGTTGCTGATATTTATGAGACTGAAGATTTTTACTCTCTGAAGCTGGAAATTCCGGGTGTTCCAAAAGAGAATCTCGATATTCTTATAGAAAACAATGAGCTGGTGATATCAGCAAAGTGTACTATAGAAGATAAAGCTGATGAGAAATGCAAGTACTCCGAATTCAGCAGCATGGATTACAGGCGCTCTTTCAGAATCGGCAACGACATAGATAGAGGGAAAGTTGAAGCAAGCATGGAAAATGGTGTGCTGACACTTCTTCTTCATAAGCATGAAACTGTTAAACCGAGGAAGATTGAGATTAAACAGGTTAATTAATAAATTCTCATTTCTGCGTCATTCTTATATGTGACGCAGAAATTGGATTCTAAATAATTTTTTACGGGTTTTATTTTTTGGATAAAAAGGTTTAAAGGCAGCAAAGGGGTTTGCTGCCTGTTTTTTATTTAATGCTTTTAAATGTTTTCAATATTGATTTAGGAATTTTAAATTCCACTTTATTTTCTACAACAAGCCCTCCATAAAGAATTGATATAAAATAAAGTTCAAATTTTCCACTTTTATTTATAAGACGGATGGCGTCCCTGTAATCTCCCCGGGCAATATCAAAAACGAAAATAACAGGCACGGGATCTTCCCCCGCCTGAAACAAAAGGTTGATTTTTAAAAGGTTTTCATCCACGTCAAGCACCCATTCCGGGTCCTGGCCCATGACCATTGGGAAAAAGTCATCATGATCAACATAGAAAAATTTTACTCTTTTTTTTGATTTCAAAAACAATGAAGTTGCAGGGTGCAAAACCTGTTCATAAAAAAAAGCGAAAGCACCATCCTTCGGCAACAAATCTCCAAACTTTACATTCTTTAAAGACTTAAATATTTCTTCTTCTTTCCCAATAAAATTTCCACTATATAATTCAATTTCACTCATAAAATCTCCAGCTACTTTTTATATTATTTAAAGAGGTTCTGAACAACCGGGAGCATCGAAATATCATTGATGATTACAAAAACTCCAAGTATTATAAGGAAAATTATACCGAATGTCTGAATTTTAATCATTATACTCTCTTTTATTGGCTTACCCCTTACTGCTTCAATTGTATAGAAAAGTATATGGCTGCCATCAACTGCCGGTATAGGAAGAAGGTTCATAAACATAAGAATTATTGAGATCCTCGCCATGAGAAGTATAAAATCAGCCACTCCCCTCTCGTAAAGGACATCCCCCGCAATTTTGGCAATTCTTATGGGGCCAGAAAGGTTTTCCCTCACATTCAGCTCTCCGGAGAAGAGCATCCCAAATCCTTTAAGGTTTAAGAGAATAAATTCCCATGGTTCAATAAAGGCCTGTTTAAGACCTCCAATTACACCATATTGCACATGAACCATATCAAAAGCAACCCCTATTTCTATACCAATCATGGCCCTTTTGGTTACTTTAATTTCGCCTTCATATCTTTTATCTTTTACATCAACTATTACATTTCGACCTGATGATTTTTCAATCTCATTAAAAAATTCATTATAAGTGCGAATAGGTTTCCCGTCTACCCTTACGCTTCCGGCATCAATGATTTTTATAAACTCTTCATTTCCGACAAAATTCTGGATCCTGTTTTTTCCACTTGGTTTTGTTACAATATATATCTCCGAAAGAACAGGCTTTAAAGATACGGCTCCGGCCTCTCCTTCCCTGATATAATAAACAGACACATCCTTTCCGGTATTTTTCTGGAGATATTCTGAAAAATCAGAAGGAGAATGAACTTCAACATTATCAATTTTTGTAATTATATCACCATCTGCGAGGCCTGCCATATCGGCAGTTCCACCCGCGACTGTCCGCATTACAGTAATACCACTCGAATAAGGCATAACACCAATAGTGAACCGCCCTTCTCCGGAATCAGAGTTTGGCATGACGCTAAAGGTTTTCTGTTCTCCATCTCTTTCCACAAATATTTTGAGTTCTTTCCCGTCAGAAAAGAACACTTCGGTCTGTATATCAGAAAAAGCCTGAATCTCCTTTCCGTCTATGGCTGTAATTCTGTCACCTGTACGAAGACCCGCTTTATACGCAGAGGAGACATATTGTCCAGCTGATATCTCAGAGGGGATCATAATCCTGTTTGTCTCTTTTGAATATCCTATAAGGTTCATCATATAAAAAAGAATTATTCCAAAAATCAGATTAAACACAGGCCCCATTACAACTGTAACTATTCTTTTAAGAGGATGAGCAGAAAGAAATTCATACCCCTGCCCGGATCTCTCTTCAGAGGGGTCCTCTCCGTAAAACTGGCAATAGCCCCCGAGCGGTATAAGTGTAATCTGGTAGGTGGTTTCACCGAATTTTTTCTTCCATACTCCCTTTCCATAACCCATGGAAAAAACTCTCGCTTTTATCCCCACCATTTTACCGCCCAGCAGGTGGCCCAGTTCATGAACAAAAATGCAGAGCCCCAGCAGAATGAAGGCCCCCAATATATATGTCAATGTCATCATAATCTAATCTCCCTTATCAAACCTCTTGCTATATCTCTTGCCTCATTGTCTGATTCAAAAATCTCATTTATACCAGGATTGTTTCTGAATTCAGAAAGGCCTATTGTCTTTTCAACTACAGTAACGATGTCAGTGAAAGCTATCCTGCCATCAAGAAAAGCGTAAACACACTCCTCATTAGCAGCATTGAGCAGGGCCGGCATATTCCCGCCTTTTCTTCCCGCCTCATAACAAATCTCAAGAGCCGGATACCTTTTACTGTCGAACTCTCTGAATGTGAGCTTCCCGACTTTAGCAAAATTCAGCCGCCCGAAACTGTTGCTGATCTTTTCAGGATAAGTGAGCGCATTCAGTATTGGGAGGGCCATATCAGCCTGCCCCATATGAGCATAAACAGCACCGTCAACTGTTTCGACCATTGAATGTATAATGCTTTCCGGGTGAATAACTATATCTATACAGTCATAGTCAGCATCGAAAAGATAATGAGCTTCAATAACCTCAAACCCTTTGTTCATAAGTGTTGCAGAATCGATGGTAATCTTACTCCCCATACTCCATGTCGGATGTTTCAGGGCGATCTCCGGAGTAACTGATTTAAGCTCCTCAAGAGGGTAATCCCTTAGACTCCCCCCTGATGCCGTGAGAATAATCTTTCCCACATCGCGGTGTTCCAGATTTTTCAGAAGCATAAAAACCGCGCTATGCTCACTATCAACCGGGACCAGTTCAACATCCTTCTCTTCTGCCATTTTCATAAATATATCTCCCGCCATAACCAGAGTTTCTTTATTGGCAAGAGCAAGTCTTCTGCACCCGTCAAGTGCGGCGATGGAGGGTTTAAGCCCCGCAGCTCCTACAATTGAAGAGAGTACAACATCACATTTTTTTGATGCAAGTTCAATTACTCCCTCCTGACCGAAAAGAAATTCAACATCAGGATGGGCCCTTCGAAGCGACAGTAGATGCTCCGAATCTTTTATCGCTTCGTCACCGACTGCTACTATTGCGGGTTTAAACTCATCAAGTTGATTTGACAGAATTTCAAGATTTCTGTTACATGCAAGTCCAAAAACTTTAAATCTTTCAGGTTCAGATCTCACCACCCTGAGAGCGGAGAGACCGATAGAGCCGGTTGAACCGAGAATTGTTAATGAATTCATTAGTCTCAGGGTATCCCCTTAAATATGAGGTAGTAGTAGAAAAATGGAAGGGCAAAAATGGTAGCATCAAAAACATCCCACATCCCGCCGTGACCGGGTATGATTCTCCCGGAATCTTTGAATCCGCCATCCCGTTTAAAAGCTGACTCAACAAGATCTCCCAGATTGGCAAGAACGCTTACTGCTATTCCGAGAAGCACACACTCAAGCATTGTAAAAAGATCCCTTGAGAAAAAAGAGATAAAAACCTGATTAGCGAGGATAAAGGCAATGACACTGAAAAGGAGACCGGAAAAATACCCCTCCCAGGATTTATTCGGAGATGCTTCAATCCCCGCCTTATGCTTACCAAACATTATCCCGCCGAAATAAGCCCCCGAGTCATTAAGCATGACAACTGCAATTAAAATTACAATATAAAAAATCCCGTCTTTAAGAGATTTCAGGAGAATAAGATGCGACATAGACATTACAATATAGAAAACACCAAGTACTGTTACACCAACTGAAAACGCAGCCCCCTTTAATGGCCTTGTAAACAGCTGAAGCATAAGGAGTACTGCTATAAAAATAGTAAAAAATGCAGTAATAACCCTTGCATCGAACAGAGCAATATAACCTGAAAGACCAAGAGGCTTTCCGAAAGCGAATAGATACATTATTACATTAAGCATAAAACCAAAAATAAGGCCGGTTTTTACAAATGCTCCACCTTCTTCGCCCCTGTCTGCAATCATGTAAAACTCATAGAGGCAAAAAAGTGAAATTATTAATGTTGCAATGAGAATCGGCAAACACAAAAAATTGTCAGTCACCAGAACATAAACAAGAATAGGAAGCGTAACAACAGCACTCAAAATTCTTGTAAAAGTTTCTCTATTTAATACACTCATAATCCTCCGTATCTCCTCTCTCTCATCTGAAATTCAATAACCGCCCTGCGTAGGTCTTCAGGTCCGAATTCGGGCCAGAGCACATCTGTAAAATAAAGCTCGGCATATGCCAGCTGCCACAGGAGAAAATTACTTATTCTGTATTCTCCGCTTGTTCTTATAAGGAGATCAAGCTCCGGAAGACCTGCCGTATAGAGATTCTTTTCAAGCTTCTTCCCGGTAATCTTCTCTCCAGGTTTAGCGCTCTCTCTCCACATGTTGATCGCTCGAAGAATTTCCTGCCGGCTCCCGTAATTTATGCATAAGTTCAGAATAATCTTTTTATTATTCTTTGTCTCTTCTATTCCACTGAGTATCATCTTTTTTGTAGCCGGAGGGAGCATTCTGAGTGAACCGGAATGTCTTACCTGTATATCTTTACTTTTTATTGTATCAAGTTTTGTTAAAAAGAAATATTCCAGAAGTTTCCATAATCCATTTACTTCTGTTACCGGCCTTGACCAGTTTTCAACAGAAAATGCATAGAAAGAAACAGCTTTTATCCCGAGCTCAATGGCACAATCCATAACAGGTTCAATAACGTCAGCTCCACGTTTATGGCCTTCACCCCTGGAGAGATTTCTCTGTTTAGCCCATCTCCCGTTTCCATCCATAATAATACCGACATGACCGGGGACAGCATCAGATTTGATTTTATTCTTTTTAAATATCATCCATTCCTGTTAAATATTTTTACTCCACAATCAAAATTGCGGAGTAATTATAATCAGAGACTTAAGATTTCCTTCTCTTTATTTTCTGTAGTTTTCTGAGTTTCTTCAACATATTTATCGGTGAGTTTCTGGACTTTATCCTGCGCGGATTTAGATTCATCTTCAGTAATCTCTTTATCCTTCTCAAGAGATTTGACCATCTCATTACCGTCCCTGCGAATATTTCTTATAGAAACCTTGCACTCTTCAGCTTTCTGCTTTGCAAGCTTAACGTATTCTTTTCTTCTCTCTTCCGTAAGTTCTGGGATCTGAATTCTTATAAGATTACCGTCATTTGACGGATTAACTGATAGATCTGATTTATAAATAGCTTTTTCAATTTCGCCAAGATTACTTCTGTCCCAGGGCTGTATTACCACAAGCCTCGGCTCAGGTATTGAGATAGTTGCAACCTGGTTGAGAGGCATTTCTGAACCATAAACAGTAACCCTGATCCCTTCGAACATAGCCGGGTTTGCTCTCCCTGTCCTTATGGCAGTAAAATCTTTCTGAAGGCTTTTGATGCTCTTCTGCATTCTGTCTTCAACATCATGTAAAATATCATCAATCATACAGTCTCTCCATATTAGATTAAAAAATTTTAGTACCGATAGTTTCGCCGAGAATAATCTTTTTCAAAGCGCCTTTATCGAATAAATTGAAGACAATAATCGGAAGATTATTATCCATACAGAGGGATATGGCAGTAAGATCCATTACCCGGAGCTGTCTCTTAATGATTTCGATATAGGATATCTCCGGAATCTTCTCAGCAGAAGGGTCCCTTTCGGGATCACCGGTATATACTCCATCAACCCTTGTCGCCTTAAGTAAAATGTCTGCCCCGAGCTCAACAGCCCTGAGGCTTGCCGCGGTATCTGTGGTGAAATAGGGATGTCCTGTTCCACCGGCAGCAATTACTATACGGCCTTTTTTAAGGTGATCCAGAGCTTTCTGGATTGTATAGGGTTCTGCAACGTGTTTCATCTCTATCGCTGTCAAAACCCTGGTGGATTTATTCATTTTTTCAAGTGTATTCTCAACAGCCATAGAATTCATTACTGTGGCCAGCATACCCATGAAGTCACCAGTAGACCTGCTGATTCCGAGAGAATCAGCCATAGCCCCCCTGAATATATTGCCGGCTCCTATAACAAGGGCAACTTCGACACCCAGATCAGATACTTCCTTGATTTCAGCAGCTATCTGCTGAATTATTTCAGGATTGATCCCTGTTTTATCCGGGCCGGCAAGAGCTTCACCGCTCAGTTTAAGTAATATCCGCCTGTACTGCGGTATTTCATTTTCCGACATTTATCAGTTTCCTATCTGGAATCTGGAGAATTTACCTACTTCGATATTTTCACCGAAGACTGCTATCTTCTGCTTGATTAGATCCTT
>CAZVFJ010000023.1:15730-23157 GCA_964625825.1 uncultured Leptospirales bacterium | reverse complement strand
AAGTACACCTTTTTTTAAGACTTCTTTATTAAGTACTGGTAAAACGCCGGGAAGACCGAGACAGACAGGACAGGTCTGGCTGTTCGGAGCTGCACCGAACTTTGTCGGGCATCCGCAAAAAATCTTTGATTCAGTATTCAACTGGATATGTACTTCAAGTCCGATTACAGATTCATATTGCATATATTCACTCATGGATTTTTCCTGATTTTAAGAAGTTAATAAAATGAACTTTTAGTGAAATAACTGAGTATTATTTTGTCAAGTAAACAAAGATTGACATATTGATTTAGTATTGATAGTTCGTATCTTATGAGAGTGATTAAAAAAAATGCATTATTTCTATGTTTAATCTTTATCGGAGGAATTATATCAGGATGGTTTTACGGTAATTATATAACAGGGAAATTTCTGAAGGGGGATATAGGTATCTCTAACTTTCTATTTCTTCCTTCGAAGAATATGATTGATACCTTCATCTTGCTGAACAGTCAAAATGAGCTTAAGCGCCTTGAGGGATATTACGCCTACAGGGAGACCGGGCTGAAAGACCATGAATTTCTTTATAGAAGATACAGGGATGAGGATTCTGACATTATTAGAAAAACGATAATATGGATCGTTGAAAATGATGATAATGTCGAAGAATTAAATAAATTTTATAAAAAGCTTTACGAAGTTACTTCCGGAACTCTAAAAAGATATTTACAGAAAAAAATTAACAGTTATGAATTGATTGAACAACAGACCCAATTAAACCAGGGAGAGGGGCAATGAAGAAAATTATAATTTTACTACTCGCGTCAGTAATTATTCCATTAGTATCCTGCGAAAAAGAGAGTATAAATAACGTCCAGGGAATTCCGACTCTTGTAAAAGAAGGATTTATCGGTGATAATGAATATGAGTTTGTATGTATAGGATTCCCCAAAGAAGGACTTACCGGCTTACAGAAAGATGAATCAGCAAAAAGAGCTGCTATTCTTAATGCCTATTATTACATAGGGACCCGTTTTGATGAAACTGTAATACCAGACAGGGATGGAACAGTAAAAAAAATTGAGGTCTCTAATGAATATGCAAAAGTATATTATGTAATTTCTAAAAGTAATCTTAAATCAAGATTAAAAACAAAATAGAAGTTTCAGGAGTGATTGTTTCCATGTCCCAGAATAAAATATCTGACAGTTATATTGATGAACTATGTGCAAGAGCAAAAAGAACTGTGCGAGTAGCTGCTAAGTTAAGTACATCTGATAAAAACAGAATACTTGCCACAATTGCCCGTCAGCTGAGAGAAAAAAAGGGCTTTATAATTTCGGAGAACAAAAAAGATCTCGAAAACGCTAAAAAACAGGGTGTTTCAAACGCGTTTTACGACAGGCTTCTGTTGGATGAAAAAAGGATAGAAGGGATTGCTGATTCAGTTGAACAAATTGCTAATTTTCCTGATCCCGTGGGAAGAATTGAAAATATGAAAGTTGTTCCATCCGGTTTAAGGGTCGGACAAATGAGAATACCACTCGGTGTTATTGCTGTAATATATGAATCAAGGCCGAATGTTACAGTAGATATCGCAGCTCTCTGTATTAAATCAGGTAATGTTGCTATCCTTCGCGGCGGGGAGGAGGCTGTTTACTCAAATGTTGCTTTCGCAAAGATTATCCGGGATGCATTAAATGAGGCGGGGCAACCTGAAGATATGGTTAATCTAATGGAAAGGCTTGACCGCGATCTTGTTCCAATTCTTCTTAAAAAGGATAAGGATATTGATATTGTAATACCACGCGGCGGTGAAGGACTCATAAGTATGGTTACGCGTGAGTCTACAATCCCGGTACTTAAACATGAAAAAGGCGTCTGCCATGTATTTGTTGATGAAAGTGCGGTCAGAGAAACAGCAGAGAGAATTATAATAAACGCAAAAGTCCAGAGGCCAAGCGCATGCAATGCTGCTGAAACTCTTCTTATTCATGAAAAATATCCCTACGGCAGAGAACTGATTCAATGTCTGATTGATAACGGTGTAGAAGTCAGGGGGTGCAACAAGAGCCGTGGCCTTAATCCTGGTGTTGTACCCGCAGATGTTTCAGACTGGAGCAGGGAATATCTTGATCTGATAATATCATCAAAAATTGTATCTTCATTTGATGAAGCTCTTGAACATATATCAATTTATAATTCCGGTCATACTGAAACCATCATAACATCTGATTATTATAATTCTGAAAGGTTTCTGAAGGAGGTGGATTCTGCCGCTGTCATGGTTAATGCCTCTACAAGATTTCATGACGGAGGTGAATTCGGGCTTGGCGCTGAAGTAGGTATTTCCACGCAGAAACTTCACGCAAGGGGAGCAATGGGTATAGAAGGGCTAACTACTCTGAAATATATAGTTTATGGAAATGGCGAGGTCAGATAATATCAGGCGAACGGGTATCTTCGGAGGGACATTTAATCCGGTTCATTACGGGCATCTGATAAATATAGAATTTATACGGGAGAAATATTCTCTCGACAGGATCCTTTTTATACCAGCAAAGATTCCTGTGCATAAAAATATTTCAGACAGAGTTAAACCCTCTGAACGACTGGAAATGGTTCAGCTTGCTATTTCAGGAAATCCCGCTTTTGAAGTTTCAGATATAGAGGTGGAGAGAGAAACTCCGTCATATACAATCCTCACAATCAAGGAACTTCGTGAATTATATCCCGAAGATAAGCTCTATCTGATAATAGGTTCCGATTCATTTAATGATCTTGACACATGGAAGTCATATAAAGATATATTGGCAAATATACCTCTAATTATCATGAAGAGGTCTGGTGGAAGAGAGTTAAGAATGGACCTTCTTGCAATATCTAAAGAGGTAAATTCTTTTGAAAATCCTCTCCTTGCTATAAGTTCATCAATGATAAGAGAGAGAATAAAAAATGGATTATCCGTCAGATATTTAATGCCTGACGCTGTGGTTGAATATATTAACAAAAAGGAGTTATATAGAAATTGAACCGGAAGATAAAAATTGCTGTTGCCGCTGGAGCAGTAATACTACTTCTGCTCGGGATTAATGAATTAAGAAAAGGGACACGAAATGTTGTAGAAGAAATAATCAGCAAAAACGGCCTGATAAATATTCTTATTGCCGGTAGAAACGTATACAATGAAAATACTTTTTCATTTTTTGCCATTATCTCAATCAATCCTGAAAACAAAAATATCGGGATTACTTTTATTCCTCCTGATTACCGGATAATGATGAATGATGACGGTACAAAACTGAAAAAGATATCTGAACTTGATTTATATTATTTTGACAGGATCAAGGATACCCTCAAGCATGATATTCAGTTGAATGTTCCATTTTATATCAAGATTTATTCACCGGACGTTGTTCGGACTATAAATATGATTGAAGGGATTAATATCTTTTTTATGAACCAGGCCGGTGTTTCTCCTGAAACCGGATATGGACTCAGTTATCTCGACGGGGAAAAAACAATAAAGTATATTAACAGCGCTGAACAAAATTCAATTTATATGAAGTATGATAGAATTCTTGATATCCTGATGACACTCTATTCAAACAAAGAACAATTACAGGATTACCTTGATGAAGAATTTATTAATGAAATTTTTAAAAATATCAAAACCAATCTTATGCCTCAGGAACTCCTATCAATAGCTAAAATAGTTTTTGAAAATGGCAATGTTGATTCAACCCTTCTCCCCGGAGGCTTCAATAACGGCCTTTATGTTGTTGATGAAATAAGTTACAGAACTTACCAGCAGGAATTCCTGACAAAAATTGTAACAGACTCAGAATCTGAGCCAAATGCAAAGATAAGCATTCTTAATGGTACCAACATCCCGGGGCTAGCGAGGAAAATGAGAAACGACCTGATAAGAGATGGACTGAATGTGGTTGAATTTGGAACATCAAGTTTCCCGTTTCAGTGGGATTCAATAATTATTTGCAGAAAATGTGATATTAAAGAGGCAAACAAAACAGCAGAAATAACAGGAATTAATAAAATCTATTTTGTTACAGATACTACGCAGCTGAGTAACGTTTTAATAATTATTGGTGAGGATATGGCTGGTGAAAAAAAAGGTAAATGAAAAAATAGATACCTATATGATTGATATAGGGAAAAAATGCCTTGAATTTCTTGATGAAAAAAAGGCTGAAAATACAGTATTTATGGATTTAAGGAGAGTAAATAGTTATCTAGATTATTTTATAATTGCGACAGGTAATTCAGGGATTCACTGCCGGTCACTTGCAAGAGATCTGGAAAAATTTGCTATATCTGAGGGTCTTAAAATGTATGGCAATCCCGATTATAATTCAGAATGGATTATTATAGATTTTGGAGAAATTATAGTACATATATTCACCGAAGAAATGAGAAATTATTATCAACTCGAAAGATTGTGGGCTGATGCAGATAAATATTATATTAATAAAAATGAAGGAATAATATGAGTTCAGAAGACGTTAAAGATATAATTGAAATTGTCAAAGCTGCTGCTGTTGACGGAACAATATCATGCGCGTCAGCTTTTAAAATTGTCAGGGAACATAGTTTTCATCCTGACCTGCTGGGGATAGCCTTTGATAATAATAAAATTAAGCTAAAAGAATGTCAACTTGGACTTTTTGGGCATGGTGATTCAAAAAAAGTTAAACCTGCTGAAAATGTATCTAAAGAACTGGAAGAACAAATAATAATGAACCTTGAAGATAACAAACTTGCCTGTGCTGCGGCCTGGAATATTGCCAGTGAAATGAAGATTAGTAAATTTGATGTTGCATGTGCATGTGAAAAGTTGAAGATTAAAATATTTCAATGTCAGCTTGGAGCATTCTGATATATCCTACTGCACCCGCGAAATAAAAATTCTAAATATATTTCAGTATATAATTCTTAAATATAATTTTTAGTTTAAAATTAAGAATTATATACTGATTATATCTTTATCTTTTCTTGATTAACGCCTGACTATTATGTTTATTAAAAATACTAGTAAAAGGAGGGCTTATGTCATCATATTATAAAACTATAAATGGAAAACATTATGATAAAGCTATGCTTGATATAGCTGATGACTCTGTTAATAAAAAAAAGGATGGCCGAATTTCAATAGCGGATGCGAAAAAAATTGTAAACAGGGCATCAGATGCAGGAAAAATAACTGAAATAGAGGCAGAAACATTAAATTATATTTATGAGCATTATAAATTTACCAAGGCTGCTGAAGATTTCTTTAGCGATTTTGCTTTTCTTGAAAAGGCTGATTCATCTACTCAGAAGCCGCAGGAAAGTGAACCGGATATTGATATTTTCGGATTTAAAGAATTCCTTGCAAAATATTATCTTTTAATCATTGTTATTGCATTAATTATATTTCTTTTATATCTGTATTCAGGCAGGCTTATATCTCTTTTTCAGGCAACATCAACAAAAGTTGAACCCTTAAAAACAGAACAGACCATGACAAAACCTTTACCAATTGAAACTGAAGAAAAAAAAGTAAAAGCAGACGAAAATGAATATATAGTACAGGAGCATGATACCTTAATTGGTATAAGCACGAAGCTTTTCGGAGACCCGGGTAAATGGCAAAACCTCTACCAAAAAAATAGGGATATAATCAAAAAACCTTCGGTTATATATCCGGGGCAGGTGCTTAAAACTGATATTAAGTAAAATCTCCTGAATAAATTCAGGGAATATTATTTATTTTAAAAAAAATCTTGAAAAAATTTAACAATAATAAGATTTTGGCAATACTCTAAAAGAAAAAATAATTTTTCCATAATTACTTCCTTAAAATCCGACAGAAACCCCGTAATAAAGGCATATTACGGAGGATATTTATTTTATTATTCAAAATAATTTTGACAAAAAAAAGTTAATAATTTAATATGAACATGTATTAAATATTTACATTCACTATGTTGCTGTAATAATATTTTATTTTTTTGTTACTGGCAGTGTTACTGTAAATAAAACTTATATCTTTTTAAGGAGTTTTCTTTATGCCGAGTGGTGTTGTAAAATGGTTCAATGAAAAGAAAGGCTTTGGTTTTATATCAAAGGATGAGGGGGGAGATATTTTTGTCCATTATACCGGTATAACAGGTGATGGATTTAAAAGTCTTCGTGAAGGTGACAAGGTAAATTTTCAGATTGAAGATTCCGACAAAGGTCAAAGAGCAGTCGCTGTCAAAGTGATATAATTTCATATGAACCTGATTCAAAAAGAAATGGTATCTACTGGATACCATTTCTTTTTGAAAAGGATAACATATTTATTTTTTAAAAAGAATAAAAAACATGCTGTTTTGCAAGTCCTGCAAATCCGTAGGATGAAACTTTTCCTTCATTTTCCTCCCAGTTATCTCCATAATGTGTAAGATATATTTTACTTTTTATAGCAGCAGAAAAATTATTCAATTCATCTATTGAAGCATGTACCCCTCCTGTGAAAAACTGGCAGTCATGATATATTGCTTCAAAATTGAATTTACTCTCGAAATAATCAACAAGATCGTGATCATACCTGGTATCACTTGTAAAAAAAACTCTGTCATCAATTATGACTCCACAGCTCCAGAATGAACTCTGCCAGTCATAGGAGGAATCGGGGATATGTTTGGTTCTCATGATCTTTACATCAATCTCTCCGACTTTTACTCCATATGTCTCTCTGTTATAATCGGGGAGCCATTGAGGCCTTATTATATTCCAAAAATCTTTAAAATGAAGAACATCACCGGCATCTTCTTCATTATATTCACATCCGCCTCTCAAAGACATGTCCCATAATATATGCTGATATGTCTCTGTGATAATCATATTAGGCTTTTGCTTTGTAGCATATCTCCCCATGAGAGATACCTCTTCAAGGCCTCCAATATGATCAGCATGTGAGTGAGTTATCAGAAAATTTCTGATTTTTGTAACAGGAAGACCCAATTCAGACAAAGCCTGGGGGCATTTTGTGCCACAGTCAATGAGGAGATGATCTTTACCTTTAACAATGAGGAGATTAGTCTGATACTGCCTTTTAGTGAAGGCACTCCCTGTTCCTATAAAGAAAAGTTCAAGTTTGCCATCATTTTCAAGTGACAATTTTTTTTGGTCCAGTGTTATTATTTCCATATTGATTATTCTCTCTCCAGCAAACTATATCAGTATAAGGAACTAAAGTAAAGGAATTTTTTATATAAAAATGTAGTCACTCACCTTCAGTGACACATCAGCAATCTCACCTGAATATTTTGAAATAAGGATTTAGTGATAGAACTATACTATTATAGGATAAATTTTATATTTCAATTTTTTTAAAGGATATATTCAGTATTGATGTTTTATCTTTATAATTTAATCAATTTTATTTCTACTTTACCCGATAG
>CAZVFJ010000023.1:14380-15630 GCA_964625825.1 uncultured Leptospirales bacterium | reverse complement strand
ACGATCATACAGATTTATTTAATTAAAATATCACCAAGGATTATAAAATGCGGAAAAACAGATATTCAGTTATACTAATTCTGATCGTGTCACTCCTTTATTCAGGTGCGGTAATTTCAAAAGAGAATGGTTACCTTATTCTTGATCCTGATAAAATAACACGTTATAACGAAGACCGTATTGCCTATCAGCGTATAGAAAATCCTGAAGATCAAGATAAAGATAATTCAGTAGAAAATCTCATAGTCATTAAAGAAAATAAATCATACTTTATAGTTGATGGTTTTGATAAAATATCTGACGTACAGCTAAAAAAGATTATTATGGATTCTCAAAATAAATATATAGAGAATAATGATTTCTGGATGAACAAAATCAATGGTAAACCGGATTATGTAAGGATTATCTATAGAAGAAGCGACCTTCTTAAAAATTCAACTGAAGAATTTGTAACTTCAAATTTTGGTACATTTTATAAATCGGTCAGGGATAGATTTATAAAACTCCATGTCAATAAATTCAGAATACTTATGAAAAACAGGGGTGAATCAAGGCTAACTATAAATAAACGGCTTCTGAGAGTAAAGATTAATCCTTCAGATTCAACGGATATCACCCAGATTTATTTTAAATCAGCATCAGCAAAATCATGTGATGAAACTGTTTATTATTGTGAAGATGCCGATGGTGACGGTATCACAGAAACCTTTATGGCAACACTTAATGACGGTTTTGATTGGGGAGTCGGTTCCGGTCCAAACATACTTCTTATTAAAGGTAATACAGATAAAGATATAGAAACTCTTATAGGTAAACTGGTAAATGAATCTGAAAACGGTTCAGCAGAGGAAGAGAAAAAGATGTTCCTTGATCTTCCGAAAGAAGAAGAGATTTTTGAGATGATGAAACAGATCACTCCAATGGATAATTTTAGCGAGTAAACATTGAGCTATAAACATAATTCAAAAAGATTCCGATAAAACCGGAATCTTTTTGTCTCCGGCATATGAAAATATTTTTCCCTTAAATCATTCTATCCTTTTTTTCTTAAAGCTTTTTTTCATGCTTTATTCCGGATAATACTATACATTGTAATCAGCAGAATTATGCAGGAGGTGCAATATGTCAACTCCCGATAAATTTAATGATTCAGACGATACTGCGGTTAAGGACCGTGACAGGTTAATAAGATTAAGGCGCATCCAGGAAGATGAAAAAAATCTCAGGGATGCACTTATCGAAGCAAAAAA
>CAZVFJ010000023.1:0-14370 GCA_964625825.1 uncultured Leptospirales bacterium | reverse complement strand
GAACTGGAGAATCATGACAGAGACAGACTTGTACGACTCAGAAGGATGGAAGAAGATGCGGAATCTCTTTTCCAAAAAATAGTTAAAGAAAGAAGGAGAGAGGAGGACGAACCTAATGATCGTGAGCTTATCATAAAGCTCAGGAGAATCGAGGAAGATGAAAAGAGTGTGCGCGATGCTATCGTTGAAGAGAGAAAACTAGCCGAATTAGAACATAATGAACGGGACAGGCTGATCAGACGCAGAAAGCTTGAAGAGGATAAGAAAAATATCAGGGATGAACTCATTGCAGAGCGAATTAAACATGAGCTTGATCCTTCTTATCGTGATCGTCTTATCCGGATCCGCAGGCTTGAGGAGGATGAAAAGAATATTTTTGACGAGATTATCGAATTAAGAAAACTCAGTGAATCTCAACAGACTGATAGAGATAAGCTTATACGTATCAGGCGCCTTCACGAAGATGAAAAATCTGTTCGGAGTATGCTGATTGAAGAAAGAAGAGTCCGTGAAGACGAACCTGATGACCGGGAAAAACTTACAAGGATTAAAAGACTGGAAGAAGACGAGAAAACAATTCGTGAGGCTCTTACGGAAGCCAGAAGAAAAAAAAACGAAAACCTTATATGAAAAATCATACCTAATAATATATAAATTATGCTTCATTAATAAAATCAAGGTAAAACATGCCATTTATTACAATAGAAGGAATAAAAGGGAAAATCTATATCCCTGACGCAGAAAATCCACGAAGCAGAAAACACTTCTGTAAAGATTGTTTTTATTGTCAGTTATGCAATGATGAAAAGTGTAGTTTATGCCTGAAAAATAAATCCCCCTTAAATAAAGAAAAAGATAAATCAGTCTGAAATATCCATGCTGAATAAAAATCTTCATTATCAAAGAAATTTCACTCAAAATTGAAATTCTTTTATAAATCTGTTATATTAAAGATGCTCTAATTTGGAATCTGAAATTTAATCATCATAAAATTCAGATTAACCTCCTTTGAAATATTTAACCGGGGAGAGTGGAATGAAAATAGTAATCTGCGGTTTCGGTTCTGCGGGATATGCGGCAGCGATGTCTGCAAAACGTACGGATCCCAGGTCTGAAATTATTATCATAGATCCGAAAGAAAAAGACATACTCCATCCCTGTGGACTTCCTTACGCTCTTGAGGGTCTCGTTTTACCGGAAGATCTTGTTCAGGATTTAAACCTCCAGCGGGGAGGAATTAAAAGGATAAAGGGAAAAGCAAAAAAAATTCTCACTGACATAAAAAAAGTACAATATAATACTGATGGAAATAGTTCAGATGAAAGCTATGACTCTCTTATAATCGCGACAGGAAACACCCCTTTTATTCCGCCTGTTCCAGGAATTAATAAATTTCTCGGGGCATCTGTCTTTACACTAACCGGGATATCTGACCTTAAAGGTATACTTTATTCTTCTAAATCAGCAAAGAAATTTGCTGTTATCGGCGGAGGTGCAATCGGCATTGAAGCTGCATTCGCAATGAAAAAATCGGGCAAAGATGTTACTATTGTTGAGATGAGTGAGCAACTCTTACCAGGAATACTTGATCCTGACATTGCTACTCTAGTGGAGAATTATCTTGTTTCAGAGGGGATATCACTTCTTAAAGGGAAATGTGTAACAGCGTTAGATGGGCAAAATTCATTAAAAAATATAATATGCGGGGATTACCATTTTGATGCTGATTTATCCATTATCGCTACCGGATTCAGGCCAGATCTTTCCCTTGCTGAAAATTCAGGCATTGATATATTTCCTTCAGGCATAAACGTGGACCCTTTCCTCCGGACCTCTGCTACTTCAGTTTACGCTGCGGGGGATTGTATAGCCGGGTGGTCTTCCATTGACGGCAAACCGGCAGCATCACGCCTCGCCACATCAGCATACAAACAGGGAATAATTGCAGGGTTGAATTCTCTTGGGCAGGAGAATGAATACAGAGGGAGCGCATCCACCTTTGTTACAAAAACCGGTCAATTCGAAGTTGCAGGTACCGGTTTCAATACAACAACCGCTTCATCACGCGGATTTGAGCCTGTTTCTGGAAAAATCACGTCAAAGATAAGACCTGAATATTATCCTGATAATCATGATATAACAATTAAGATAATTTTTGACAAAAACTCAGGAGTGATACTTGGAGCCCAATGTGCAGGTCAGGAAGGAGCGGCATGGAGAATAAATATTATAAGCATGGCGGTGGAATTTGGCATAACACTTGATGAACTATGGAGAACAGAACTGGCATACTGCCCATCTGTGAGTGAAGTTAACGATCCACTTCTCAGGGCTGCTGATATCGGACTCAGGAGGTTGAAGAGATGAAACGCACACCGCTTTATAAAATACATACAGATTCAGGCGGCAGGATGGTTGAATTTGCCGGATACGAAATGCCGGTACAGTATACATCTATTATTGAGGAGCATATAGCTGTACGGACTGCTGCCGGTTTATTTGATGTTTCGCATATGGGTGAATTTACAGTGAAAGGTGAAGAGTCGCAGAACTATCTCTCTAAACTGATACCTACAACCATGTCAAAACTTGAAAAAGGGAAGGGTATGTACACACTTTTCTGCCGGGAGACTGGCGGAGTGATTGATGATATCTTTATATTTATGGTAAGCGAGGAACACTTCTTTCTTGTTGTTAATGCTTCAACAGCAAAGAAGGATTTTTTCTGGATGAAGGAACACCTTATCGATGGAGTTACTATTGAAGATATTTCTGATGAAACAGCAAAAATTGATCTCCAGGGTCCTGCTTCTAAAGAAATTATGAAAAAAATTTTCTATCCTGAATATATAGAAGCCCTTGAAAGGTTCAGGTTCTACTATGACAGATTTTCAGGTTCTGCGATAATGATTTCGGCCACAGGATATACGGGCGAGACCGGTTATGAACTTTTCATCAATAATACAAAAGCAGAGGAGCTATGGGACAGGCTTATAACAGAAGGGGCAGCATTTGGCATAAAACCGGCAGGTCTTGGTGCAAGGGATACATTAAGGCTTGAATCATGTTATTCTCTCTATGGGCATGAAATCAATGAAACAATCAATCCGGTTGAGGCAGGTCTTGGATGGCTTATAAGCTCTGACACGGAATATATTGGAAGGAGTGTACTCCTCCGCCTTAAAAACTCAGGGGCTGAGAGGGAGCAGATCGCAATAAAGCTGACTGACAGAGGTATACCGAGGGAGGGTTGCGCAGTAAAAAAAAAGGGGAGGAATATAGGCTATGTGACAAGCGGTGCATTTTCACCTCTCTTTAAAAAGGGGATAGCTCTTGCGCTTGTCAACAAAGGTTCAGCTTCCATAGGTGATACTGTTGATATTATAATCCGTGATAAAGAAGTTCGGGGTGAAGAGGTGAAGAAACCATTTTATCACTATAACGGGTAATAATATTCGGATGGGATTTCATTAAAATAATAAAAATTAAAACAACCGTATTCCCCCTGTTATAGGGTGAGTAGACAGGAGGTATTTATGAGCAAGCCCGAAAAAGGGATGAATGTTCCGGAAGATCTTCTTTATACAGAGGATCATGAATGGATTAGAATTACTGATGAGAAAAACGGAGTATGCGGAATAACTGATCATGCGCAGAATTCTCTTGGAGATATTGTCTTCGTGGAGTTTCTTACGAATATAGTTCATTCCAGGGTTGCGAAACGTGAAACTGTTGCTGTTGTTGAATCTCCAAAGGCTGCATCGGATGTTTATTCACCGGTGGCCGGGACAATCACGACTGTAAACAGGAGCGTGGAAGAGACACCTGAACTGATAAACCGTGATCCATATGGAGAAGGATGGCTGTTTAAAATTGAAATCTCCGACAAAGGAAATCTTTCAAGTTTGCTTAAACCATCTGATTATCTGAAGCTTATAAATGAGAGTGAATAAAATGAGCTTTACAGGATTATCACCAGAACAAAAATCTATTATGCTCAAAGCTGCAGGAGCTGAAAAGATTGATGACCTCTTCAGTGAAATACCTCGCCAGATACAGACAGATTGCATTAAAGGGCTTCCGGAACCACTCTCTGAAATTGAAATTGAGAGAGAAATTATCAAAATAGGTGAAACAAATAACCTGTCCGGAAAAACATTTATCGGAGCCGGAGCCTACAACCATTATATTCCTCCTGTTGTTGATGAAATATCTTCAAGGTCGGAATTTTATACATCCTATACTCCGTATCAACCGGAGGTAAGCCAGGGCACGTTAGGAGTAATATTTGAGTTTCAGACAATGATCTCAATGCTGACCGGGATGGACGTAACAAATGCAAGCATGTATGACGGTGCTACTTCAATGGCTGAGGCCGCTATAATGGGTATCAGAACTAACGGAAGGAGAAAAGTTCTTGTCAGCAATGGCGTGCATCCGAATTACAGGGCTGTATTAAAGACCTATGCATGGGCTTCCGGATTTGACGTTGTAGAAATTCCGCTTAACAACGGATTAACGGATAACAAAATAACCGCTGAATATATTGATGATAATATATCATCAATAATAATTCAGTCACCAAATTTTACAGGTTGCATTGAAGATATTGAATCATTCAGCAAGCTTAAAGCAGGTACACCGGTGCTCCTGATTGTGGTAGTGACGGAAAGTATGAGCCTGGGAATTCTTAAATCTCCGGGTGAACTCGGGGCTTCACTTGTATGCGGCGAAGTTCAGAGTTTCGGAAATCCTCTTAATTTTGGGGGGCCTTATGCCGGGTATATATCCGCAAAACAGGAGTTTGTAAGAAAAATGCCCGGGAGGCTTGTGGGTAGAACAGTTGATACTGCCGGGGATACGGCATATGCGCTGACTCTTCAGACAAGGGAACAGCATATAAGGAGGGAGAAAGCTACTTCAAACATCTGTACCAATGAAGGGCTTGTTGCACTCCGTGCTGCAATCTATTTAAGTCTTGTCGGAGTAAAGCTGCGTGAACTGGCGCTGTTGAACCATGCTATCTCCGCTTACCTGAGAAATAAAATTACAGAAGCAGGGGTCGATATACTGCATGGAGAAAATCCTTTCTTTAATGAATTTATAATTAAACCGAGATCAAAAGAACGCTTCTTTACAGAATTCAGCAGGAGAGGAATTATACCAGGTCTTAATATCGGGCAATATTATGAAAAATACCACGGATGTGTCCTTGTATGCGCAACGGAGATGATATCAGAAAGCGATGTTGATGAGTATGTTTCGATTATCATGGAGGCGGGGCAATGAGCATTGAACTGATTTTTGAAAAGAGTGCTGAAGGCCAGAACAATTACAGGCTTCCGCAATTCAAAAGAATTACAGATTCGCCAATACCGGCGAAATATATACGAGGGAAATTACCCCTCCCTGACTGCAGTGAGCCCGAGGTTGTGCGTCATTACACAAATCTTTCACGAACAAATTTTTCTGTTGATAATGGTATGTATCCGCTGGGAAGCTGTACAATGAAATACAACCCGAAGATAAATGAAAGGCTTGCCCGAACTGAATCATTTTCATCACTTCATCCGTTAACTGGATCTGAATACTCTCAGGGTGCTTTGCGCATTCAATATGAGCTTTCGGATTATCTTTGTAAGATTACAGGCCTGGGAGGATTTACCTTATCTCCCCTGGCAGGATCTCACGGTGAACTTACCGGAGTTATGGTTATTAAAAAATATTTTGAGAACATCGGTGAGAAGAGGAGAACTATTCTTATTCCTGATTCTGCTCATGGGACAAATCCCGCATCAGTGGCTACTTGCGGGTTCATAGTAAAAGAAGTTCCATCTAACGGAGATGGCGATGTTGATTTTAAGCAATTCATTCAGATGCTTGATGATGATGTTGCTGCAATGATGCTTACCTGTCCCAACACCCTGGGGCTCTTTGACAGCAATATTCTGAAAATTGCGGATGCACTTCATAAAAACGGATCACTTTTTTATGCGGACGGGGCAAATCTTAATGCACTTGTGGGAAGAGTCCGGTTCAGAGATATAGGATTTGACCTTATGCATATAAATCTGCACAAAACATTTTCAACTCCGCATGGAGGTGGAGGACCGGGGGCTGGCCCTCTTGGCGCAGCTGAACATCTTGTCAAATTTCTGCCTGTTCCTTTAGTTGTAAAGGATGGCGAAAAATATAAACAGGTTTATGATCTACCTGAATCCATAGGGAGGGTTCATTCTTTCTTCGGAAATTTCAGTATATGCCTCAGAGCATATATCTATATCAGAATGCTTGGATGTGATGGATTACGGGAAGTATCAGATATTGCTGTTCTTAATGCAAATTACCTGATGTCTCAACTTAAAACAGTTTATAACCTTCCGATAGATCGGAGATGTATGCATGAATTTATCCTGAATGATAAGGGGATTCCTAACGGAATAACAACAAACGATATCTCAAAGCGAATTCTTGATTATGGCTTTCATTCACCCACCGTGTATTTTCCGCTTTTAATACATGGAGCAATCATGATCGAGCCGACAGAAACAGAAAGTTTCGCTTCTTTATCACGTTTCATAGAAGTTATGAAAAAAATTAGAGAAGAGTGCGATAATGAACCTGAAAAAATTCTTGGAGCTCCCGTAAACACTCCGGTGAAACGAGTTGATACAGTGCTAGCCGCAAAAAAACCTGTGCTCAAATGGAATTATGGTGACTAAGCGTAAACCTGAGTGGATAAGATATAAAATCCCGGGCGGAAAAGAATATCTCAAAGTTAAGAGTATTGTCCGCGATCTGGGACTGCACACAATATGTACTGAGGCAAAATGTCCAAACGCCGGGGAATGTTTTGCGAAAGGTACTGCGACATTTCTTATACTGGGTGATATATGTACGAGGAACTGCAGGTATTGTGCAGTAAAGAAAGGCATTCCTTCAGCACCGGATTTTCATGAACCCGAAAAGATTGCAGTAGCAGTAAAAACTCTTAACCTGAAATACGCTGTTATAACATCAGTTACAAGGGATGACCTCGCAGACGGTGGGGCCTCACAATTCGCGGAGACCTGCCGGCTAATTAAAGAATTTGTATCTGAATGTAAAGTTGAACTTTTGATCCCTGATTTTAAAAAGACCATGAAAAGTTCACTGGAGATTATACTTCAGGAAAACATTCATATACTTAATCATAATATAGAAACAGTAAAAGAATTTTTTCCGAAGCTCCGGCCAGCCGGGGATTATTCTCATTCACTCCGGCTATTGAAAAGTGCCTCCGGCATGGGGGCGAGAGTAAAATCAGGCATCATGATAGGCTTTGGTGAAACATTTGATGAAATAAAATCTACAATGTCTGATATTATTACAAACGGTTGCAGAATTCTCACCGTGGGGCAATATCTCAGTCCCGGTACAGGACATTATGAAGTTGTAAAGTATTATCATCCGGATGAATTTAGCGAAATCAGGAGGATTGGACTTGAAATGGGATTTGAAAATGTAATGAGCGCTCCAAATGTCCGGAGTTCCTATAATGCTGATACTTCACTCTGAGCAGAGGTTAATCTGAAATGAATGAATTCAGGCTAATAATTGATCCTCCCATGAATGCGTCTGTAAATATGGCACGCGATAGAGCTATCCTTGAGATGCAGTCAATGAAAAATCCGGTTCCGACTCTCCGTATATACAACTGGTCAGCTCCATCAGTTACAATCGGTTATTTTCAGAAACTTAAAGAATCTGTTAACCTGGAATTCTGCAAAAAAAATGGGATTTCAGTTACCAGAAGAATTACAGGCGGGGGAACAGTGCTTCATCATAAAGAGCTTACATATAGTTTTACTGTACCGGTAAAGCTAAAGACAGTCCCTGAGGCGGTTGATGAATCCTTCAGATTTATTATCGCCCCGATAATTGATTCTATCCGTTCGTATAACATTGACGCAGAGTATAGACCGGTTAATGATATTATTGTAAAAAATAAAAAAATTTCGGGAAGCGCCCAGGTGAGGAAAAGAGGTGTTATGCAGCAGCATGGTACACTGATACTTGATACCGATAATGAATTATTATGTGGAGCATTACGGGAAAATTCTGCGAAGCTTGAATCAAGAGGTTTCAATAAACTATCAGATGCTGTTACATCTCTTTTTTCTGAAATGAAAATTAAACCGAACGAAGAACTCGCTGATGATCTTATAGCGAGACTGATATCCAGTTTTTCAACAGCTATGAGTATAAATTTTAGTCTTGGAGTATTATCAGAGGCTGAAAATGCAATAATGGAATCATATATAAATAAATTTAATACAGAAGAGTGGAACCATTTGAGGTAAAAATATATTGTAAAAATAATTATTAGCAAATTTATATTATTCCGGTTAAAACTTTCTCATTTATAAATAAGAATAAGGAATTAGCCAATTTTTTTATATTGGAAATAATATCAGTATCTTTATCATCTTCAACAGTATCACTTACTATTTTCCAGATATATCCTTTTGCGCTGAAAACACGACATCCCTGAAGAAAACCAGCTCCCTCCATATCAACTATGTCAGCATATCTCCCCATTACATTTCTATCTTCTACCGTTATAACCGGCCTGTCGAGTGTCACTAGTGAGGCATATCTATATCCATCATTTATATCGGGTTTCATTTTTCGTATCTCACTATTTTTAAGTTTAGGCCTATCAAAATCTATAACTTCAGAAACATGAAAAATATCACCTGCTGAAATGCCCTCTCGCAATCCTCCGGCTGCTCCCACATTATAAAGAGTTACTAAAGCATATTCCCGTATGAGAAAACCCGCTGCAAGAGCGGCATACACTTTTCCTATGCCGGAAATTATAAGTAAATAATCATCGTTTGAAAAAATGGTGAAAGGCTTTTTCATTATCTGTTCAAGAGATAGCCCCTTGATAAATGGAGCAGCCTCAATCATGGTTGCTATTACAATTCCTTTTTTTCCGCACATCAGATACTACTGCTTCTTTTAGTAATAGATTCTGAAATTTTCGCAAAATGAATAAGCAATATAACATCAGGGCTGAGTAAATAGAGAAATTTTTTATTTTTCATAGTGAACTGATTTATTATTTGATTTTATTTTCAGGTCAATAAAAAAATATGACTAATTCACAGGTATTAATTATAATAAAGCAAACTAATAGCAGTAATTTATATTACGTTTAACCGGAGGTTTGTAATGGCTTATAGGATTAATGCTGATGAATGTACAGCATGCGGGGCATGTGAAGCTGTTTGTCCTGTATCATGTATATCTGAACAAAAGGACGGGAAGAGAAAAATCAATGAGGATGAATGTATAAGCTGCGGTTCCTGCGCTTCAGAATGCCCTGTGCAGTGTATTTCTGAAGTCTGATATATCCTGGCAAAAGCCGCTTCGCTTAAGCAGGCGGCTTTATCCTCTTTGATTAAACAAGGTTAGTTGCCGCTGAATAAATTACTACGGAACATGTATCCGGCGTTGAATGAATAATTTAAAAAATGAATATTTTTATTATCATCTGACTGGTTGATAAAATCCGCAGGGTAATATTCCCCCATTATTCCAATAAAAAAATCTGAAAATTCCGTAAACAGAAATCTAAACCTCATGCCCCCTGAGATTCCAACCTGGCTGGCATTAATATACTTCATAGCATCTTCATGTTTGATGCCGGATACAAGTGTTTCATTAGTATTCATTTCAGATGAAAAAATATGAGTATATGTGGCTCCAGCGAGTATATCAAGTGCTGAATTCGTTCCTTTGAGAGAAAGTATAATATGAAACGGAATTGATATAGCGTCAAAATCCCAGGTTGCGTCAAACTCTTCCAGAGTAGTTTTATTAAACATAGTGATATTACTACTGAAATGCCTGTATCCAATTCCTGTACCTGCGGAGAAATGCCTGGAAAGATTTTTTTCCAGTAGAATTCCACCGCCGGCAATATATCCCGGATCAATATCTAAATCTGAAAGATTTGACTGAAACGAGCATGTACCGAACATCCCGGTAATCCCCACAGCAATGCCCGCTTCATCTTTTACTCTGTTATCTTCGCCAAAAGCAGCAGTAATAAAAGTTACAATAAGAACAGACATTACAAATGCAGAGAATTTTTTCATTATTTTATCCCTGTGGTTCTCCATCCATTATACATGTACCGTTAAAAAAGGCTCCGCTCTCCATAACTATTTCCGGTGATACAATATCAGCGCTAACCTTACTCTTTTTATAAAGTTCGATTTTTTTTGCTGCCTTGATCTTTCCGTTAACATTACCGCTGACAGAAACAATTGATGCATTGATCTCGGCACTTGTACTGGATTCACGGCCTATAATAAGATGCCCGTCAGAAAGAATTTTACCTTCGAACTTACCTTTTATCTTCAGCGAATTTTTAAATTTCAAAGTCCCCTTAAACTCTATATCTTCGGCAATAACCGTATCTATTTTATTTTCATCTTCAACTATCTCTTTTATCTCAGACATCGTTTTCTCCGATTTTTTTTATAATTGTAAATATTAAACCCATACTATTTTATTGTCAAACAAAAAGGATTTGATTTTAAGATTATTCCGGTAATCCCGGATTCAATAATTTCAAAATACAGGGTGACTTATGGAAGAGATACTCAAAAAGGCAAATGAACTCGGTTTAATGATAAAGCATACAGAAGTATGCATCAATTTTGAAAGGCTTACACGTGAGATAGAATTAAATGAAGATGCATCCTCATTACTTAAAAAATATAATGAAACAGCGGAAACTATACAGGCCAAGCGTGAATCAGGTGATATAATTGAAAAATATGAGCAGGAGATGTTCAGAGCCCTCACCGAAACAGTTAAAGAGAACATACTTTTGGTTGAATATCTTACAGCAAGAGATCAGTACATAGACCTTCTTATGAAGATTCATAATTCCATGAATGGAACAATGTAGCAATAAGCTCTATAGCGTTTTTAAAACAAATCTTTTAAAAACTCTTGACGTTATATAAATTTTAAATAAAAATTATTTCCTGTCGGCTTTTCCATTAAAGTAATTATGGATATGTCCAGTTTAAATTTAAAATTATAAAAAAATTTTAATGTCGTTTTTCATTTATCAGGATTATATTAGATAAAAAATATACTCCATTAAAAAATCAAGAGGCTGGTGAAATGCAACCAGATTTAAACAATCTAAAATCAAAAATTCAGGCGAACAGAGATTTTATCGACAGGATAACCATTGAGCTCCCCGGATTCAAAGGATATGTCGAAAAAACTGAAAATTATGATGCAGACAGAATGATCAGGGAATTTATCGCAGATAAGGTTCTTTCTGCGAAGAAGAGCCTGAATATCATGGCCGGAGATCTCGTTAAGAGTGGAGAGATATCGACAATTCAGGAAATTGATTCCATACAGAATCTGCTTGAAGGCCTCCTTAAGAAGGTCCAATATGCAGATTATGGCGCATCAGGAAATTTTTCAAAAATTAAAATTACAGAAGATGACCAGAACAGACTACTTGAGTATGACTGGCGGCTTATATCTTCCTTTGATGATATTAAAACTTCAGCCGGTAAACTGGCGTCATCTCAGGGGGAAACACTTTTAAATGACATAAAAGAACTTAAAAATAAAATTCGTGAATTTGATAGATGTATTGATGAAAGAAAATATGTGATAATGGAGGTCATATAAAATGGCATTAATGGATGTTGTTCAATGGGATAATAAACCCGGCGAAGTGATATTTAAATTTGACGAAGGTGCAATAGCTCTCGGTTCACAACTGATAGTAAAAGAAGGGCAGGAGGCTATATTCTTCAAAAATGGACAGGCTCTCGATTCCTTTGGGCCTGGACGCCATACCCTTTCAACAGGAAATATACCTATTCTTGAAAAACTTATCAATCTCCCCTTCGGAGGGAAAACACCTTTTCCTGCCGAAGTATATTTTATAAACAAGACAGAAATCCCGAACATGAAGTGGGGAACAAAACAGCCAATGCAGCTGATGGACCCGGTATACAACCTTCCTGTCCCGATCAGGGCATTCGGTTCATATTCAATAAGAATAACAGATATAAAATCCTTTCTCATAACTGCAACAGGGACATGGAGGGCATTTACAACGGAGGCTATAGGAGTAGCTTTCAGGGATATGGCCATCCTCCCGAAGATACAGGATCTTGTTGCCGAATTTATGCTCAAACAGAATATAACCATATTGAAACTTCCGGCTTATTATGATGAGATTGGAGCAGCCGGCAAAGCAAAACTCGGGGATGATTTTACCAGTTTCGGAGTCGAACTTATACGCTTAGCTGTTGAGTCAATAAATATCCCCGAAGATGATGAGAATGTAATTCGGCTCAAGAAAGCTCTTGCCGACAAGGCGGAAATTAACATAATGGGTGATGATTACAAAGTTAAGAGAACCTTTGATACAATGGAAAAGGCCGCTTCTAATGAAGGGATGGCAGGAGGAATGGTCGGAGCAGGAATGGGTGTCGGAATGGGACAGCAGATGGGTTCGATGATGGGCTCAGTAATGGGGAACGCCGGAGCAGGACAGGCACAGCAGGTACGGTGCCCTAAATGCAATACCATGAATCAGGTTGGCGCCAGGTTCTGCTCATCATGCGGAGGCCAGATAGAAGTTCAACAGATAATCTGCCCGGCATGTAAGGCACAGTTTCAGGCAGGTGCAAAATTCTGCCCTGAATGCGGAGCAAATCTTCAGAGTACAAACTGCAAAAAATGCAATGCGGCTCTTCAACCCGGTGCAAAATTCTGTCCCGAATGCGGAACGCAACAGTAAGGAGGAACGGGATGTCATCAGTGAACTGCTCTTCATGCGGAGCGCCTGTTGTAATAAATAACAGATTCAGCAAAGTTTTGGTCTGCAGTTATTGCGGGACTCACCTGAAAATGAGTGACGGAGGAGTTACTGTTGCAGGGAAATATCCAAAGCTCGCTGATTTCCCTTCAATATTCCATGTAGGTTCAACCGGGACTATACTAGGGAAAGCATTTACAGCTCTCGGGCGTATGAGGTATAGATACCAGGGTGGTCATTATGACGAATGGTTCATAGAGTATGATGGCGATAAAGCCTGGTTTACAGAGGATGACGGAACATATACACTTTATACCGATCTCTTCGAAGCGGTTGAAATCCCTGATATTTCTACAGTAAAAGCCGGGCAAAACATCCTTGTTGGCGATAAAAAAGTCATGATTAAAGAGAAGGGTAAGGCTGTTGTTGAAGGGGGAGAGGGGGAGCTCTTCTTTTATGTAGACCCGGATTCTGAAATAATATACCTGGATGCCGTGTCAGAAGGGAAAAAGGTTTCAATTGAATATACAGAGAATGAGGTCGAAATGTTCACCGGGCGACCTCTTTTGAAAAGGGATATAGTAGTAGAAGTGTGATTGCAGATAATCTTTTCTCCTTGCTCCTTCGGGGGGGCAGTGGCGAAAAGGATGGTTGTTATCAGGTTACTAATCAACTCAGGGGATGCCATGGGAGATAATAGAGAGGAACTTCAGGCATTAAAATGTCCATCATGTAATGGTGATCTTGTAAAGAGTTCCCGGTCAGAATATGACGAGGAGGAAGAGGAGACTATTTCCATTCCTGTTGCTAAATGTGTGCAGTGCAATACTGAATACGATCAGCATACAAAAGAGTATTATGAAGTATTCGCTGATGAACTTACATATGACAGGGATTCGACTATATTCAATCTCGGACTCAAAGGAAAACTCAGGGACATTGAATATGAAATTATAGGCAGGCTCCGCTATCAGGATGAGGAGGAGTATGAAAAGGCAACATGGGATGAATGGGTAGCTATATCCGAGGATGGTTTATACCATTACTTTGTCGAAGAAGACGGTGAAATATACTCATACTCAGAGTATACGCCGGATTCGATTGATATGGAATCGTCTGAAATTTATATTGAGTTTGACGGCCGGAAAGTAAAAAAATCAGAGGGATATAACGCGCGTATTGTACTGGCTGAAGGTGAATTGCCATGGAAACCTGAAATAGGTGAAGCTGTCCTCTGTTACGATTTTAAAAATGGCGGAATCAAATACACAATTGAACAGTCTGAAGATGAAGTATCAATAACAAAAGGTGAACGGATTACTCATGGTGAAGTAATCGAAGTATTTAATATTGAAAAATTTAAAGATATATACCGTCAGACAGTTTCAAAAAGAAATAAATTCAGGCGAAAAAGCAAAGTTTATCTGATCGGGATGTGCCTTTCATTTTTTGCCATGTTGTATGCTTCATAGCCTCAATAACGGGAAGGCTGGTTAGAGTGGATCAACTTA
>CAZVFJ010000022.1:21482-23194 GCA_964625825.1 uncultured Leptospirales bacterium | reverse complement strand
GGTATACTTGTTTTCCTGATGATAGATGGTCATCATTTTATGATAGAGGCGGTGTGCCGATCTTTTGATCTGGCACCTCTTTTCGGGATCAGTAAGGCGGCATCCGGAGGGTTCATGAAGTATGTTGTCTATTCTTTCAGCGGAATGTTTATTGTGGCTCTTAAGATCGCTCTTCCCATTGTTGCAGTATCATTTCTGATTTCTATTACAATGGGTGTTCTTGCAAAGGCTGCGCCGCAAATGAACATTATGATGCTCGGATTCCCTTTCCAGATTTTCGGGGCATTCATACTTCTGATTATTACAACACCGCTTATTATAAAGATTATGCAGGTGGGAATTGAGAGGAGTTTTAAAATGCTGACCAATGTGTTGTTAAACTGGCCAGGATAAAGATATAATGAAAGAACTACTGGATAAATATTATCTGACCACTTACGGTCTCCCTGAAGGATTCAGGTTTAACCTTCAGCTGTTTGCAGCTGAAGACGAAGGGCGTACTGAAGAACCAACAGAGAAAAAGATCCGCGAAGCAAGGGAGAAGGGGCAGGTCGCCAAAACGACGGAGTACCCCCAGGCGGTTGTGGTCCTTGCCGGGTGTCTTGTTATATTTGCTTTCAGCTCCTGGATGTATGATTCTCTTGCAATGATAACAAAATATTATTTTTCATCATTTTCAAGATTTTCTTTTAGTGAGAGGAACATAAAGATTGAGCTCCTTAAGCTTATACTTGAATCGGGTAAACTCCTCCTCCCTATATTCATTGCGGTAAATATGGGGGCAATAATCGCTGAGATTTCACAGGTCGGTTTCCAGATTTCAACTCATCCGCTTAAACTCGACTGGAGCAAGATTAAATTTGATCCTGCGACCATGATGAAAAAGATTTTTTTCTCAAGGCAGGTTGGTGTAAACCTGATAAAGTCTATTGCCAAGATTGTTATAATAGGATTCATTTCATATCTTATTATTGCGAACGATTTTGATGAGATATTGAAGACATCGGATATACCTATATCGATGGCAATAAAGAATATCTGTTTGATCGGTTTGAAAATAATAATCTGGAGTGCTGCTTTCCTTCTTATAATTTCGGTTCCGGATTATTTCTTTCAGAAGCTGGAGTTTATGGAATCTTTAAAGATGACTAAACAGGAGATTAAAGAGGAATTCAAGGAGACTATGGGGGACCCCCATATTCGGGCTAGAATGAGGGAGATGCAGCGTGACATTCTTATGCGCAACATGATAAGGGAGGTACCCAAAGCGGATGTAGTTGTAACCAACCCTACTCACTTTGCGGTGGCTCTTAAATATGACAGGCTTGTTATGGAAGCGCCTACTGTTATCGCAAAGGGCGTTGACAGCATGGCACTTAAAATAAGAGAGATAGCAAGGGAGAATAATGTTGAAATTATTGAAAACCGCCCCCTTGCTCAGGAAATGTATAACCGTCTTGATGTCGGAGACGTCATACCCGAAGACCTTTTCCGTGCAGTATCGTTCATTTACGCTGAGTTGTACAAACGGGAAAATAGAGTAAAACAGGCAATTTAGCAGGAGTTTGAATAATGGCAGAAGCTAAAGGTTTATCCCTTTCGCCAGGCAATAGAGCCTGGATGCAGAAAAACGATATACTGATGGGTATTGGAGTCATTGCTATAGTAATGATGCTCATTATACCTCTGCCCACTGTTATTCTGGACTTTCT
>CAZVFJ010000022.1:0-21472 GCA_964625825.1 uncultured Leptospirales bacterium | reverse complement strand
GTACTTATGATAGTCTTATTTGTACACAGGTCTTTTGATTTTTCAATTTTTCCATCACTTCTACTGGTTACAACTGTTTTCCGTCTCGCACTGAATGTCTCCTCAACACGGCTTATTCTTCTCCAGGGGGCAGCATTTGATGGAAAGATAATACGAACCTTCGGTAACTTTGTTGTGGGGGGGAATTATGTTGTCGGTTTTATCATATTTATAGTCCTCATTGCAGTTCAGTTTATTGTAATAACAAAAGGTGCAACAAGGACTGCTGAAGTAGCAGCAAGGTTTACACTTGATGCAATGCCTGGAAAGCAGATGAGTATTGACTCTGATCTCTCTAATGGCCTGATAAGTGAAGATGTTGCAAGAGTAAGACGAGAGGAGATCCGGAAGGAAGCTGATTTTTATGGTGCAATGGATGGTGCTTCCAAGTTTGTGCAGGGGGACGTTAAGGTTGGTATAATTATTACCATTATAAATATTGTCGGTGGTTTTATTATAGGAATGGTGCAGAGAAATGAAACATTTGAAGTTGCTCTCCGTACTTATACACTTCTTTCAATAGGTGATGGGTTAGTGTCACAGATTCCGTGCTTACTCATTACAACTGCTACAGGTATAATTGTTACAAGAGCAGTTTCAAATGATAATTTCGGGGAGCAGATGGCGCAGCAGCTTTCATCACAGCCGAGAGCCCTTTATATAACAGCAGGGGCGCTTGGTGCTTCAATTCTGATACCCGGTTTTCCTAAAATATCAATGATAATACTCGCCGGAGGACTGGCTGGTCTTGCCTATCTCCTTTCTCAAACTCAGGAGGAGGAGAGAGAACATAAAGAAATTGAAGCTAAACATGCGGCGGCCAAGGATACCAAACCGGAATCGGTTCTTCCGCTCATCCAGATAGATCCACTTGAGGTTGAAATCGGATATAACCTTATACCGCTCGTTGATCCTGAACAGGGTGGAACTCTTCTTGACCGTATTACAAATATAAGGCGCAGAAGCGCGCTTGACATGGGACTTATTGTTCCTCCAATCAGAATAAGGGATAATATGGAACTTGAACCGGAAATGTATTCAATCCTGATAAAAGGAGTTGAAGTGGGGAGAGGAATGCTTCAGGTCGGCAAACTCATGGCTATGGATTCAGGAGAAATTACAGAAAAAATTAGCGGTGTTGAATTT
The DNA here is from genome assembly GCA_964625825.1 of uncultured Leptospirales bacterium. GTDB lineage: Bacteria > Spirochaetota > UBA4802 > UBA4802 > UBA5550 > UBA5550. The sequence goes on along the minus strand of CAZVFJ010000022.1, from coordinate 20,287 downwards.
GTTGAGCCGGTATTTAACCTGAAGGCTATATGGGTAGAGCCAGACAGCAGGGATCTTGCAGAAAGCAGAGGATATACAGTTGTTGATTGCCCGACTATTATCGCGACTCACCTGACAGAGATTATCAGGCGTCATGCTGATGAAATCCTCGGAAGAGAAGAAGTTAAAAAACTTATCGATAATATCAGGGGTGAGTATCCGGCTGTTGTAAAAGAGATTGAAGAAAAGATGAAGTATGGTGAGATACAGAAGGTGCTTCAGAACCTTCTCCGGGAGCGTGTTTCTATAAGGAACATGGTTACAATCCTGGAAACTCTAGCCACATATTATGACTTCACAAATGATACAGGTATGCTGACAGAATATGTAAGGGGAGCTCTGGCAAGACAGATTGCGGGTGCGTTTACAAACGAGGATAATGTACTCTCGGTAATAACGGTTGATCCGGAAATTGAAAGTGTTATTCGCAGTTCAATTCATGATGACCCGATTGAAGGGAGAGTGGTTGGAATGGAGCCCGATACTCACAATATAGTTGTGAATGCGCTTCTGGAAGCTTATCAGAGAGCAAGCAACATGGGATTTACACCTGTGTTCCTTGTCTCTCCTCAGATAAGAAGTGTGACATTCGCGCTTCTTGAACGGGAGGTTCAGGCTCCTGCTGTTTTGGCATATAACGAAATTTCAAAGAATCTGAAAGTTAATGTTGTGGTATCAGCTCTGATGCCGGCCACTGCATAGATTAATAGAAAAAGCTGTATATATAGTTTTAATATAAAATTTCAGGGGAGTTATAAAGATGAAATACCTTAAGATTACTGCTGAAAACTACAATGAAGCCATGAGAAAACTCAGAATGGAGCATGGTGATGAAGCGATACCTATCAGTCATAAGTATGTGAAAGAGGGTGGGCTTTTTAATTCAAGATTTTTTGCAAAAGAGGTGGTAGAGCTCACCGCGGCAGTTAAGGATAAGAGGCCATTCCCCGGAAGCGGTTTAACCGGCACAGGTGGTAAAAAGAGCACAATAGACTTCATAGTTGATGATAAAAAGGATGGAACCGGGCTCGGGAAGGTCCAGGATATAATTGACAGAGCCTCATCTTCCAGAGAGGAGACTAAGGTTGAATCTATAAACAGGTCCATAGATACCCTTAATAACAGTCTTAATAACCTGAAAAGTCCGACGAAACAAATTGAAGAACCTGAAATAAGGGGTACGATAGAAAACAGTATACAGAATGAGCGGATAACAGTAGAAGAGGCTGGAGAAAGTCTACTTGTAAGGAATATTGAGAAAGAGGTAAATGATATAAAGAACGCCCTGAACAGACTTCTTGATGCGCAAAAACAGCAGGGTTCTTTTAGCGAGGAGGAGAGTCCTTTTGCCCCGTATAGAGATATTCTTGAATATAATGATTTTGACCCCGAAGAGTGTGAATTTATTATTAAAGAGGTTAAAAACAGTATCAGCCGCGAGGATATGAAGGATAAATTCAAAATTGAAAAGAGTTTAAAAGACCTTATAAAAAGCAGAATTATCACTTCCGGACCGTTGAAAAAGGGTAACAAAAAGAAGATTGTCATGTTCATAGGACCTACAGGGGTTGGTAAGACAACAACGATGGCAAAACTTGGAGCAATTCATTCACTGAGGGAGGGAAGTAAAGTAGCATTTATAACAATAGACAACTATAGGATAGCTGCAACTGAACAACTGAAAAAATATGCTGAAATTATGAGGATTCCGATTCATGTGGTAAGCGATCAAAAGAGTTTCAGGGAGATTATAGCGAAAGAGAAGGCTGATATAATCATGGTAGATACTTCCGGGCGTAGTCATAATAATGAGATGAAAATAGCTGAAATCAAGAGTTTTGCGGACAGTGTTGAATATGATTTTGAAAAAATATTATGCGTAAGCGCAAATACAAAGAAAAAGGATTTGAACCAAATATTCAAATCTTTTAATGTGATGCAATTTGACAGTATAATAATTACAAAAGTTGATGAAACTTCTTATATTGGGAATGTAATCAATGTTGCCGATAAGTATAACAAGCCGATATCTTATTTTACTGACGGCCAGGAAGTTCCAAATGATATTCATATAGCTAACGCTGATGAAATTGTAGATCTTATGGTCAGGGAAACAGGCAACTAACAACTAGGAGGTTTGCTGTGGATCAGGCGGCAAATTTAAGGAGACTGGTTCTTGAAAAAAATGTTGAGACTCCATCAACAACAAGAACTATTGTTATTTCCAGTGGAAAGGGTGGAGTAGGTAAAACAAGCCTATCGGTGAGTTTATCTATAGCTCTTGCAGAGGACGGGAAATCTGTAACTCTTGTGGATGCGGATCTCGGTCTTGCCAATATAAATGTTATATTGGGTATAATTCCCAAATATAACCTTTATCATGTAATTAAGGGTAAAAAGAAGCTGAAAGATATAATTATAGAGGTTCCCGAAGGTATAAAGATTATTGCCGGAGCCTCTGGATTTCATCAGCTAGCTAATCTCGAGCCCAAGCAGAGGGATGAATTCATCAGCTCTATTGCCGAACTGGCAAATGATGATTACCTTATAGTTGATACAGGCGCAGGTATATCACAGAATGTTCTCAGCTTTATAATGGCTGCTGATGAAGTAATTGTTGTTACGACACCTGAACCAACAGCAATAACGGATGCGTACGGGATTATTAAAGCTATAGCAGCTCAGAATACAGATAAGCATATAAAACTGATTGTAAACAAGGCTCAATCTGTAGCTGAGGGTAAACGGGTTGCTCAGAGAGTTATTAATATCGCCGGGCAGTTCCTCAATATTAAGGTCGAAGATCTCGGATTTGTGTATGAGGATATATGTGTGCCGAAATCTGTACGAAACCAGAAACCTTTTTATGTGAGTTATCCGAAGTCAAAAGCATCCGGCTGTGTAAAAGTTATTGCTGACAGGATAAATAATAAAAAAGTTGAATATGAAAAAGGGTCAGGTATAGGCTCATTTATAAAAAATTTACTTAGCCAGTCAAATTTGGATAAGGATGAATAGAAAAAGGCTTGATTTGTTTTTTGGAATAGATAACGTAAAATTTGATATTATTATCTGGTAGATCAATGAAGTTTTTAAGACAGATGGGGATTGAGCAGAAATTCGGGGCTATTTTCGGATCAGTCGCTTTTATTCTCTCTCTTCTCACCGGGCTTGTTTCCGGAGTGAGTTTCCCTGTAACTATAATCAGATCTTTTATAGTGATTCCTGTTTTTTTTGCAGTTGGTTACGGGATTGTTGCAGTTCTTAAAAAATATGTTCCCGAAGTTTATGAAGCCCTTGTTCAGGCAGGGGGTAAACTGAAAGAATCCGGCGCTGCGGATGAGGCTGAAGATGTAGTAATTGACGCTGATTCAGGCTATTATGCTGATGAATATAATGTATCAGAGAAAGGCGGTAGCGAGGAGTTTACTGAGTTTACTCAGAAGGATTTTGACAGTTATAAAACAACGGATGATGGTGGTCTCGAAACTTCTTTAAATACATCCGGTGGTAAAATGGGGAAGCATATAATAGTCCAGGAACAGTTCAACAGTTATGAGCCTAAAATAATGGCTCAGGCTATAAGAACAATGATGAGTAAGGATAAAGATTAAAATTTCCGGGAATGAGTTTATGAACAGTAAAAAGTTTAAAGAATATGAAACCATAGATGAAGATAAACTCTGGGAGAAGTACAACAAGGGTACTGACCAGAATATAAGGGACTTTTTTGTTCTTAAATATGCCCCTCTTGTTAAATATGTTGCCGGAAAAGTATCAATGGGTATGCCACAGAATATTGAGTTCGATGATCTTGTCTCATATGGTATTTTCGGCCTTCTTGATGCCATAAATAAGTTTGACCCTGCCAGAGGAATTAAATTTAAAACATATGCAATGACACGAATTAGAGGGGCAATATTTGATGAACTCCGTTCAATAGACTGGATACCGAGATCTATTAGACAGAAAGCAAAACAGATTGAACAGGTAATATCGGAACTTGAAAATAAACTTGGAAGAACTGTTGAGGATGAAGAGATAGCAAAAGAACTTGGTGTATCAAACGAGGAATTTCAGTCCCTCCTGAATAAACTGAGCGGTACCTCTATGCTATCCCTGAATGATATATGGTATCTTGGCGATGATAATGATGAGCTTTCAATACTTGAAACGCTTGAAGCACCCGAAAATATGAATCCTGATGTACTGGTTGAAAAAGAGGAGATAAAGGATTATATAATTGATGCCATCAAAAAATTACCTGAAAAAGAAAAGAAAGTGATAGTGCTATACTATTATGAAGATCTAACATTGAAAGAGATTGGGGAAGTTCTTGATGTCACTGAAAGCAGGGTCTCTCAACTCCACACAAAAGCTATTATGAGGCTCAGGGGGAGACTTGGAAGGATTAAATCCAACATAGTCGGTTAATATGGCCAATCTTAAAGATTTTTTCATAGAAATAGATGATAATTCCTCAAGGGATTATGATGATAATTCAATTGAAGTGTATGCTGATTCCGTAAAGCAGGCTCTTGAACTTGCCGCCGGGGAACTTGATGTCGATATTTCACAACTTGATTATGAAGTTGTTGAAAAGGGTACAAAAGGATTTCTCGGGTTTGGCAGGCTCCCCTACAGAGTAATAATAACTCCACTTCGTGCTGATATATCCGAACATTCAGATCTTGAAGCGATTGATGCAAAATTTTCGGGAGGTCATGTCCCCGGAATCAGTATCGATGAGAAGAAAGATGTTGATGGTTATTATAAAGTCAGGGTCACAAAAAGCGGTATATGGCTTACTGTAACTCCTCCCAAGGGAAAAGGAGTAAAAGTTGCTGTTGAAAGTGTTGAGAATAAGTGTTATGAAATGAGAATCGCTAATTTTGACAGAGATGTAGTAGCTAAGGCTGTAAAAAAATCTAACGGTGAAAGAGTAAAGATTGGGGAATGGCTTCCAAATCCTAATTATGACGGGTCAATGCGGGTTGAAGTTACAGAAGATGAGATGAAGGCTTTTGTATACTTTAATACACCTCGTTTCAACGGGCGTCATATGGATTATGATGATATAATTGAAGGGCTTAGAAATTCCGGTGTCGTTACAGGCATAAAAGAAAATGAGATAAAAGATTATCTTGAGGAGATGGATTACAGACGCCCTCTGCTTGCTGCTGAAGGGCAGTATCCGAGGAATGGACGTGATTCTTATGTTGATTACAAGGTAAGAATAGATAAATCAAAAACGCAGTTTGAAGAGGATGATACCGGTAAAGTTGACTTCAGAAATCTTGAGCTTCTTGAGAATGTTGTTGTTGGTCAGCTTCTTGCTGTTAAGGTTCCGGCAGAGGATGGTATCCCTGGCAGGACCATTACAAACAGGGTAATACCCGCAAAAACAGGGAAAGATACTGCAATTAAGTTTGGCAAGGGAACAATACTTTCCGAAGACGGTACTGAACTGACTGCTGAAATTAACGGTCAGGTTGTATATAAAGTGGGAAGACTTTCCGTCGAACCTGTATTTATTGTACATGGCGATGTATCTCTTGAAACAGGAAATATTGTCTTTCTCGGGTCTGTAATTGTGCAGGGGAGTGTTCAGGACAATTTTGAAGTAAAGGCAGCAGGTAATGTTGAGGTAAAGGGAACAATACAGAAAGCATCTATTGAAGCTGAAGGTGATATTGTCGTTCATCAGGGTATCAGTGGTAAAGACGCAGCGAGGGTTGAATCTACGGGAGGTTCGGTTTTCGCAAAATTTGTTCAGAATTCAAATATTATAGCGGAAAAAAATGTAGTAGTCCCGGAAGGTATACTACATTCAAGAGTTGACGCGGGTGAAAATATATATTCAATCGGGAGAAGAGCAAAAATTGCAGGTGGTGTTATAAGGGCAGGTGATGAGGTTAATGCCAGGTTCCTTGGAGCAGAAGGTGCGACAAAGACTATAATCAGGGTCGGTATTAATCCGAAAATACTTCAGCAGGTCGATGAGTTGTCCCGGGCAAAAGTTGAACTTTGAGGCTCGACATTAAAACTCTAACAACTCAAAAGAGAAATGCGGGGGGTAAGCTAGCTGATGATAAGGAAAAACTTCTTTCTGAACTTACAATGCGTGAAGAGAAACAGGGAGTCCGTTTTGATGAAGTTGCAGGAGAATTGGATGAGTTGAATTCTTATATAGGGATGCTTGAGCATAAAGGAAAGATTTGTGCTGAAAAGATTGCATATCCCGGTGTTGAAATATATATTAAAGATAAAGATTTTAAAATTAAAGATGACTATACACATGTTAAATTTTCACTTGATGGAGAAGATATACATATATCAGATTATGAGCCTCCTGAGCTTGTCGATGGAACTCAGAGGATTTCAACCCTTGTAAGAAGAAGAACGTGACGGGTTAATGAGATGTCAATAAAGCCAATAGATCTTCAGACAAATATCGGGCAACTTCCCGAGGTTGGAAGGTCTGAACAGGCGCGACTTGGCAATCTGATAGAACAGCAGCACCTTCTTGATCGGCAGGCAGCAGAGAAGTCAAACCTTGTAAATAGCAGGCTTGAACAAACTGAGAAGGCTGAAAAGACTTCAATTATGGATGAAGAGAAAAAAAAGTCTGCCGGGGGGAGAGAGCAGGGAGAAAAAGGGAAAGAAAAAAAAGAAACCCCGGAGAAAGAAAGACTTAAGGATGAAAGAATGGGGAAGATAATTGATGTACTTAAGTAGCCTTGCCCGGCTGATTTATTTTATACATGATTATGCAAGATAGATAAATAATGGTCACATGCTGTTCTGACTTTTCCTGTTTCAGGAGCAATATTAAGAATTATGTGACATAATGAGGTAGTAATGGAATTTTTTCTACTGTTTATTTTTAATATATTTACCGGAGCTGTTATTTATCTGATTCTCAGTCTGAAGATTGAAAGAACTTCATCAACTTATCAGGAACAGAAGTTGAGGAAGGAGATGGGTGAGGTAATTACTGAATTCAATGCAACAGCAGAAAGGAACATAACACTTCTTGAAAATAGAATTACCGTTTTAAAGAAACTTTTAAACGGTAATGGGAATTTAAAAGAGATTGATTTTGTTATTGAGGATGGGGATATAAAACAGAAAAATAAAACCGGTATTAACATTAACGGTTCTATTACTCAAAAAAAATCTGATAAATCAGATGAAACTAGTAAAGAAGTTGATACAAAAAATTCTGTAGAAAAAAATGACAATAGTATTCTTGTAGGATTTATCGACAAAATATCTCATATCAATCGGGAAGTAAAACATTCTGATGATGAAGAAGATAAAAAGAGAGCTAAAAAGGCAGGGTTGCAGAAGGTAGATTTTCTGGTTGATTCGGATATATATTTGCCGGAAACTGATGATATTAAAAATAATGATTATAGTGACGTCAGAGAAGCCTTTAAACAAAAAGGAGAGGAGGATTTATCTATTTTGTTTAGTACTACAACGGATAAATATTCTCTTATTACCGATCTTTATAATAAAGGATATTCAATTGATGATATATCCCGTCACTCGGGGCTTCCATCAGGAGAAGTCAGGCTTGTGATCAGTCTTAATAGTTAAAAGAATGTTTTATTATTTAAAGTCGATAAATATATCTGTATATATTAAATTATTATAAATATATTCCTTAAAAAACATAATTCAGCCTAAATATAAAAGTTTATTATCATAAATCGGGACCAGGTATGAAGCATGGAGCTTAACATCAAAAGATTGACTGAAGAGGAATTTAGTAAATTTGCCAAACTCATATATGACGAGAGTGGAATTTACATGAAAGATTCAAAAATTACTCTTCTTTCAAACAGGCTCAGGAAGAGGCTGAGTGCGCTATCGTTAAATGAATTCAGCGATTATTATCATTATCTTGAGCAGCTTGCTGGTGATGCAAAAAAGAAGGAATATGAAGAACTTCTTGATGTTGTTTCAACGAATGAAACATATTTTTTCAGGAATGAAAGACATTTTGAAGCATTGACAGATTATTGTCTTCCAGAACTTGCGAAGATTAAGAAAGATAAAAAATTAAGGATATGGAGTTCTGCCTGTTCTACAGGTGAGGAGCCTTATACAATAGCTATATGCGTAATGGAGTGTATGAAATATTTTCAAGGGTGGGATATTGAAATACTGGCAACGGATATAGCTCCTTCTGTTCTTGAATTTGCCAGGGAGGGTTATTATTCGGGAAGGAGAATTGAAAAAGTCCCACCGGAATTTCTGAAAAAATATTTTACACTTGATGATAAGGAGAAAGGGGTCTACCGGATAAATAATGAACTGAAAAAGATGGTAAATTTTTATTACCTGAATTTTTTTAAAAACCCTTTTCCCAAAAATATTGATATTATATTTTGTAGAAATGTTATGATCTATTTTGACAAGATACATCAAAAGGATCTTGTTGCGGCATTTTACCAATCAATTTACGATCATGGCTATTTTTTTATCGGGCATTCAGAAACTCTTCATTCAATATCAGAGGAATTCTTGAAGCTCCCATATACGTCCCCAGGCCCAGGAGTTAATCTATGGCATTTGAACTGATAAATGTAGGTATTGCTGATTATGGAGTATCTCTCTCCCCTAATATACTTAGGACAATTCTCGGTTCCTGCGTAGGAATATGTCTTTATGACCCTGAAGCGGGTGTAGGGGGATTATCTCATATTATGCTGCCCGCCAGTAAAAGGGAGACTTCAAATATAAAAAAGTATGCTAATACGGCAATTCCTGCAATGATTACCGATATGCTCAGGGCCGGAGCTGTAGAGGACCGGATGATTGCAAAGATAACGGGTGGGGCGACTATGTTTAAGCATGCAGAAAATTCCATGATGGGTGATATAGGGAAGAATAATATAAATAGTGTGAAAAAAATATTGTCTGAACATAATATAGAAATCATATCTGAAGATGTAGGGGGAGACTATGGAAGAACCATAGACTTTTATCTTGAGACGGGTGAGATTAAAATCAAGACAATAGGAAAAGATACAAAGGTAATTTAGGAAATAAAATATGGAAAGTATGACAGGTTATGCGTTTGTTGAAAAAAGTTCGGATCAGTTTTCGTATTCTATAGAGATTAAATCTCTTAACTCGAAATATCTTGAAGTATTTGTAAATCTTCCTAAAATTATGCGGAATGACGAGAATGAACTGACACGGATAATTAAGAATAATTTTTCCAGAGGTAAGATCGAGCTTACAATTGATATATTTGACTGGAATAATATCCGTCCGGTCTCTCTTAATACCGAACTGATGAAAAAGTATTACTATGAGCTTGAATCATTACACAAATCTCTTAAAATAGAAGAACCAATGAAATTTGATTCTCTTCTTCTCCTTGAGGGAATTACTCAGAAGGAGAGGTCTGTCCTTACAGAAAAATCAAAGAAGGATATATATAATTCTCTTGATACAGTTATAAGTAAGACTATTGATATGCGTAAAAAAGAGGGCTCTGCAATAAAAAAAGATATAACAGGCTCGCTTTCTCTTATTGCCAGGAATGTGGTAAGAATTAAGGCAATTTCCAAAAAAGTTATTGAGGAGAAAAGGGATATTCTTGAGAACAGGATTAAATTACTGGCTGGAGGTAATGTTGACAATACAAGACTTTACACGGAAATTGCAATACTTGCGGATAAACTTGATATAAATGAAGAACTTGTAAGAATGAATGATCACCTTGAAAAGCTGAAACTCCTGATGAAAGAGAAGGACCAGATGGGCCGGAAGCTTGATTTTCTATCACAGGAACTTTTTCGTGAGATTAACACAATTGCATCCAAGTCCAATAATTCAGAAATTTCTCATATGGTGGTTGATGTAAAAAACCATATTGATAAAATAAGGGAACATGCCAGAAATATTGTTTGAGGATGTAATTTGGGTGTTTATTTTACTTGAGATTTTACACTTCACATTAAAGTTATTTTATGCAAAAAATCGTATTGACATATTTTTATATTAAAAAGTTATAAATTTAATTTATGAAAACATCACTATTAAATATCGGATTTGGCAATGCTGTTGTAGCTGAGAGAATAATTGCCGTAATAACGCCCTCATCCGCGTCAGGTAAAAGACTTAAGGATGAAGCGAGAGAGAATAATCTTCTTATTGATGCTACACATGGCCGTAAAACAAGATCTATAATAATCATGGATAGCAATCATATTGTGCTCTCTGCAATGCAGCCTGAAACACTTTCCAATAGATTGATAAACAGTGCGGAAAGCTGAAATGATTTTCGTAATCTCTGCACCATCGGGAGCCGGCAAAACTACATTAATAAGCGAACTTCTGCATTCAGATGATCGTTTTATGTTTAGCATCTCTACAACTACACGTAAGATGAGATATGAAGAGGTAGATGGAGTAAATTATTACTTTATCGAAAAAGAAGATTTTCAAAAGATGATCGAGAATGATGAATTTTTTGAATGGGCAGAGGTTTATGGTAACTTCTATGGGACAACAAAAAAAGAGATTGACAGGATACTGAAAAGCGGTAAATTTCCTCTTTTCGATGTAGATATTCAGGGAAGTAAGAATTTAAGGGAAAAACTGGGAAAAGCGGTTTATATCTTCATAATACCTCCATCAAAGGATATCCTTAAAAGGCGATTAATCAGCAGGCAGACAGAAAGTAAAGAAGAGCTTGGAGTCAGGCTCAGGCATGCTGCCAAGGAAATTGCGGAATATGAAAATTTTAACTATGTAATTGTAAACGATGTGCTGGAGTCTTCTATGGTTAAACTTAAAGCTATCATAGATGCTGAAAGCTGTAAAGTCGAAAATATGCAAAATGAAGTAAATAAAATTCTGGAGGAATTTAATGATTATACCACTCGATAGACTTATGGTATATAATAAGAATAAATATGTTTTTACCAAGGCTGTGATGAAGGCCGTTGACAAGGTGGGAAATATAGGCGGATATCCCGAAGCTGATTTGAACTGGAAGGTAGTTCCGAATGTGCTTAAAATGGCTCTAACAGAAGAAATAAAATTTGATTATGTTGAAAAAGATATTGAATAAATAACAGGATTGATTTATTAAAACATTAGCAATAGTCGGGCCAACGGCGGCCGGTAAAAGTGATTTCGCATTGGATATTGCTGGTGAAATTTTTGAAATTGTATCAGCAGATTCAGTTCAGGTTTATAGACATATGGATATCGGGAGTTGTAAGCCTGATAAAAATGAACTGGAAAAGATTAAACATCATCTGATTGATATCGTTGATCCCGACTATCAGTTTACTGCCGGTGAGTTTTGCGAAAGAGCTGCTAATGCCTGCAGCGAGATCTCATTTAAGAACAGGGTGCCCCTTTTTGTCGGTGGTACAGGACTTTATATAAGCTCTTATTTTGGTGGAATTTCAGAAATTCCTGAAATTCCTGAAAAATTCAGAATTATTCTGTCTGAAGAAGCTGAAAATCTAGGACTTGAGGCTTTGTATCACGAACTTGAGGAAATAGACCCGATATTCGCAAAAAAAATTCACTGTAATGACAGGCAGCGAATTATCAGGGGACTGGAAGTATTCCGTAGTACAGGGAAAGCTTTTTCAAGTTTTCATAAAAACGGGAAGAAGGATAAAAATCCGGATATCTTTTTCGCAGGAATTTATTTTGAGCGAGATGTTCTCAATCGAAGGATTGAGATTAGAGTCGAGCAAATGATTAATAAAGGGCTCGTAGACGAAGTCTTAAGTCTCAGAAATATGGGATATTCTCCTGAGCTTAATTCTATGAAATCTATTGGTTATTATGAGATAAATGATTATATTGATAGAAAAATCAGTCTTGATGAAGCGGTTGAAAAAATAAAGGTCAACACAAAAAGATATGCTAAAAAACAGATGACCTGGTTCAAAAGGATGAATGATATCATCTGGTTTAAAAACGATGAAAAAAAAATACTTAAAGAAAAAATAAAAAATTGGCTAAATCAATAAGTGAGGGTTATTTTTATGAGTAAACAGGTTAACAATCTGCAGGATATTTTTCTGAATTCTACGAGGAAGAATAAAACAGATATAACAGTTTTCCTTGTTAACGGAGTCCCAATTAAAGGGAGAGTTCTCAGCTTTGATAATTTTACAATACTCATGGAAGTGGATAAAAAGCAGAATCTGATTTATAAACATGCAATTTCAACTATGGTGCCTAGTAAACTTGTTCAATTCAGGGATGATGAAGAGAATTAATTTTAGAGTTAGAATATGAAAGATATTATTAAATTTATATTAAAAATATCTCTATTTTTACTGATAGTATATTCTTTTGTTCTTTCTTTTTTTGTTTTGAAAGAGGAGGAATTAGGGCTTGTAAGAGATGTCAGCACTGGTCAGATTATTACAAGTTTTAAAAATAAGTACAATTTTATCTGGCAGGGCGGGATGCCTTGGCTGTATACAGTTGAAAAAATTGAACTTAAAAAATCATCAGTAATAACTGTAATTATACATATCCCATCGCTTTCATCATTAAGTGATGATATTTATGCTATCAGGCTTCCTCTTAATATTTCATATCAGATAAAAAAAGATAATTTGCCGGATATTTCTTTTTTAACAGAAAAAGGGAATATGGATCAGTATATTTCATCTGTAGCTGGAAGCGTATGTACTTCAAAGTTGATAGATTATATTGAACCGCGGTATAACAGAGCGGGTTTGATTCAGAATCAGAAGAGACTGAATAGTGATATTGCAGCAGAAATAAGCAGAAAACTCATTTCACTTGGAATAGTTACTGAAAAAATTGAATTTTTTCTCCCCGGTTATTATCCTGATTTAAAGCTTTATGAGGAGGCTCTTGTAAGAAACAGAGAGATGATCGAGCTTGATTTTAATAACAGAAAACAGGAAATATTGCTAAAAAAACAGCTGCTGAAGGAAAGGAGTGAATATGAACTCTATCTTGAAAAGCTGACAAAAGTTTCTGTATTAATTAAAGATAATCCCCAGATTTTAAAATATATTTATATTGACAAAATGGGGGACAATATAAAAGTTATAATATCATCTGATAAAACAGGTATTCCAATGGTATTCGGGGATTCAAATGATGTTAATAATTCCGGTGTTAAGGGTGATATAGATAATCTAAGATAGATTTTTCATCTAAAGCTAAAGTAATAATAATAAGGAGTTTAATATGCCCTGCGGTAGAAAGAAAAAAAGAAAAAAAATCGCAAATCATAAAAGAAAGAAAAGAAGAAGACAGAATCGTCATAAGAAAAAATAACTGATAAGGTCTTTTAAAAAAGAGATTGGCAAAATGGCCAATCTCTTTCATTATAAAATCAGGTAAAGTTATGGCCGGAAACAGAATAGAATTTTCATGGAAAAGAAGACCCTCTGAAATTCGAGGATATGAGAGGGCTATGTATACTACTCTTAGTAATGGCGATTATATCCGGGTTGATTACAATACCAGTGAAAACAGGGTCAGACTTTACGTTGAAGTAAGTGAAGAAAAAAACGCTACCTACTATTCTGTTATTAGTGGCGGAAGAATTGTTTCAGAACGAAACAACGCCGGTAAATCTGCAAGAGTAGGTGGGAAAATTTCCGAAAGAGCAGAAGAATTTTCGACACTCCCAAACAGAGAAGTGCTTAAACTTATCAACCGGAATTATGGTATTGAAGCATTCGATGATTCCGAAAATAGAAAAAAAGAACAGCAAAAGAAGGAACAACTTTCAAGTGTCCGAAAAAGGTATTTCAAAAACAATGAGGTTGAAAATAGCGAATATGTGAGCACGAACGAGCCGGTACTCCAGAAAGGAAGGAGGGTCGGTCTTGTCGATTTGATAGATACTTTAACGGGAATAGTTCTGGCTGGAGTTTTTTTTATTTTTAGTCAGTACAGTTTCACAGCTTTTGGGGCTGCGCTTGTTATCTGGGGGATGATGCTCGGATTATTTGATATTGTATTACGCGATAGGGAACCTGTGTTCAGCAAAATACTTTTTTTCTTTTTTATAGGGAGCGGATTGTATATTTATGAGTATTTTTTCATTTAAAGATGAAATTGTGTCTGATGTAGTCTTTTCTGTCATAATATTATTTAAAAGAAAATCAGCCTATTCTTATTATAAACATTACTCCAACAGTGTCTTAAAATGCGATAAAGCGTTGGAGTCTTTATGCCAAGCAGTCGAAAGATGCTGATGCCGAAGCATTTAAAGTATGTCGTTTTTTTCTCAAAAACTAAAGATTATATTTGCTATTTTTAATTAGTGATAATAATCTGATTTCTGGACATTAATATATCAGGGATTGGAATATGCAGCAGAAAAAACAGGAAGTTTCAAACTCAATTCAGATAGTATGTTTTAAAATCGGTAGTGAGGAATATGGGATTGATATTCTCCAGGTTCAGGAGATACTTAAAATTCCCAAAGTAACCAAACTCCCGAAATCAAGCCGTCATATCCTTGGTGTTATTGACCTTAGAGGCCGGGTTATACCGATAATTGATCTTGGAAAAAAATTTGGCATTATCGCAGATCTCAGTAACTCGAGCAGGGCTATTGTTGTTGATATAGAGGGCAAACAGGTCGGACTTGCTATCGACTCTGTTAGTCATGTAATCAAAGTCGATTCAGGAGAGATAGAACCTCCTCCCCCGGTTGTAAAAGGGATATCCGGTAAATATATTATTGGTATTGCAAAACTTAAAACTGGTTTTGTTGTGATACTTGATATAAACCAGATATTTTCTTCTGAAGAGATAATGTCGCTATAGATTAAAAAGCTGCTATAAGAATTGTCTCAATTTCACTTTTTGATAGCATCCTCGGTGTATTTTTAATGAAAGGGTAGGTATTTGCCAGGTCAGATACGGATTTAAACTGGTTCTGTGTAATATTAAAAGTTGAAAGTCTCTGTGGAAAATCTACGTCGATTTCGAGTTTTCTGACTGCTTCAACAGCTTTGATTGCAGCTTCAATTACTGTTATATCTCTTACATCCTCACCCATAACTTTTGACATTTGTACGTATTTCCCGGGAGATGTTGTCAGGTTGAATTCCATTATGTGTGGGATTATTAGCGCTACGGCTGTGTCGACATCTATATGAGTCTTTGATGATAACGCAAGGGCTATTGCCAGAGATACAGAAAGAAATGCCACCGAAAAAGCAATACCGGACATAACTGATGCGGTTGAAAGGAAATTTCTCGGGATAATATTTCCTGGTTCCTTATATGCAACCGGGAGATTTCTGAATATGAGATCTATAGATTTCAGAGCGTATGTATTAATAACATCATTATTCATTGTGGAAATTACAGATTCCGTAGAAAGAGCAAGTGAGCTCAGTGATGTTTTAAGTATCTTTTCTTCTGACGCTAAGAAAGTCAGTTCGGGATCAACAATTGTTGCAGTTGGATAAAGGCTGAGATCATAGAATACTTTATGAGTATACATCTGAATTTCTTTTAGAAAAAAAAGCGGTGTTATTTCAAAACCGAAACATGGATATGAAGGAATAGTGATTAACGTTAGAGGTTTGTTGAGATTTTTCTCTGTACTCAACAGGTCGTGGCAGAAAATGAAATTCGATGAAAGGAGAGCTACAGCTTTTGCTGAATTGATTGACTGGACCCCTCCAAAACCTATTATGATATCGCATCTTGTTTTTTTAATAAAAGCAACAGCAGCATCAATATCTTCTGTAGATGGATCTCCGGGAATTTCATCATAAATAATACATCCGATATTCATATTTTTAAAATATGAATATATTTCAGCAAGTCGTTCCTGATAAATTTCAAAGTCGGTAATAACTGTAATTATTACAGCTCGAGAACCGAATTTTGAAATAATTTCAGGAGAATTTCTGATTATCCCCGGTTTTATATATATTTCAGTCGGGAGATGAAATTCTGGTTGAATCTGCCTGATCAAAGTCTCTTATCCCTAAATTTTTTATCAATAAAAAAAGCGGACATATTTATTATCCCCGCTTCATCCAATGCCTGACCAAAATTTTCAGCTACTTGACTAGAAAACTGGCTATTTTATCAGCTACCATTTCAAGCATTTTATTATCATTAAAGTCGTATGTTCCGTCATTTATTTTCTGCTTAATTTCTCTGACGCGATCAATCCTGATATCAGGTGTTTCTTTTACTACCTGTGTCAATTTTGCAGTCTCAGCAGCCTGTTTCCCTTCACTCGATATCTGAATAGAGTCACTCTTGATATCTTCTTTTCGGCCGCCAACAGGCTTACTCTTTTTGGTTTCGGTTATATTGTTTATATTGCCTATTTTATCGATAACCATAATTTATATCCCTTCTTCGTTCTAATACTAATATCGGTTAAATTTGTCAAATCTTTAATTAAATATACGATTTTAGCAGAATTAATCAATTAAAAATCTATTCCGGCACCACCATAAATTATTCCCATATCCATCCATTCATGGGGGAGATAAATCCGTTTATATAATATACCGGACCTGAGATAAATAGATGAAAAATTGATCTTTATTCCCAGACCGAGTTCAAGAGATGTATCTGTAGATTCCTGTTCATCTGTTTTAGTGGTAAACGGGGGTTCTGTAGAGAAATATGTCTCAGTCCTTGATGCCCCCCCTCCGGCATTGCAATAAATCCCAAAGTTTGGAGAAAATTGATATTTTAAACCTAATAGGGCAGAACCACCCATAACATTAATTGAAGAATAGGTAATAACATCCATATTATTACTATCAGTAGTAAAATAATCAAACTTGAGTGTTATGTTAAGGAATGATGTTAAATCAAATGATATATAAGGGCTGTAGTAAACGGTATTGTTGTATACATCCTTCCATTCCCCTGAAAGGAAGAGATACCCGGAATCCAGGCCGATTGAAACATAGCTTAAAGGTGTCGTGTCGGGAGGGATAATTTTTTTTTCTGACTGTTTGACAATAATATCTGTAATTTTCTGTTCAATATCTTCTGCAAGTAAGTCCGGTGTTTCCCTGAGATATAGGCCTGTTTCATCTTTTTGTGCAGTAATCTCCTGGAATTTCTGAATGGCAGCATTAAAAATAAAGACTTTCACATGAAGCTGTTTATCAATAACCTCATACTGACCGGTTACTATATAATCTGAGCCGGTTTTTTCAGCTACTGAAGAGAATTCAGCAATATAGTCTGAAGGGGCCTTTCCGCTATCCAGAATCTCTTTATCAGAAAATATTTTTGTGGTTCTATCAAGGATAAACCGATCAGATTCTTTAAGTTTTTTTGAGATTGTTTCGGGAAGTATAAATGAATAGTACTGATAAGTTTTCTTTTTTTTAACTGAAACACTCTTTTTCTGCGGAATATCGAGCATCTGAAAATTATAAATTGTGATCCTGCTTTTTGGGGATGAATTTTCCGCAGCATGGAGAAATCCGCTTAAAAGGAAAACAATTATAAAAATTGAATATTTTACTATTTTTGTATTCATTTGCATTTAAGATCCATCGATCCTTATTATCCAGTATATTATATGAATTTTCAGAATGATGTCAATGTATTTTTATATATACATGATCGGAACACTCAAATGAAATCATAATTGTTGTCAGCGAATTTTTAAACCTGCTCTTTATAGTTAAAGTTTTGTAATTTTCTACAACCTTATGTTGAGTACTCCGCATTGATTTTAATGTAATCAAAGGATATATCGGTGGTTAACATAATCGATTCTCCATTACCAAGGCCGATATCAACTGTGATTGTGTAGTTTTTCTTTTTAAGAGTCTCTTCAAGTTCCTTATAGTCAACATCGTAAGGTTTACCTTTAACAAAAAGGGGATTATTATCAAGATAAATTGACAACTCCTCCTCAACTATTTCAGCACCGGAGTAACCAGCCGCGCATGCTATTCTCCCCCAATTGGGGTCATTCCCGAATATGGCTGTTTTTACAAGGAGTGATTCTGATACTGCCCGCGAAATGAGGTCTGCATCGTCGTCAGAAGCAGCTCCTTTAACGTAAATTTTTACACTCTTTGTCGCTCCCTCTCCATCCTCTATCACAAGTTCCGCAAGGCGGTTCATTACAAATTCAAGTGCTGCAGTGAAATCAGTCAGTTCGTTTTCATCACTGAACCGGTTTTCTGAATCAGGGGAGAGTAGAATCGCTGTGTCATTGGTTGACATATCACCATCAATAGTGATTGCGTTAAATGTTTTTTTAATTATATTTTTGAACAGCGGATCGAGAAATTTTCTTTCTATCGGAGCATCAGTAATTATAAAAGAGAGAAGTGTAGCCATGTTTGGGGCAATCATCCCTGAACCTTTTGCTATTCCAGCAACTGAGTATTCTTCACCCCTTATACTGAATGAGGCTGCAGCCTGTTTGGGGATGGTGTCGGTTGTCATAATTGCCTCTGCGATTATTGGTCCATTTTCGCGGGTAAGGCTGTCAATAAGTTCATCATTTGAATTAAGCATTTTATCTACCGGTAGTTGTCTTCCGATTATTCCGGTTGAGGCCATGAGTATATTTTCGGGAGAAGCTCCGAGTTTTTCAGCTATATCCTCAGTGAGGAGGCATGTGTTTTTATAGCCTTCTTCTCCGGTACAGGCATTAGCATTTGTTGAATTTATCAGGATAGCTTTTATCCTGTTATTTATCCGCTCTCTGGATATTTTTACCGGTGCTGCTGTTATTTTATTGGTAGTGAATACTCCGCATGCGTTACAGAGGCCGTCACTTGTTATTATAGAGTAATCAATTTTGTTTGTATATCTGATCCCGCATTTGATTGCTGAAAATCTGAACCCTTTTACGTTTTCGAGTCCGCCTGATATTTCTTTCATACTCTTCTCCAATAGTAAATTTTTTATGAAATTGAAAGTTTTAACTGATTCTTAAATATATAATATTGTATAATAAAGAAAAATGTATATCCCACCGCCTTGATAATAAAAATAATAGAGCATTTTGTACTGCAAAAAGTCAAAAAATAAGAGTCAATATTGTTAACAAATATTAATTAACAGTTTTATATATAAAAATAATCCTGTTTCCATATCAAAGAAATCTTTTTAGTTGAATTTCAGGCAAGAAATAATTATCTTTTTAAATATATTTTCATTAATAATTTTCCCTGATAAAAAAAGATATTGAAATATTTGGTATAATATAAAAATAATAAGATAAAATGAAATGGATAAGTTCAGGTATATATCAGAAGTGGAAGTAAATCAAAAAGGTAAAGTCGTGACCATCACCTTGCCAAAATATTTCTATATCGGTAATATTCTCGAGGTGGAAGAGAGCTGGGAGAATATTCTTAAGAAAGACCCATCTGTTATCGGCTTTGATTGTGAAAAACTGGAATTTATTGATTCATCTGCAATTGGTACGCTGGTTAAATTTTTTAACAGCTCAGTAAAAAATAATATCGAAATGTATGTGTTCGGGCTTAAAAAAGAACTGATAAAAATATTTGATACTACGAAAATAAACAGAGTAATGTCTGTAATTCAAAAATCTGAATTTGAAGAGCGCTTTCTGAAGTAATTGCTCTATCTTTAATTTTTTCTACCCGGTTTATTTATAATAATGAAAAATTTTTTTTTGATCTGTATAATAACCCTTCCAATAATTTGCACATCCTGTGCTACATATCAAAAATCATCTCTTACATATGTTTTCCATGGTCCTAAAAGATATTCTATTGTAAAGACAGCCCAGAAATATATTGGTGTAAGGTATAAATTCGGGGGCATAACTCCTGCTGGTTTTGACTGTTCAGGCTATTCGAGTTATGTATACAAAAAAAATGGCCTTATGCTCCCGCATTCTGCTCAACAGCAATATGCAAAGGGGAGGCGTATCGGTATAAAAAGAGCGAAGCCGGGGGATCTGGTTTTTTTTAGAATTTCCGGCTGGAAAATATCACATGTTGGTATCTATATGGGTGACTATAGATTTATTCATGCTCCGAGCAGGGGCAAAACTATATGTTATGATGACATCAGGAAAGATTACTGGCGTAAGAGATATGCTGGTACTGTAACCTATTTTTAAATATGAGATTTTTTAGGATTTTATTAATTATTGGCTTTTCTGGTTGCCATTCTTTTTCTTTTTTATGCATTCTTATTGCGGGATTCAAATGATGCTGTCTCTTTTATCTTTTCATGCCTGCCAGTGGATAATAAAAATTCA
>CAZVFJ010000021.1:0-23492 GCA_964625825.1 uncultured Leptospirales bacterium | reverse complement strand
CATCGTGGATGAATTCACCGGCAGGCTCATGCCGGGGAGGAGGTTCTCTGACGGGCTGCACCAGGCTCTTGAAGCGAAGGAAAACGTCACTGTTGCAAGGGAGAGTCAGACTCTCGCATCAATTACTTTTCAGAATTATTTCAGGATGTATAACAAACTTTCAGGTATGACAGGTACTGCTGAAACCGAGTCTGTTGAGTTTAAAAAGATATACGGCCTTGATGTTGCTGTTATACCCACAAACCTTCCTCTTATAAGAAGGGATAATCCTGATATGGTATATAAAACCGAGAAGGAGAAGTTCAACGCCATAGCAGCAGAAATTTCAGATTATACCAAAAAAGGCAGGCCTATACTTGTAGGTACAATATCAATTGAAAAATCTGAAAAATTATCAAATGCCCTTAAAGCAAAGGGAATCATTCATAATGTTCTAAATGCCAAGTATCATGAAAAAGAGGCACAGATTGTTGCAGAAGCAGGGAGACCCGGTGCAGTAACAATCGCAACTAATATGGCAGGCCGTGGAACAGACATAGTTCTCGGGGGAAGAAGAACATATATGGATGATGTGGATAATCACAACGCTGTACATTCGAAGGAGCTCTGGGAGAATTTCAGGTATAAAATTATCAGCTCGGAGTTCGATGAAGCAGAAAGGATTGCCGGAGAGATGGAGGGGCAGGATAAAAATAAAGCTTCTGCTATCTTGAAAAACGGGCGTGAATGGATTAATAACCACAATCTTGTTGTCGAAGCCGGTGGACTTCACATACTTGGTACTGAAAGGCATGAATCGAGGAGGATTGACAACCAGCTCCGTGGACGTTCAGGACGTCAGGGAGACCCGGGATCGTCGAGATTCTACCTTTCACTTGAAGACGATCTTATGAGGCTTTTCGGTTCAGAGAGAATCAGCAAGGTTATGGACAGACTTGGCATGGAGGAGGGGCAGGAGATCGAAAGCCCTATGGTTTCCAAAGCAATTGCCAGCGCGCAGAAGCGTGTTGAGGGGCGTAACTTTGAAATAAGGAAACATCTCCTCGAATATGACGATGTTATGAATGCACAGCGTACATATATCTATAATGAGAGAAATGAGATTCTTGATGGAGCTGATATCTCCGGGAAAATATACAGTTATTTTACTGAAGTGATCAATGCCCGTATAGAATATTTTACTATGGGGCAGCGCCATCCCGAGCAGTGGGACCTTGAGGGATTAAAAGGATGGATAAAGCAGAAGTTTCTGATAGATCTCGATTATAATGAAATTAATCCTCTTGAGACATCGTACTCTGAATTTGTAGAACTCCTTATTGAAAAGCTTCAGGCGCGTTACCGGGTAAAAGAGGAGAAAAATGGTCACGATGATATGAGAATCCTTGAGAGGCTCATATCACTTCAGGTTATTGACAATAAATGGCGTGAACATCTCCTTACAATGGATCATCTGAGAGATGGTATCTGGGCTATGGGTTATGGCGAAAGAAATCCTCTTGTTGAATATAAAATTGAGGGCTCCAGAATTTTTTCTGAAATGCTGATAAACCTCAAAGAGGATATTATGGAGTATATGATGAAGGTTGAAGTGCGGAGAATTGAGGAGGATGTTCCTGAACCTTCCCAGATGGCACCTCTGGCCAGCGAATATCACCCCGAAGTGGATCAGTTCGGCACAGGCGGGATTCCAATGGCGGTACCTGAAGCAAAGAAAATCAGGGGTGAGGATAAGCCTACAGAAGGTGGAGTTAAGCGAAAGAGAACAAGGAGAAGCAGGAGATAAAATATGTCAGCCCCTTTAATGAAAAGTGTTTCTGGAATAAGAGGAATAGTGGGTGAGACTTTTACACCTGAACTCCTGGTTTCTGCAGGAGCTGCTTTTGCAAAATATGCAAAATACGGTACAATTATTGTGGGGAGAGATTCACGTCCAACAGGTGAAGCTATTGCTATGAATGTAATCTCAGTTCTAATGCTTTCAGGGTGTGATGTCATTGATGTTGGTATCGTTCCTACTCCCACTGTACAGGTAATGGTTGAGGAACTGAATGCGGCGGGTGGAATTGTGATCTCAGCTTCACATAATCCTGTTGAATGGAATGCGCTTAAGCTTATAAATTGTAGCGGGTCATTCCTTAACTCTTCGGATATACAAAAACTTTTTTCTTCAATGGAAATGGAACCTGTTTTTAAAAAATGGGATAAAGTCGGTAAACTCACAGTTAACAGTGACGCAAACAACGTTCATATAAAAAAAGTATTTAATGCGGTAGATACCAACCTGATAAAAAAGAAGAAATTTCATGTTGTCCTCGATTCGGTTAACGGTGCCGGGTCTGTTATAACTCCCGAACTGCTGAAAGAGCTGAACTGCAAAGTGACAATGATAAACTGTACACCTGACGGAATATTCCCCAGAGGCGCGGAACCTCTCCCTCAAAATCTGACTCAACTCTCGGAAGCTGTGAAAAAGAGCGGTGCTGATATAGGGTTTGCTCAGGATCCGGATGCTGACAGGCTGGCTATCGTTGATGAAAACGGCAAGCCTCTCGGTGAAGAATATACAGTTACACTAGTTACAGAACATCTTCTTTCAAAAGAAAAGGGGCGTGTTGTGGTAAATCTATCCACTACAAAAGCTGTCGAGGATATTGCAGCAAAGTATGGTGTGCTTTTTGCAAGGGCAAAAGTTGGAGAGATCAACGTTGTTGAAGAGATGAGGAAAAAAGGAGCAAGAATCGGAGGAGAGGGTAACGGAGGAGTTATCTCTCCGGAAATTCATCTTGGTAGAGATTCACTTGCAGGTATTGTCTACATACTTGAGATGATGGCAGCAAAAAATATGAAGATTTCTCAAATAATGGCTGATATGCCGGGATATTACATGAAAAAAGGCAAGGTTACCCTTAAAAAAGACGCACCCATTAAAGATATAATGAATAGAGTATCAGAGAATTTCAAAGGTGAAAAGATTTCCCGGATAGATGGACTCAGAATAGATTTTAAAAAGAGTGAAGAATTCAAAAACGGCTGGGTTCATCTCAGGTCATCCAATACGGAACCTGTTTTCCGAATAATTGCAGAATCAGATTCTCAGGATAAAACAGAGAGGATTTACAGGCACTTTGCCGGGTTGATAAAATAGGAGCAGAAACCTGCTCCTAAATATTCTCAAACTGTCCGCTTTTAATAGACCTATATGCGGCATCAACAACTCTGAACTCCATGGTTATTCTTTCAAGAGAAGGTTCCCATGGTTTGCCATTAATATAATCATCCACAAAAGATTTCAGCATTTTCCTGTATCCAAGAAAGTCGCTGAAATCGGTAAAAAATTTTTTCTTCTTTTTGCCATATACAGAAGATATAATCCCGTTACTTTCAAATGTAATTACTCCTTCACTTCCATAAAATCTGGAAAAACCAATACCTCTGAACCTGTTCGGAATTCGCCATGAATGAAAAAGTTTTGCGGTTAAACCATTGTTAAATTTAATAATAACAGTAATTGTGTCTTCAAAGGGGATATTTGAATCATATTTGATTTCAGGTTTAACAGCCAGTACACTTACAGGTACTGCGTCAGCAATAGAGACAAGTAGATTTATCCAGTGTACTCCTCCTTCAAGAAGAGCCCCTCCACCCATAAGATTCAGGTCTGTTCTCCAGCCGGCGATATTATCCCTGTTGTATTTATTGACTTCGAGATATAGAGGCACGCCAATATCACCGTTTTTGACAGAGTTTACTATCTTTGGAACAAAAGATTTGAACATATAGTTCTCTGCGACTGTACATCTTACTTTGTATTTTACCACTGCTGCTGTAATCTTTTTTATCTCTGCAAGATTTCTCGCTAAAGGCTTTTCGATTATTATATCCTTTTTCTTTTTCGCTGCTGCACACGCAATTTCTGCATGATAAGCGTGGGGTGTTGTAATAAAAACGATATTTACTCTATCACAGTCAAGAACGTGATCAAGTTCAGGAAAACTGTTTTCACCCCTGAACTGAGATTTAAAAGCATTGGCTTTAAGAATATCATTATCCTGGAAAAATAATGGTATATCGCCATAAAGCTTTCTTAGATTTTTTGCGTGGGATTCAGCTATTTTGCCGCATCCCACAAAACAAATTCCCGGAAGATTGGTAGACATTTATCAGCAACCGCAACAGTCATCGCCACAACTGCATCCACCACCGCAACTATGTCCGTTATTCAGGCCGTACATTGCCTCTTCCTCGGTTGCTTCACGGATACCTATAACTTCAACATCAAAGTGAAGTGTTTCACCTGCAAGAGGGTGGTTTCCGTCAAGTGTAACGTCTTTATCAGATACTTCAGTAATTGTAAGTATCTGCATACCTTCTTCATCATATGCCTGTAGCTGCATTCCAACTTCAATTGTATCAAGATGAGCGAGTTTTTCTCTTTCTATCTTTTGAATTAACTCATCATATCTGATGCCATATGCATCTTCAGGATTTATTGTAGTCTGAAATTTATCCCCGATTTGTTTGCCTTCAAGTTCTGCTTCAAGGCCGGGTATAATATTTCCTGCTCCATGAATATAGACAAGTGGTGCATGATTTTCAGATGTATCAATAACATCACCATTGTCATTTTTAAGTGTATATTCGAAGGTTACCACCTTGTTTTCTTCAATTTTGAGCATCTTATCCTCTCATTTTATAAGTAATAGTAGATTATCTGAAATCAAACTCATATTATAGTTACTTTAAATATAAGCAAGGAGAATATTTCAACTAAAAAGAGATTATTATCTGATAAATAAGGGAAATTATTGATTGCTTTCTTAATATTCCGGCATGTTTTTAATTCTCCTATCTCCTCTTCTTTTAAAAAAATTATGGACAATAGGAGTCTGTTTTTTTAAGAATTATGTAAATGGAGTAATTTATGTCACAAAATAACAATGCAAAATATCGAATTGAAGTCTTTTATAAAAAAGAGGACCCGCGAGGAAATGCTGTAAGAGAAAGATTCAACTCTATGGGATTCTCTGTTGATAAAGTAAATCTAACCGATAATTACCTGGTTAATATTGATTTTACTGAAAAGGAAATCAACTCTGCCGCCGTACTTCTGATACAACCAGTAACACAGGGCTACAGTATAAATAAACCTTTTATTCCTGAATCGAAGTTTGATTACTGCATTGAAATCGGATTTCTTCCTGGTGTTACAGACAATGTTTCTCATACTGTAAGGGAATCATTTGAGGACCTTTTTAAAAAGGAATTCGATAGTGAAAAATCTGTGTTCTACACAACTTCATATTTCCTTTCGGGTAGAATTTCCCGTAAAGACGCTGAGAATATAGGGAGTGAACTTTACAATCCTTTAATTCAGAGAATCAGAATATACTCAGCAGATGATTATAATGCGAATAACGGTATGGGATATGAAATTCCTGTTGTTCATATATCTGAGAAAACTGATTCTGATCTGGTAAGCCTTGATGTTTCTGATGATATTCTACAGAAGATCGGGAAAGAGGGGATTGGGGATGAAGACGGGACAAGGAGAGGCCCACTCGCACTTGACATGGCTTCAATGTATGTTATTAAAGATTATTTCGTTAACAGGGAGAAGCGTAATCCCACAGATATTGAACTTGAATCTATAGCCCAGACATGGAGTGAGCATTGCAAGCATACAATCTTCGCGGCCGCGATAGATGATGATACTCCTGGCGGAATTTATAAAACATACATCAGGGAAGCAACAGTAAGGATCCGGAGGGAGAAGGGGGACAGAGATTTCTGCGAGTCTGTCTTTACTGACAATTCGGGCGGTATTACATTTGATGATAACTGGATAATTTCAGACAAGGTTGAAACGCATAACAGCCCGAGTGCTCTCGATCCCTTCGGAGGTGCAATTACCGGGATAGTCGGAGTTAACAGGGACTCCATAGGATTTGGTCTGGCCGCTAAACCTGTCGCAAACAGGTACGGTTTCTGCTTTGCCAATCCTGAAGATGAAACTCCTATTTACAAGATGAAGTCAGAAGATTCGAGCCTGATTTCCCCTCGGAGAATAATGGAGGGTGTCGTTCATGGTGTGAACGCCGGTGGTAATACATCAGGGATTCCGACTCCGCAGGGATTTATATATTTTGATGACAGGTACAAAGGGAAGCCTCTTGTTTTTGTCGGAACAATTGGCCTGATGCCAAAAAGGTCAGCAGGCCGTTCCACTGTGATTAAAAAGGCAATGCCGGGTGACCTTATTGTTGTTGCCGGAGGGCGTGTAGGACGTGACGGAATTCACGGAGCGACGTTTTCTTCTGAGGCGCTTACATCCGGGAGCCCCGCAACAGCAGTTCAGATTGGAGATCCTATTACCCAGAAAAAACTTTCAGACGCAATTGTTAAGGAGGCGAGGGACCTCTGTCTTTACAATTCAATTACTGACAATGGGGCTGGAGGAATTTCATGTTCTGTTGCTGAGATGGCGAGAGAGTGTGGAGGATTTACTGTAGAGCTGGAGAAAGTTCCTCTTAAATATCCCGGGCTTTCTCCGTGGCAGATATGGATCAGTGAATCACAGGAGAGGATGACCTTCTCTGTCCCGGGAGAAAAAATTGAGGAGTTTATATCCCTCCTTAGAAAAAGAGGAGTTGAAGCCACTGTAATCGGCAGATTTAATGATAGCGGCAGAGGTGTTGTTACATATAATGGAAAGACAATATTCAACCTCGATCTTGATTTTCTGCATGACGGGCTTCCTAAAAAGCAGCTTACAACTGAAAAAATTGATTCTGATGAAGTATTTATTGCTTTCAGGGAACCGGATGATCATACCGGGATTTTTCATAAAATGCTTTCAAGACTGAATCTCTGCAGTTTTGAATTTATATCAACACAGTATGACCATGAAGTGCAGGGAAGTTCTGTTACAAAACCGCTTCAGGGCAGTGGAAAGGTTAATTCGAATGTATCTGTCATAAGGCCGCTACTTGATTCAGAAAAGGGCGTTGTCCTTTCTCAGGGTATGTATCCTTCGTACAGTGATATAGATACCTACTGGATGGCGGCCTGTTCAATAGATACAGCTGTACGGAACGCGATATCAGCAGGTGCGTCTCTTGACCATCTCGCAATACTGGATAATTTCTGCTGGTGCGATTCAAACAATCCGAAAAGATTATGGCAGCTTAAGAATGCCGCAAAGGGATGTTATGACTTCGCGGTTGCCTACGGGACACCATTCATTTCAGGAAAAGACAGTATGTTTAATGATTTTCGCGGGTATGATGAAAATTTTCAGGAGGTTAAAATTTCAATCCCCCCGACACTTCTTATCTCATCAATCGGTGTAATGAAAGATATTAAAAAGGCTCAGACTATAGACTTTAAATTCCCCGGTGATATTATTTATATTGTGGGAAAAACATCCGATGAAACAGGCGGGAGCGAATATAATGCATTAATGGGTGAGAGAGAGCGTGGAAGAAGCTATACCGGGAGAAATATACCAGTCGTAGATGCTGTTTTATTCAAAAAGATCTATTATGGTATGGAAATGGCTATTGATAAAGAACTTGTTTCATCCTGCATAAGTATTGAAAGGGGAGGACTTGGAGTTGCCGCGGCGAAATCCGGTCTGGCAGGTATGAACGGTTTTGAAATTAATCTGGCTGAAGTACGGGATAGCGAAATTTTAAGAAACGATATAATACTCTACTCCGAATCACAGGGTAGATTACTTGTTTCAGTAAATCCGGCATTACAGGAAGATTTTGAAGCATGTTTTAAAGATCTGCCATTAAAGAATATCGGGCGTGTGAGGAATGACCGGCAAGTTGTAGTAACCGGAATAGAAGGGAAGAGAATAATTAACTCTGAACTGACTGAGATGAATTACTTTTACAGGAAAACGTTAAAAAAATACTGAGGTAAAGGGATGGCAAATCCACTGACACTGGTCCTTACCGGTTATGGAATCAACTGCGAAGAGGAAACAGCATTTGCTTTTGAAAAATCCGGTTCAAGGACAAGGATTGTACATATAAATGATCTCATAGAGAATAAAAAGCTTCTTGAAGATTACCAGATATTGATGTTTCCTGGCGGATTTTCTTATGGAGATGATACAGGTAGCGGGAAAGCTCTGGCAAATAGAATAAAGAATAATCTTTTTGAAGAGATTCGTAAATTCATGGAAAGAGATACCCTGATGCTCGGAATCTGTAACGGTTTTCAGGTTCTTGCAAATCTCGGGGTTATTCCCGCACTTAATGGCTTTACCGGTGAGGCGGAGGTTGCCCTCGAACATAACAGATCATTCCGATATCAATGCCGCTGGATAGATGTTTCTGTCGAACAGAAATCGCCGTCGGTATTTATGAGGGGAATAGAAAGACTGCATATTCCTGTAGCTCATGGTGAGGGAAATTTTTATGCGCCGGATAAAATTCTTGCTGAGATAGAATCAGAAAATCTCGTAGTCATGCGATATGTTAAACCGGATGGTTCTCCGGCATTACAGGAGTTCCCTTATAATCCTAACGGTGCAATGAATGATATTGCTGCAATATGCAGTTTAAACGGACGTATAATGGGGATGATGCCACATCCCGAAAGAGGGATGTTCTTTACGCAGAGGAATGACTGGACATATTTAAAAGAGAAATATAAACGTGAAGGGAAAGATATTCCTGAATTTAGCGACGGGATAGCTATTTTCAAAAATGCAACCGGATATTTTAAATAAATTTAAAGCAGGTCCTTATGTTAAAAAAAATTGCAGCCATAACATTTATTGTTATATTCGCAGGTTCATGCTCAAGATGGTATGTTAATTCTCTCAGCTCAAAAAAAATAGCAGAGATTGAAAGTGGAGACTCAGCAGGGCAGATCCATATTATCCGGGATGAATATACATTAAATGAATTGTCTTTCAGGGTTGAAATTAATGATGGAAGGATTATCATCGCTGATAATAGTCTTAAAAGATTACAAATATTTGACAGTAATGGAATACCTGAGTTGATTATAGGTTCAACTGCAAATATTGATAAAACAAAATATAAAACATTTAATTTTAATTTTGGAGTAATTGGCACCTTTACACTTGATGATGATGATAATCTCTATATACAAAACAGGCTTGAGACAAGGAGCGTTAAAGCTGACAACGAGGGTGCAAACTTCACTCCATCATATATACTTGTATTTAACAGGAATGGAGAACTCCAATACACCATGGGTAAAACCGGTACGCCGGAATTGCCTTTCTTTTATATTGAAAAGCTTTTCGTCGATTCGGATAACAGGCTCTTTGTAATCTCCCGTACATTTAATTCCTGGGAGCTTTACAGGTTCAATAAAAAAAAGAGAGAAAAATATATAGATTTTTCAAAACTTGAATTTAAAGAAACTGAAGACAATAATACATATAACGGTAAAATTGAAAATATAAGAATTTTTAAAAGCGGAGATGAGATCCTTATCTCTGTAGCATATTACCATGACGTAAGGTTCAAATACAGGAAACTTTATATTTTCTCTCTTGAGAAGGATAAACTCCTGCGAGAGGTCGGGACATTTCCTGATCCGAAAAATGTTCTTTTTAACATCGTGGATGATAAGATAATTTATTTCTGGAATATTGAAGGTAAAGATGTCAAATTCATGCTTGTAAACATTGATGGTAATATAATCAATAATATAAGGGTAGGATTTGACAATAATAATATATTCTCGAAAATAGTAGCAGATGAAACAGGAAGTATCTATTCATACCATGTCCATGGTGACATCCTCAAAGTTTTTAAATGGGAGTAGCGTATGAAAGCTGTAACAGCTGATATTATGAGGGAGATCGATCAGGTTTCTATTGAAGATTTTTCCATTCCTGCTGTAGTCCTTATGAATAATGCAGGAAAAGCTGTTGCTGATTTTGCCATAAAGAATTCCAACAGCAGATTTTTCGATATATTCTGCGGGACAGGTAATAATGGCGGTGATGGATTTACAGCTGCATATTACCTGAAAAATTATGGAGCTGATCCTGTTATATATATTGCAGGCGTAAGGGAAAAGATTTCTCCCGCCTCTCTTGTTTTTCTTGTTATATGTGAAAATCTCGGGATACCCATAATCTATGTTGATGACAAAAATGTGGATTCTTTATGTGTAAGAACCGGTTCTCTTGTTATCGATTCCCTTACAGGAACAGGGTTTGAAGGAGTTCTCAGAGGTATTCCTCTCCAGCTTGTAAATCTGATAAATAATTCATCATCAAAGGTACTGTCTGTTGATATCCCGAGCGGGCTCCCTTCAGATGGTCATGCGCCTGAAGGTGCAGTTGTAAGCAGTAATTATACTGTTACAATGGGGCTCCCGAAGATATCACTTGTAACATATCCCGGAAAGGAGTATTGCGGGAATCTTCATGTCGCAGATATAGGATTCCCACCGGAACTCACAAAGAACGAAAAACTGAAAATTGATCTTATAGATGCTGAACTGCTACGTGAAATCAAGTACACCGGCGGTTCTGATGATATTCATAAAGGTGATAAGGGCAGTACTCTTATTATCGGAGGCGTTAAGGGGATGGAGGGGGCAGCTCTTCTCACGGCTTCTGCAATGTTCAGGGCGGGAACCGGACTTGTAACTGTTGCGACGGTGAAAGAATCAAGAGAAATAATTGCCGGTAAAATACCAGAACTGATGACAATCTCTCTTCCGGTAACTCCTGATAAAGATTTTGCGGATGCTATTCTTCTAACAAAAAAATATACATCTTTTATAATAGGTCCAGGACTTGGCAGAGATAAGTACGCCGAAGATATTTTTAGCTTATTTTTAGAGAGAGGAGCTGATGCCGGGATAAAAAAAATTATTATCGATGGCGATGGACTTTTTCATTTAGCTTCATATTTAAAACATAAAAGAATTCCTTCAGGTATTGATTGTATTATAACTCCTCACTTTATGGAGGCGTCACGGTTCATTGGTGAGAGTATAGATAAGATCAGAAATAACAGGCTGAATGCCTGTGTGAAACTGGCGCAGAGTACAGGGTGTATCACTGTACTTAAAGGTCCTGGAACAATTATTTCTGATGGGGTGAATTCATTTATAAATACTACAGGGAACAAAGCTCTTGCCACTGCGGGGTCTGGTGATGTTCTCTCGGGTATTATTGGTGCATTTTTCCACAAAATATCAGATCCTATTTCCGCTGCTTTTACAGGAGTATATATCCATGGTCTCTGCGCTGAACTTTATTCAGAAACAAATCCGCGTGATTCCATGAACTCTTCGGATATACTCGATTATATCAGGCCTTCCCTTGCAAAAATTCCGTCATAAAAAGGAAATAAAATGAAAAAAAAATATAATGCACCATGCGATAAATGTGGAGGTAAATGCTGCGCTTATGTGGCAATTGAACTTGATAAACCGAAGGGGAAAAAGGATTACGATATTCTGAGATGGTATCTTTCTCATAAAGATGTTAATGTTTTTATAGACAATGATAAGAACTGGCATGTGGAATTCAGGACTCCATGTGAATTTCAGAATTCAGACAATAGATGTGATATATACAGTATAAGACCATCGATTTGCAGAGAACATGGCACAAGTGAAGGTGACTGTGAATTTTATGACTCGCCATATACTGAGTATTTCAGTTCCTGCGCTGAACTTGAAACATACCTTGAGAAAAAGGGTGTAGACTGGAGGGTTAAATATAAAAACTGATAAGGCGTATTGCTCCATTCACCTCTAAAGAATTATATCGATTTTTCCGATCTTATAAGTATGAAAAAGAGATATAAAGCTATAATTACATTAATTCTATTTATGTCCTTCATGTCGGTATATGCCGGCAGTCAAAATGCCGGAATTGATCCCATAAGCAATTCTTATATTATAAATAATCTTCAGATGGAATCTGATTCTAATCAGTATTCTGAATCTGATGAAAGATATAGTGGTGAAATTATTTTTGATAATTCCTTTACAGATTCACTGATGAAGCCTGAAAAGAATATTAATAAGCTGATATCAGGGAATGGTAATATCATTAAAAATCTTAAGAAAAAGGACAGCCGCTGGCATGTGGTTGAATATAAAGTCCGTAAAAATGATAGTGTCTGGAAAATTTCAAAAAAATTTAAAGCAGATTCTTCAGCAATAATTGCCCTTAACAATTTATCTTCAAAAGGGGTCATCAGGGAGAATGAGGTTATTCTGGTACCCTCAAAAAGTGGAATTACCTATAAAATCAGAATGGGTGATACATTAAGTTCAATAGCTGAAAAGTATGCTACTGATATTGAAAAAATTGCGGATCATAACAATATAGACGGCAAAAAAATATATGCCGGAGGATCGAT
This sequence comes from uncultured Leptospirales bacterium, assembly GCA_964625825.1. GTDB lineage: Bacteria > Spirochaetota > UBA4802 > UBA4802 > UBA5550 > UBA5550. The sequence continues at coordinate 11,106 of CAZVFJ010000021.1, read as the reverse complement.
CTTCATTCCTGATGCATCAGAAATTCAATCTGTAGTATATGCAAAAAAAACAAATAGTCATAATAAAGTACCTGAAAATACACAGGTAATAGCATCAAACAGAATTGAAAAAAAGATCTCTGAAATTAAAGATGATAAACTTCATCTGTCGTGGCCTTTAAAGGGGCCTATTACATCAGGATTCGGATATAGAACTCATCCCTTTTCCAAAGAGAAAAGTTTTCACTGTGGCCTGGATATCGGCGCCGAGATAGGTACACCAGTCAGGTCTGCCGGTGAAGGAAAAGTGATATTCAGCGGATGGAAAGGTGCATATGGGAATCTGATTGTTATTCAGCATAAAAATAATTATATCACAGTATATGCTCATAACAGTAAACTCCTTGTAGGGGTTGATGAGAATATTAGAAAAGGTCAGAAAATTGCTCTTTCAGGAAAAACTGGTGCTGTCACAGGGGCACATCTGCATTTTGAAATTAGAAAAGGCATAGTTCCGATTAATCCATCCAGGATATTAAGGTAATCATGAAGAAATTATTAATCGCCTCTCTTATAATTATTACATGGTCTGGTATATCTCATGCTATTTATAAATATGAAGAACCTTCTCTCAAAACAAAAATTTTTTTCAATCATAATGACCGCAGCGGAAAAGATGCAATGATTAAAGGTAAGATATTATCCCTCTCGTCGAGTGAAGAACTTGCTGATAATGATCTGTCTGAAATTTCACATGAAAAAACTAAAGCTACAGTGAGGCTCTTTACAACAGAGAATGTTTTTCCTACAAATATGATGTATGTTATTGATCCGAATAATATAGTTGTTTCGAAATTTGAAGTGAAGTATCTTTTTAACAATAAATCATTCGGAGACATGCTTATAGGTTATGGAAATTTAAAACTGAGTAATGCCGGTTACAGGGTTGTTCAACTTACTATCGATTCAGGGAGAAAAGATTCTTATCTGCATAAGTCTCATGGTGATTACTTCGCTCGTTCAGGGGACAGCGGCAAAGCGATTGCTCAATATAAAAATGGTATTGATAGTGACCCGGGCGATCCTGCTCCTCACCTCGGTCTTGGATTGATTTACTATAAAGATTCGATCTACAACTTCGCGTATGCCGAGTTATTCAAAGCTTACAAAAATATAGACAGGCTATATGATAATGAGGACAGGTTTGTTCTACTGAAAACTCTTGCCGAAGTGAGATTTATCGAAACGTATGACAATTACAACATCAATGAAAACAGGATAAAGTTCAGGAAAGAAGGTATCTTATACTGCCGGGAAGCTCTAAAGATAAATCCATCTTCTGTGGATGTTAACTTTCTCCTTGCTGAATACTATTTTAGAGGTATTGTAGCCGGTAGTAGTGATGAAGATGATGCAAGAGACAGGTACCAAAAGGTTGTTTCAATTCAACCCCTTCATTCAAAAGCAAATCTAAGACTTGCTAGATACTATTTTAAAAATAATAAAATGAAGTTGGCTCATTATTATGCTACACAGGCTGTTGAAGGTGATCCTGCCAACCAGGAAGCCCTTGAATTGCTGAAAAGTCTGAAGTAGACTTTTAAAACTTAATAGTTTCTTGACAACTGGTGAGTTTTATTTTATTTTATCTGACCGGTTATAAAGAAATGTTGATTACATTATTATTAATAGCGCTTGCGTTCGCATTCTCATTCCAATTTTTACTTATTGTACTTTATCTTTCAAATAAATCTGAAAGCTATTTTAAATCTCTCCTGGGAACATTTATCATCAATACTGTTTTGATGGTGATCATAAGTATATTCGCTGTGAGTAGGCCTTCTGAAGTTTATTCAATCAATATCAAGTTTATACTATGGCTTGTCTCAGGGATTATACTTTTTTTTATCATTATTCTTAAACTGAACATATTGGTGAGAATATATAGACGAACTAAAGATCCTGCGTTTTATTCAATTAATTTTTTTGGTAAAAAAGTTTATGAGAAAGGTATTGTTAAGCCGAAAGAACTTTTGGCTGTTATTGCATCTTTACCTTTTTTTCTCCTTATCGGTGCTTACTTTGTGGCGAGATTAATTAACCTGATTATGTATGGTCATATATGATTTTGTTATCAGCGAAATCATTTCGATATGGTGAGTACAGGGAAACATATCTATAAAGATTACTTTACTTAAAGTATAATTATTTTTAATGAAGTCTTTAAGGTCTCTCGCAAATGTCGAAGGATTACACGAAACATATACAATCCTTTCGGGATTGATTCCATTTACAGTTTTTCTTCCCCTTTTAGTAAGCCCGCTCCTTGGGGGATCAATAACTATCGAAACAGGATTATAAAGATGGGGCTTTATCTCTGATTCAGATATATTAAAAAATTCAACATTATTTATTTTGTTAATCTTTGAATTCTTCTTTGCATAATTTATACTCATAGGATCTATATCAAAACCGTAACCTCTTCCAGCGGCTTTAGCAATGGGGAGAGTGAAAAATCCGCAGCCTGAACAGACATCGAGGAACGTATTATTTCTGTCAATTCCAGAAAATTCAACAACACGCTTAATCATCTCCCCCCTGAGAAAACGGTTTGCCTGAAAGAAACCCCGGATATCCCTGTAGAAAAAAAATCCGGCCTCATATTCTTTTATCTCAATAAACTGATTGTTTTCGCTTAAATGGATATTGTTCTCGAAATCGGATGAAGCTCTTATCTCCGCATTATTATTAAATTCACTGTTTCTGATCCCTTTATTTAAATCTTCAGAAAGGAGGAGGCATCCCTGTTCCGGGAAAGGAACAATTTCATTACTCCTTTTTTTAAAGAAGCCGCGAATTCCATGAGAATAATTGAATCTGGTATGGCTTCTATACATGAATCTGTTATCAGTAATAGTTTCAATAACCGGAATTTCTATGTCATTAAGGCCTGCAACTCTCCTCAATTGTTCAATTATCATTTCTTTTTTATACTGGAGTTCATGTTCGTAATTTATATTCTGGAAAGAACAACCTCCACATACCCCGGCTACAGGGCATTCAGGTTTAATTCTAAGGTGTGATGGCTGAATTATTTCTACAATTTCAGCTATTGAATAATTTGGATGCTCTTCATATATATTAATCCGTACTCTGTCGCCCGGAACAGCATGTTCAACAAGAATCACCTTCCCGTCAAGCCGGCCAAGACCGAAGCCCCCGAATACGATTGTGTCTATATCAATTGTCTTATTTATGCTATTGGTCATTTTTTTATAATTGACTAAATAAAATTTTGAATTAATTTCAACAGAAATATCTAAACCTGTATTTTAATGTAAAAAGAAAAATTTATATCCCTGATGCAGACGTAGGGGATTATAAAACATTTTTACGTCAAATAAATTAAAGAATAAATACGGAATTATTTTTTTGTTAAAAATTGTTAAAAGGCATTAAAGGACAATAAATATGTTTATAATGAAAAAGTCAATATATATCATTATCCTTGCAATCTCAATTGCCGGCTGTGGTAAAGTATCGAATAATGAAGAAGTCGAACCAAACAATACTGTATCTACAGCAACACCAATAGAAGCAGGAAGGAGCTACTCCGGACTTCTGGACAGGGAAAATGATATAGATAACTATCTCCTTACGGTCAATGAAGAACAGATTATAAAGATTGAGCTCTCAAGTGTAAAGGGAGTGAATCATGCCATGCAGATATGGAGACTCGAAGCCGGTAATCTTCAGCTTGTTAAATCTATTGATGACAATAGAAAATCCTCCCCTGAAGAGATTGCTAACCTTTATGTTTTTCCAGGAAATTATATAATACAGATAACACACGGAAGCAGGGATGTCCGGAAAGGAAATCCGGAGAACAGATATAATCTTAAAATTACATCCCGCGGTCTTTTTAACGAGGAGAAAGAGCCGAATGATAATTTACAGATGGCAAATCCGATAAATAGCGGTGATTTATTGACAGGATATTTTTCTCCGTCACAAAACAGAATGAATGAAAATTTAAAAACTTCCTACAGAGAGGAGGACTGGTTTGCAACAGATATTATTGCAGATGAAGAAAATCCTGTAATGCTTGATATCCTTCTTACAGGTGTTGCAGGTGTAGATTCTGTACTAACACTTTATGATTTTGAAATGAGAGAAATTGCCTTTGCGGATAATGCTTCTTCCGGTGGAGCTGAAGCTATCCGCGGTCTTGGAGTGAAAGTTTCAGGAAAGTACTATATACTTGTCGCATCAAAATCGTTTCAGTATAATCATAGTGAACCTTTCGAACTTTCTATTAAAACAGGCATACATGATAGCGGTATTGAGCTCGAACCAAATAATAGTTTTGATACATCAAGCGGTGTTGTAGGAGCCCGGATAACCGGTAAGATTGATTATAACGGAGATCTTGACTATTTTTATTATAACGAAATTAAAGACGGGAATGTAAAGATACGCCTGCAGAATGATTCGGGGCTTAATACGGTAATAACAATTTATGGTTCTGATAAAATTAAACTGATAGAAACTGATAAAAAGGGTACTGGTGATGAGATAATTATTCCGGCATTATTTGTGAATGATGGGATCTTTATTAAGGTTAATCCGGTAAATACTTCTCCTGATATTCTGTCATACAGGCTTACATTTGAACCTCTCCAAATCGATACTCCGCTTGAAGCTGAGCCGAATAATTCATTGAAAGAAGCCGACCATTTGACCAGGATTATTTCAGGATTTACATCTTTTAAAAATGACAAAGATTATTTTCTGATCAGTACAAACGGAAGGATTAAATATAAAGTCAATGTAGAGGGACCAGGAAATGGCATCATAAAACTTTCAACTACAGATCAAATGGGGTATATTATAAAGACCAGAACAGTTAGCAATGGAGAAACTGTTTCATTTCAGGAGTTGTTTGACAGAAAGGGGTATATTCTGGTTGAAACGATTGTACCTGACTTTGAAAATATGTATAAAATAATTATTGAGGAGATCAGATGAATAGAAAAGCTATTTATGCAGCGAAGCTGATACTCGTCTTTTCTATCGCAACAAATATATCATGCAGCAGAAAAGAAATAATTAAAGAAGAGAGAGTCAGTCCATTTAATTTTATTATTACACTCTATGACCGGGATATTGAAAATCCGGAAAATGACAGGCGATCTTATTACGAAATTTATATTGATAAAGCTGAATCCTGTAGAACTACCATAGGCCTTGAATCTCAGAAAAAGATTTTCGAAACAAATCTGACTCCGGACAGACATCTTGTAAAAATCGAGAAATGGATTCTCGATGACTCCCAGGGGAGATATATTAAATTGAACAATTTATATCAGCCCAAACCCGATTTTATTTATGTGAATATTGAAGAGGGTAAAGTTATCAGAGTAAATGTTGAATCAACAAAATACGGAGCATCTCTATATACTTTGACAAAAGAGTAATAATATTCAGTTCAGGGCATGTGTGAGGAACAAAGAACCGGAATCCCGGATTTTACTAAATCCGGGATTCCGGTTCTTATAGAATGGTTTTTACAGGGAGTAATCAGTTTTTTGCAAGAGAACTGTTTTTGTCATAAAAATTTTTAACTACCTTAAATGGAACTTCATAATCCTGACGCGCATTCCAGAGCATGTATCCTTTTATTCCTGAATCATGAACAGCTTTAATTTGATCATTGATATACTTATCATAGGGAATATCATAAAGTTTCATTTTGAATGCCTGAATCCATGTGACAATCTCGGCATTTTTTGTTCTTTCCTTTGCTCTTTTTGATGTAGTTAGAACTGTGAAGTAGGGATCCTTCATCAGTTTTTTACTCCATGTATAATGGGAGGGATAAGCCATAGGGCAGATTATATCTAATACTTTATCCAAACTCTCCATCTTCTGGCCTATAACATCATCAACATTCAGTGGTATCCTTCCGAATACATCTGCAGCGAATTTAACTTTATAAGGCTCAAGCTGTTTTCGGGCTTTTGCTATAAAATTTTCAATGAATGCATATCTATCCTTTACTTTCAAGGATTTGTTCTTTTTCGAATCGTCGAACCTGATATAATCGAATTGAATTTCTTTAAACCCGTTTTTACATGCACTTTCAGCAATATCGAGTTTATCTTTAATATATTCTTCACTTACCGGCCAATTTTTAAGACCATCAGGAAATATAACAATTCTGGCAATTGCATGCAGGTCATTATCCTTGACATATTGTATATTCTCTGTCGGGACAATGCATTTAGCATATTTAGCGCTCTGAACATCCATTACAAGAGTGTTGATTCCGGATTTTTTTGCATTTTCAACAAATACTTTAAGTTTATTCATATTATTTGCTGAATCGACAGTTAGATATATTCCTCTATAAAAATTCGGGTATTTATATTCTTCATTAATAACATTATTCACGACGGTGGTTACTGAGGATGGATTTTTGACATCTTTAGCACTTATATAGTTCATTGCAATACCACCAGCCGCAAAGAGCACAACAATAACAGATACTACTACCAGAAACTTTTTCATATATACCTCAAATAAATATCTTATACTGTGAATAAAATTGTTTTAATCCTATGATTATGGTATGGCTCTCATATGCGGGGAGAGAAGAACATAATATAAGTATCACCAGATTATTCAGTATAATTAGTTTATCGACAATCTGATTTATGACTTTCTATTTTTTATTATCAATTTGTCAAAATTTATTTTAGTCACTCTTGACATAAGGTCAAAATTATGAAAAATCGCTATTGGTAATTTTTATTTTTTAAATAAACTGGAAGTTGTATATTAAGATATATAATTATCTGTTTTAAAAACGCTCAGTTGAGTACGGTGAGCTACTGAAGGTTTTCCGGTAAACTGATTTTGTTTAAGAATAATATTATAAGTTTGCTGAGCTGCCTTTTAACGATAAAAAAGGATTTTAAAATTGAGTATTTCTAAAGAAACAATTGAATATATAAGAGAACGAGTCAGAATAGAAGATGTAGCAATGAGATATATTCCCTCTTTAAAAAAGAGAGGGAGGAATTATATTGGTCTATGCCCCTTCCATAAAGAAAAGACTCCATCATTTTCTGTATCCCCGGATAAACAGATTTTCCACTGTTTCGGATGCAATACCGGTGGCAATGTTTTTACCTTTATTTCAAAAATTGAAAATATAGATTTTATAGAGAGTGTTAAACGGGCCGCGGATATAGCCGGGATTGCCGTAAGAGATGATGATTCCGCAGGGAACGAGGGTTCGATAGAGCAGATCAGGCGGATAAACAGGTATGCTATGAATTTTTATAATTCATATATCAAATCTGATGCAGGTAAACCGGGACTGGCTTATTTTGAAGGCAGAGGCCTTGATTCAAAGGCTATAGATTTATTCATGCTCGGATATGCTCCAGATGCATGGGACAGGCTCTGTCATTCGTTAAAAAAGAATAATGCAGATATATCGTTAGCAGAAAAAATTGGTCTTGTCGGTAAATCTAAGACAGGGAATTATCTTGATAAGTTTAGAAATAGAGTAATCTTTCCTATACTTGACAGAAATAATTATGTAATAGCCTTTGGAGGAAGGGTGATTTCTGATAAGGACCAGCCGAAATATCTTAATTCACCCGAATCAGAAGTATTCCAGAAGAGAAGTATTTTGTATGGACTTAATTTTGCCCAGAACGAAATACGCGAACTAGACAGGGCAATAATCGTTGAGGGTTATCTGGATGTTATTGCGTGCCATATTAATGGATTGAAAAATGTTGTAGCGCCACTCGGCACAGCCCTGACTGAAAATCATATAAGGATCCTTTCACAGCTTTGTAATGAAATAATAATGCTTTTTGACTCAGACTCGGCAGGTTTGAATGCCGCTCTTAAATCTATTGAGACCTCTGCGCTTTTTAGTGTTGATATAAGGATAGCAGTCCTGCCGAAGGATGATCCCTTTGATTTTATTATGCAAAAAGGTGTGAGGGAAATGATGATAATAATAGATAAGGCTGTAAATCCTTTTGAATTTCAGATAGACCTTGTAATTGAACGTAACAGGGGGAAGGATAAAGTTAAATTACTCAAAGAGCTGTTTGATATAATAAAAAAGATTAACCTTGCCTCAGAAAGAAGCATTTATTTGAAAAGGATAAGCGACAAACTTAAAATTGATGAAGAGTCTTTAAGAATTGATTTCATGCGATATACAGAAAACAATGACGTCATGGTAGGGAAAAAAAATAATAATCCCGGGAAAATACCATTTGATGTCAGGATTTACAGGGAATTACTTGAACTGGTTATTCATTATCCGGAGCTTGTAGGGGATCTTCTTATTGATTTTACATATGATGATATAAAAGATCCTGTAGCCGCAAATATATTCAAGGTTATTGCAGAATTATATACGAGTGAAAATGTTCTTAATCCAGATAAAATATTTGACTTTTTTCAAAAAGGATTAGAAATGGACTTTTTGAGCAGAATAGTTCAGAAAGAGATATCTGTCGAAGATCCTAAAGCCGCTTATACAGAAATATATGTTAACTTAAAATTGCACACAATAGATAATAAAATTTCCGATTATGCCGAAAGAATGAAACAGTCAGGCGGTGATAGGCTTGAATATCTCGCTGAGATTGAAATATTAAGGCGTGAAAAGGAAAAACTGTCAAATTATATATATAACAGGGGCTCTTTAAAGGTTACATAGTTATTTATGGACTCTTTTTATATAAACAAATCTTAAATTACAAGGTTAAAATATTATATGAGTAAAAATGATTTAGTACTTGAGAATATTGCTGAAGTAAAAAAGCTCATAGAAATTGGTAAAGCCAATAACGAAGTTACATACGATGAAATAAATGAGATTCTTCCTGATAAACTTTTGAATTCCGAAAAGATTGATGATATCTTTATTCTCCTTAACCAGCTCGGTATTGAAGTTGTTGAAGAATCCACCAGAAAGGCAACCCCGGAACTTGTTAGTAAGAAAAAACCTGCTTCTACAAGAAAAACCGCAACAGCCGCTGAAGATACATCACATGTCGATGATCCGATTAGATTATACCTGAAGGAGATAGGGAAGGTGTCACTCCTTTCTGGCGAGCAGGAGGTTGACCTCGCGAAGAGAATTGAAGAGGGTGAAATTCTTATCGAAAAGGCTGTAATCAATTCAACGCTTCTTACAAATGAATTGATAAAGAATCATTCCAAAGTGACATCCGGCAAGATTAAACTTACAGAAATCCTCCGCATTAACAGACTCTATTATTTTTCATCAATTGATCTTACTGAACTGGAAAAAAAGTACACCACAAAGATGAAGACTATTATTGAAGAAGATTCTAAAATAATCAAGTTTCAAAACAAATTGAAGCGTTATGAGGAAGAATCTCCTGAAGCTTTAAAAATCGGTGAAGATATTACAAAATCTAAAGAGAAGATCCGGCTTTCAGTGGAGGAGCTTGAAATAAGTGAAGATGAAATAAGCAAACTTTCTCATAAAATTCAGTCTATGGTAAAGAGGATTGATGAGACCTATAAGTTCTTCCATGAAATTGAGGAAAAATACAATAAAGATATAAAAGAGCTGAAACATTTTGCCCGTAAAGTTGAAAAAGATGAGGATATAGACCTGATAATCAAAGAGCTTAAGCTTAAAAACAAGGATGACCTCCTCGAAATTGTAAAAGATGTACGTAATAATGAAAGGAAGATCCGTAGAATTGAGCAGGAAGCTGGTGCTGAAGCAGATAATATCCTTGAATGGGGGAAACAAATATCCTTCGGTCAACGTAAGATCCAGAGGGCTAAGAAAGAACTTATTAATGCGAACCTGAGACTTGTTGTTTCAATTGCCAAAAAGTATGCAAATCGCGGAATGCATTTTTTTGACCTTATTCAGGAGGGAAATATCGGCCTTATTAAAGCTGTTGATAAATTCGAATATAGAAAAGGTTATAAATTTTCTACTTATGCGACATGGTGGATAAGGCAGGCAATAACAAGAGCTATTTCTGACCAGGCGAGGACTATTCGCGTCCCTGTTCATATGATTGAACAGATCAACAAGGTTATGAGAGAAACAAGGCTTTTTCAACAGGAGTTCGGCCGCGAACCTAATCCTGAAGAACTGGTTCAAAAGTCAAGGCAGTAAAAAATGTAGCTCGTGAACCAATATCTCTTGAAACACCTGTGGGAGAAGAGGAGGATTCATTACTTGGTGATTTCATCGAGGATAAGGATGTTGACTCCCCGGCAAACACAGCTGCTCACCGGCTTTTGAATGAGCAGATCGTTGCCGTACTTAATACTTTACCGGCAAGGGAACAGAAAGTAATCAGGATGAGATTCGGTCTGGATGATGGATATTCTCACACGCTGGAAGAGGTTGGATATGTATTTAAGGTTACGAGGGAGAGAATAAGGCAGATAGAAGCCAAAGCTCTCAGAAGGCTCAGGCATCCTACCAGGGCAAGAAAATTGAAAGATTATCTCGATTATATGTAATAAAATACTGGTTACTGTATTGAGGGGATTAAGGCTGAATTTATAAACAGAATTAATCCCTTTTACTTTTTAATCAAACAGAGAGAATTATGCCTGAAAGACACAGCACAGTAAAGCAGATTTCTATAATCGGTGCCGGTTCATGGGGAACGGCAATTGCTAAGGTGATTGCCGAAAACAGACCAAATATTTTGATCAAAATGTGGGCTTATGAGAAACCGACTGCCCAGGCAATAAATAATAAACACATAAACATCGATTTTCTACCCGGGGTCAAGCTCCCTATAAATATTAAAGCAACAACTCATTTGAGAGATTCTCTGTTCAATACAGACGGAATTATTATAGCAACCCCGTCAAAAGTTGTTCCTGACACAGCATATAAAATAGAAAAAATACTTACAGAAAATGTACCGATAGCATACCTGACAAAAGGATTCTGTCGTCTTAATAATGAAATTCTAACAATTTCCCAGACAATTTCTAAAATACTTCCTGCGTATCAAAAAAGAGTAGTGGGAATCTACGGCCCGAGCCATGCTGAAGAAGTGGTAAAATATTTTCATACCT
>CAZVFJ010000020.1:0-23627 GCA_964625825.1 uncultured Leptospirales bacterium | reverse complement strand
ATTTCCGGGAGTTTAGCATTAAGCATCACATTGATCTGATTAAACGCTTCAAGCACTAAATGCCTGAAACTTCACATCTCTGATGTACTTTGCCTTTAAAGGGCATATCTATTATATAAAACCTTTGCAGGACAAAAGGAAAAATGAGGAAGAAGAATCAATTGCAGGGGAGAAAATAGAGAGTAAATTAAAAAGTCAAGGGCTGTATGAACTCAAATGTACAGAGTAATGGTGAAATGTGAAGAGTCACACGATGTGAATGTCCTATAAGTGCCCTATATAATACATTGAGGAGAACAGACCTGTCCTACTTACAACATGAATAGCTCAAATTACAACATGAATAGCTCAAATTACAACATGAATAGCTCAGAAGAAAGCTTAAAAGATAGTAAAAAAGCTTTCGTATAGATATGATTCCAGAAAAAGCAGATTTCAGAAAAAGCCTCAAGAACCTGCCTTTTTTTCATCAGAAACCTTTTTTACAATTTTTGGAATTGCCCTGCCTCTGAAATTGATCCCACCAGCAAGTGTCACACCATCCGTTTTTCGGACTAATTCGGAATAACTGCTGTCAAGGCTAGCTATGATTGTTCTCCCTGCAACCATTTCGATTCGACCTCCGGTACCCAGAACCACTTTAAGGATTCCCTGAACCTGAAAGGCAGTAGCATTTTCTGCAACCTTTATAAGATATGTTTCAAATGGCATCAAAAAACCTGCAGATCAAAGTTTAAGCCTGGAAATGGCACTGCTACGCAGTTGAGTTTCAGGAGCCTTTTTTGAGACCACAAGGTTGACAGGAACTGACAGGTTAACCGCAGAACCTGCCCCAGGATTCTGGCTTATAACCGTACCTGCAGCAACCGCAGAAACAGCTTCAGATACGGTTCCTATCTTTATCCCCTGAGCCCCTAGTAAAGAGACTGCCTTTTCGAGAGGCATGCCGATAACACCCGGAACCAGTTTATTTGAGGATTCGGGCTGGGTTCGAACCTGAGCCTCTGAAGAACTTTTAACCTGAGCTGGTTCAGGTATACTGGCAGAAGTTGTACCAGATACCTTGAGTGTGGTTTCAGGCTGCAGCTTAGAGAGGGATTCGGACAGAACGTTATTTGCAGGATCTTTAACAGCAGTTTCGGGGAAAGCCTGCAGGGGTTTTTCAAACTCCACTTTCAGTTCTCCTGTTGAAACGACAAGGTCAACCTTTGAGTTTGCTTCAACTTCGAGTCCGGGTTTAAGGCTCTGGGTGAGGACAACTCCCGATTTTCCTCTCGAGACCTGCTCTTTTACAGCTCCAAGCTCGAGTCCAGATTTTTCTATGACCTGTTTTGCGCTCCCAAGCTCAAGCCCGAGCAGATTTGGGACTTTATAAATCGCTATAGAAACCGTCAGGACAATTGCAGAATCAACACTTACTTCGGAATCTGGAGGGAGACTCTGAGCAAGAACCATACCCGGGGTTTTGTCCGAAGTCTTTTCTTTGACTCCCTCAAGCTGGAGTCGCGATTTTTCAATAAGAGTTTTTGCATCCTCAAGTCCGAGCCCTATAAGATCCGGGACTTTCACGGAAAGAATTTTTGAAACCGTAAGATCCACAACCGCCCCTGCTGCTGCAAGGGAACCGCCTGAGGGGAGCTGACCTATTACAGTACCCTGTGGCATGCTGCTCTCTTTTTCAAGGATATCCCCTGCCTTAAAGCCTGCTTCCAGCAGTTTGCTTTCAGCCTCTTCTTTTAAAAGCCCGACAAGGTCAGGTATTTCTTTATAGGATGCAATATCCAGCTTTTCGGGAACAGCCTTTAAAGAGAATTCTATAGTACTGAGGTTTTCTGGACTGATTATGTCATCGGCTTTTGGCATCTGGAACCTCAGTTCCTCTCCTTCGAGAGCGATATTGGTCTTGAGGATAACATTCATACCGCTGACAAGATACTTTGGACCGGACTGAACTTTCTTAAGCCCTTTGTCCATTTCTGCAAGTGAAGATGCAAAAGAGCTGACAAGACTTGAAGACGAAAGGGCAGGACGGCTTTTCTGCAGGATGGATATCCTGGATTCAAGCTCTGCTTTCTCATTCGAGAGCTTTGTCACCTGCGCTGCAAGGCTGCTTTTTTCCCGTTCAAGGACGAGTTTTTCCCCGAGTAGCTTATCCAGATTTTCTTTATAGGCAAGGGCTTCTTTTTGAATGGATTGAAATTCTATTTCAGTATTATTCAGTTTGGTCAGAATGCTGGCATAACTGCTGGCATCTATTGTCCCTGCTTTCCTGAAGATTTCCAGGCTGCTCCTGATATCATTTAGATTTGTCATTCAGTTCCTCCCAAAAGAGCATATCCTGAAAGAAGTATTATTCCTCCCTCACCTTTGAAGAGGCAGGTATGGATACTATTTTTGCTTTGATGCAGCTTGAGCCCTGCACATCGTAACTGTAAAGGGAGTTGTACGAGGCATTGAGGGGAGAGGCGTTGAGAACAGGTCTGTATCCCCTGACCCGGTTTTTAGAGTCTCTTTCCTCTTCAAGCTTCACAGTAAGCGACATCTTAAGCTCAAGGTCCACCTCAGGGATATGATACCAGGTAGCCTGAATATCATATTCGCTCAGGGCTTTTTCTTCATCAATCTCTATCTGGGTCTTTATGGAATTAAGGTCAAGAGCCCGCTGGGTCTCGGCAACGGAACGCCCGACTTCCCCCAGAAGCCTGGAAAGAGGGGTAACAAGCACTTCTTCGATTTCTTCCCCGTAATTAACCACGATAACAACTCCTCGAAATAAGTCCCGGAAATTAGTTCCGAAAAGAATAATAGAAAAATACGGCAGAATATTTAGCCTGCAAAAAGAATATGTAGAGCCTTATCTGCCGCAACTACGGCCAGGATCCCTTATATTTATAGCAAACCTTTCCGTAGCAAGAATATATTATTAAAGGCTTTAGTTAGGGCATAATTATTCAGCAGCCTTGACGGTCACCTTGGGAATTGTCCTCTCTGGAGCAGGTACAGGCTTGAGGGTTGTCCTCAGCAGGCTTGTGCCTTCTTCCTTAAAGGTAAATTTTGAACTGTATTTTGCATTAAACGTGGAGGTATAAGCAACAGAAGTTGTGTTCTCAAAGCTCCCCTTGCTCTTTCCGAAAAGGATTTTTGCAAGCCCTCCAGACTCCATGCTGCCTGTGACCTTTGACTGATTGTTAAACTTGAACTCTCTCCCGTAAGTGAGATCTGTTGAAGACTCCCTCATCATGGTGATAGTCATTTTAACTTCGATAATCGACTCTGTAAATTCGTAGAACCGGGGTTCAAGCCCATAAGTCAGAAGCGACATCGGTTTATCGTTAGTGACCACACTGCTTGCAGTAACGTTCCCATCCGCATCCACAGTCTCTTCAATATACATTACAACGCTTCCGGCATCAAGCTGAGTTGACGCAAGAGCCTGGGCAACCTGCACAGAATTCATGTCCAGAGCCATCTGCCCTTCTGCAATCGCAAGGGCCATTTCTCGAATCATATCCCCAAAGGGAACATTCAATAGTTCTTGACCGACACTTACCATATATTAATCCCCTTAAGTTTAACAAAACTGAGTAAAAAAATAAAGACTCTTATGATATAAAACATTTTGTAAAAAACTAGAAAGAAATTGAAGATTAATATTAACTATCGCCCCTAACATTCGTTCAATATTTTTGAGGTAGCCGGCTATAAATTTACAATGAGAAAGTCTTATTAAGAAAAATGAATTGTAGATAAAAATGTAAAATACTAAAAGAAATAGTTTATATTGTTTAGAAAAAAATAGAATGAATTTATGTAGACACTCTGGAGGGAACATTCACTCTCCTTATTATTCCCTGAACTGCTGAAAATATTCTAGTGTACACTAGATTGCCTCCTCTCCACTATGTTCAGAACTACTAATTCCCTCCACAAATTGGCAGGTTTTTCTTACATATTCAATAAATTACTACCCACTGTTTAAGTTCCATTTTTAAGTTGTTCTTTGCTGGAAGCAGTGAGGATTTAATCTCAGTTATGGGATTAAAGGCACTGGAGAATATTAGCACCCAGTTAAATGTGTTGATTTGAATAATGTGTCGCCTAATTTGTATTATCCAATAATTTTACCCCTGTTAACCATTTAATCGAACGATATGACTGTAAATAGTAGAGACTCCACAAGTAAATAACATTGTGAAATACAGGTTCTAAGATTGGTACTGAAGAAGTGAAATTTGTGGAGTTACAACCCGAATTCCGTCTTTTTAGGCGTATATATGCCCTTCCTCAAATTTGAGAGGGTAGATGATTATGCTTTACAAATATTACCTTGCATCTTACGTGCTTAAGTTTAAGCGCATTAATCGACATCAAGCGACATTCATACGCTTAAAAATACGGAACTAAGGTTACAAGAATTTCTGCTTATTAAGAAAATAAATGGAAAAAAGAAAAATTGGAAAAGATTAAAGAAAAGAAGAACTGTGAGGGAAATTATTGCCTTCCTTTCTTGCGCCCTAAAATGAAAACCAATCCAAGTATTGCGGCCACAGGGAGAGCAACTGTGGGGGACTCTGGGACATAATGCACGTATCCAGAAGCACTAGCTATTGTTGCTGTCGTCTCCCCGATAATTACCTTTACATATGCACCACTCGGAAGCTCATTTAGACATGTTACTGTTACAACTGATTGGTCAAGAAGTGGACTGGCATCTGGAGTCAACGTGAAACTACCTTTATGCTTAATTTGGAAATCAGATTCTGTGGCTCCTCCACCATATTCATAGCTCACTTGATAATAATAGGTACCAGCTTCCTGATCTAAATAAGCGATTTTCGTACTGATTTCGACAGTATCTCCTTTTTCAATAGGAATATATTGGTGAGATGGATCAGTTCCATCAATTGCAGAAGTAAAATTTTCATTCCATAGAGTAATAGAACCTGGGCTTGCCATCGCTGATCCAGCTATGCAAGCGATCAATAAACCGCTCACTATAAGTAACAATATTTTCTTCATAATCTACCCCTACTTTCTAGATTTATCTACCCATTATATATCGAAAAGTCACATAAATTAGATGAAGCAAACATTTAATTTTATAACATATCATTGAAAAAGCAAATTCTTCCAAAAACACTCCAGAACACATATTATTTTGTGATAGTTAACTTTAGTATTATATAAGTTTCAAATAAATATGAATGAGGGAGACAGAATACAGAGTGAAGAGATCCAGATGGAAAAATTTCAACTTTCAATGGTAAAACCTATTCGGAAGTAAGCATTTCATAATGTAATCCGTATCGAAGTGGAGATATATAAGGATGTTCAAAAGAAATATATATAGAAAGAGAAACTACTTTGAGAAAGAATAAAGAAATAAAGAATAAAGAAGCAGAAATAAGCATGCTGGTTAGTTTGCTTACAAACTCTACTATGCTTTTTTGCGTGGAAAATAAAATTCTTGATAGAATATTAAAGTTTTGAAAGCAACATATACGAAAAATCGATCAAATGAGATAAAAAAGAGAATTGACTGTATAAACAAAAATATCGTTAAGATTAAAACAATCCTTGTTAAGGTGAGACTAAAAAAACTGAAATTTACCTAACTTCAGCAGAGTATTAAAAAATATAAATTTGAACACTAAAAAAGTCAATATAATAGAAAATATGCAGTTGGTCAAACTGGCAATCATACGTTACATTAACTACTCACCCGGAATGATCAACTGTAAATGTGGTATTACCTTCTAAAGATTCAGAATTAAGGTCATAGGCACTTATCCATATTGTGTGCTCTCCGTCGGTAGTCTCTGATTTTATTTTGGCTGTATAGAGATATTCACCATCTGAGTATCCACTATAAGTAATGTTGACATCTTCATCAGGCGAGATCGAGATCGAAGGTATGTATTTTAGTGCGGTTGAAGGCTTAACTTTAATTTCCAATTTTCCTTCATCGATAACTTTTGGGGTTGCCTCGATTTCAAAGTCAGGGATTGATGTGTCAACTAAGAGATCATCTAAGGTGGAGATAGTGTTTCCAAAAATATCAGTACATACAGCTTCTACAGAGAAGTGATTTCCAGTTCTTACAATGTAATTGCCAACCCAGTGAACTCCGTCAGATGATGTCAATTCGATAGAATCAGGCTCAAAGCCATCCCCACTAACAAGGCATACTACAGACTGCAGAGATACTGGATATGTTACAGTAAACGTTGTAGCAGTCTTGCAGGGATTTGGTGTGATATCCAGCAGGACTTTGGGAGTGCCAGTATAGATAGTTATCTGGGTATCTGGCTCTGAATGGTCAAGTTCCATATTACCTGCATTATCAACTGCCTTTGAACGGAAATAATATGTTTGATTATCCTTTCCGGTAAAGCTGGAAGAGTTATCGGTTGTATTTGAAATCCATGTCTCCCAATTTACCCCATCCGTACTGGAATCTATGGAATAATAAGCGATTCCGGAAGCATCGTCTGTACCATTCCATGAAACAGTAAAAGTTTTGTTGTTTGTGTATGCAGGAAGTTCAATAACACTTGAGGTAGGAGGCACCATTTCTACAGTATTAGAGCCTGAAACATAAGAAGATAGATCAGAGAGAGGCTTTAGGGAAACAATATCCCAGCTGACATTAACCGGTAAGATTTCTCCCGGAACCTGCTTCAAACCGAGCGTGATATTATTCTCACCTGCCTGAAGTGCTATGGGAACTTCAAGGTGCTGCCATCCCTCTGCTTCACTAATTCCGTCAGACCAGACAGTTTCTCCGTTAACAGCAACGTATTTCAATTGAGAATCTGTTCCTTGAGAAGTTAAGTTGAAGTCATCCATTACATACGCCGAAAGGACAGCGATAGTGTCATCTTTACACTCTATACTTTGAGAGATCTCACCAAACTGCCCAGGATAATCAGAAAGACTCCCATTGTAAGAACTAACAATTCTATATGCAAAAGAGGAATTTATTCCTGAACCATTTACATAAGAGCCTGTAATATACTCAGTGTTCGAAGTAAATTTCCACACTGTTGAAGATTCCATCTCACCATTTTCAATCACGGGTATTAATGAAGCATTAGTGTACTTCTCATCAACCAGCTGGACGAAACTATTATTATTTTCTAAAGATAAATAAACAGACCTATAAGAAGAATAATTCAATTTATCCTTAAAAAGGTCAAACTCAAGTTTAGACTTGCCTATTTTAAGATTATGGCGCGTGTACGTCATATTTTTCTGCCAGACATCTCCATCTTTCAGGGGAACATTGAACTCCTGAATTACCTCCCCATCCATTTTCATCTGGAGGATATAGTTTACATTTTGCAGCTCATGGTTTTCAATTCCGACTGTAACATTAATAGGAACATTGATGAAGCTTTCATTCGGGTAGCCTTCGGCTTTTCCATCAGGACCCAATAGATATAGCGTTGTAAGAGTCTCCTTTTCTCGGGTCATCTTGGCATACGCAAACATTGCACTCGAAATTATAATAGAACCTACAAGGGCAATAATGAGAGCTTTTTCAATTTCCGGAGGAAGAGGCTTTTTTTTAGGTTCTTGCAGAGCCTCTGTGCTGGAAGAGTATTTCAAACCCTTCGATTTAACTTTACTTTTCGACCTGTGAAAGTGTCTGTTTTCAGCAGGAGAAGTTATTTCTTCAGGCTCGTCAGAACTTTCATCAACATCATCAGACCGGATGGAATTTATGAAGTCTTTAAAAGAGAAAGAAAACTGCTCGCTCTCGTCTCTTAATTTTCTTGTAAAAATTGCAAGAATACTGAAGAACGTCGTAATCCCTAGAATGGATATAATTATAGGTTTGGGGCGATAACCCCAAGGAAGCAAGCTTATTATAAAGCCATCAAAAACTGTGAGTATTAGGCTGAAGCCAACACTTAATGTAAAACGTTCTATCCCACTGATTTCTTTATTCCCAGGGAAGAGTGCAGATATAAAAGCATAACCAGGTACGAAAAAAAAGAGGGACAGAGCTATAGGAATCCTGAGAAATGTTTCATTAAAAGGAGGAATAAGTACAAAAACAGCTCCCAAGCACGAAAGAATAGTAACTGCAAGCAAATCATCTACAAAAACACATTTTTTTAAGTGTGGCATTCTATTATGAAGTAATTCGACAAAGGATATAATATTTTCCCAATTTTGAGAGCATACTTTTAAAAATATTAGATTTTGAAAATAAGAATCGGAGACTTTTAATATAAAGGAACACTTAAATAAAAGACAAATAAAGTATATAAATATTTACAAAGATAGTTACATAGAGAGATGAATGTAATATTTCGCTAGAGTAATCAAAATTGTTAGTGAATATTGATCTGAAATTTTGATTCGAAAAGTATTTACTTCTTGAGAATTACTGCCTACAATTGTATTTATGGATCGTACAGGTATCACGGGATTGAGTCTTTAAGAAATGAAGTTCTTTGTGTTACATCAAGAATTTTGTGGTATGAGTAATAAAGTAACAGCAGGAAAGAAACTAATTTAAAAAACAAAAAATAAGGGGGAAACATGAACGGCTGGATCTAAAATGCTTGAATCTCTTAATTTTTCTTCAGCCTTATCCGGCGAGGCTATAATAGAAATCATTTTGCTTGCTTTAGTAATTGTAATTTCAGGTTTCCTCCTTTATGCTTACATATATTTTTCAAGTAGCAAATGGATTCTCAAATGGTATGGAGCACAGAAGATCCAGAGGAGTGAAAAAACTCTCTTGTACTCTCTTCTGGAGAACCTCGTTTCCAGAGCAGAAGTAAAACCTCCTGAAATATACAGTTTTGAATCCAGGATCCCCTCGATGTTTACAGTTGGTCACACGAGCAAATCCTCAATCGCGATCTCAACGTCCATGCTGGAGATGTTTGGAGAACTGGAGATAGAAGCCCTGATGGCACATGAAATCGGGCATATAAAAAATAAGGATGTAGGCAAAAATACATTCATAGCACTTATTGCAGGTACAATAATGCTATTTCCTAATTTTACGATGTGGTGTTCCATGCTTTCAGGTTTCGGACAACCAGAGGACCCTGCACCCAGATTTTTCAGGTACATAGGAACTGCCATTGCTGTCCCGCCTGCAGCCCTTCTCATACACCTCACAAACCCGGCAAAAAGAGAGCTCGAAGCTGATGAGGTCGCAGTCAAGCTGACAAAAAATCCACAGGTCCTGGCAAAAACCATCGAATACCTTGAAAATTACATTCCCCTCCAGCCTGTATCTACCAAGTTTAACCCGGGTCATTTTCACCTGTTCAGCACACACACTCAGCAGATCAGAGGATACCTGTCTATCTTCATATCTTTGTTTGACACACACCCTGAAACAGGAGATAGGATTACCCGCATCCTGAGTAACTCAACTTACATAAAAAACGAGAATATCAGCAACAAACGCTCAAGAGTTCCAGGCTTTTTCGATGTTAAAAACTGGAGGCTTGCACTGGGGATAAGCTTTGTAACATATATGGCATTCCTGTTTATGATTATAGTAGGGGTCACTTTTCTACTTAAAGATTTCAATTTCCTTATTAACATAGGAATTACTGCAGTTTATACAGGCATAGTTCTACTGCTTATTGGAGCTACTGCAAAACTCTCCAGGAGAGAAACTTACTTTAAAAATCCTTCTGTGCTCCATAAAAGAATTATCTTGAACTCGGTACAGGCTTTTAAGCATCTGATGAAAAAATGCTTAAAGTCTGTTCGCTTCAACTCCAACAACTATATTCATAGAAAAAAATCGGATACAAAAGAAGAGAAGAAAAGCGAGATTTCATAGAAAAAAATGCCTTAAGAGAACCTTCGCAAGTAATATTGTATTCTCAAATAAAAGATATTACAAACAAATAATGATTGTTTTCATCTTCTAAGCTCTATAAAATACATTATACCCGCTGCAACACCTGCAAAAATGATCCAGCCTATGTGTGTGTGCACCAGTATTGTTGCTTCCTGCCCGTAATAATAAGCAGTCAAGTAAAGGACAATAACTCTGAATAAATTAGAGATATAAGCTACAGCTACACAAAATATGAGCATCATAAAAGTCCTGTTGACATCCATTTTTTCAATTCGACTGTACCCAAAAACAATTCCTATTAAAAGGAACATAGAGTAAAGGCCTGAACAGGGACCTCCAATGATCATGGTCATTTCTTCAACCCCCCTGATTCTGACAGTTTCCGTAGTGATCACTTCCAGAGGAATACCCACAAGCCCAAGCAGCTTTACAGTTGGTAGAAGTATCATATAATGATCGAACTTATGCAAGAAATCAATGTTAAAAAAAGCAAACATTGTATAGAAAATAAGGTACAGAACAACAAAAACAGAAGAGATATACATCCCGAACCTAGAGACACGTTCAATCTGTGGGTTTTGAACCTGAGTTCCAATTAAAGAGACGCCGAAGAACAGAGCCATAACATCCAGTGTCCCGAGTTCCCCAATTTTTCTGAAGTTATAAAAAATGTCTGCTAAAACGACAAAGATGCCTATAACAAAATAAGTTTTCGATTTTTTTAACAATCCAGAATCACCCAGATGCTTGAAATTTATCCTCGTTAGAAAAAATACAGAAGCAAGGAACAGGAGAACGCCAACTGCAGTGGAGCCTTCACTGACCTCAACTGCCATTCCCGTAAACATTGCGAGAACCAATAAAATTAAAACCAGATTTTTATTTTCGTCTTCCATTTTACCAACCCTTCACACGCGTGCGTAGTTGAGCCACCTGCTTAAAAAGGCTTCTAGAAGTAATTAAACCTCGAGAGAACTTATTGTATAAATATAGATGGACAGAAGTATATATAAAAGCATAACCTTATAAATTAAAAGACAGCTACTCAGAGAGAAAATCCCTAAACGATCATCTGAAATCACAAAAAACGTGAAGATCGAAAAATCTATTTACAATTATGGTTATTAATCAGAAGTAACTTAAACATGGAAAGTTCAAAGTTCAGGTTAAAAACGGGGTGTAAATGGTGAGGGATTTCACTTTAACAAAGTATGAAAATTTGTTGCAGGCAATCAAAAAAACAAAATATTCTACCTGCACTGTATACTATTTTCTTAAAAACGAACCCGAAAATTGTATTATCCTCAGGCACGACGTGGACCGTGCGGTCAATAGAAATCTCGATATGGCAAAACTTGAACACCGATATGGAATAAGGTCCACTTACTATTTCCGGCATATTGAAGAAACCTTCAGGCCCGATATTATTCTCCAGATGGCAGAAATGGGACACGAGATCGGTTTTCATTACGAAGTTATGGATAAGGCAAATGGGAATGCGGACAAAGCAATTGAAATTTTCAGAGACGAACTTGAAGATTTCAGGAAGATTACTGAAATAAACACAGTATGTATGCATGGAAACCCCCTTAAACCCTGGTCAAACCGAGACCTCTGGAAGAAGAAATATGATATAAGGGATTTTGGCCTCACAGGAGAACCATACCTTTCAATCGACTATAATAAAGTTTTTTATCTTACAGATACTGGAAGAACCTGGGCAGATTTAAAGATCCGGGTCAAAGATACGATTGATCGGCCGGAGAGAAACTCAGAAAAGAAGAACAGAGCAAATGCAAAAGCAGACCTCAGGGCAATTTCTTCTACTGATGATGTAATCCATCTGATTCAAAGCGAAAAGTTTTCTCAGATCTGCCTGCTCATACATCCCAACAGATGGTGCGAAGATTTTGGTGGCTGGACAAAAGAACTTCTGTTCCAGAACATAAAAAATGTTGGAAAGGCTGGGATTGTATGGTACAGAAATACTCGATACGGAAAGAAAATTGCTCACTAATGTGGGATACTGATGAACACTAAAGTGGAACTATTAACTGATGATAATAAGACAAAATGGGAAGAATTTGTTTCTCTTCCAAACAATGCAGGAATCTGGCACACTCTAAAATGGAAGGAAATTATAGAAAAAGAGTATGGGTTCAAATCTTATTACTTGATGGCTATTGATGACTTGAAAGTTTGTGGTATTCTTCCACTTTTTCAGGTAAAAAGTATGATCACTGGTAATAGAATTGTCTCTTTACCTTTTTCCTACAATTGTGGTCCGATCGCTGACTCAGACAGTTCATTTACTCTATTAACTAACGAGGCAAAAATACTGGCAGAAAAACTAAAATGTGAATATCTTGAGTTGAAAATGAGAACACCCCTTTCAGATGAGTCTATTAAAAAGAACCAATTAATCGAAAGCAAATTTTATTATACAAGCGTACTGAGCCTCTCTAAAGATCCTGGAGTAATCTGGAATAACATGGATCCTAGACGGACAAGGTGGG
Organism: uncultured Leptospirales bacterium; assembly: GCA_964625825.1. GTDB lineage: Bacteria > Spirochaetota > UBA4802 > UBA4802 > UBA5550 > UBA5550. The sequence goes on along the minus strand of CAZVFJ010000020.1, from coordinate 11,267 downwards.
CTATAAGGAAAGCTGAGCGAGAAGGCGTGAAGATACGGACAGAAACAAACCCTGATGATATCAAGACTTTGCATGAATTAAAGGTCTTAACAAGACAAAAGCATGGTTCTCCCGCTCCTTCATATCAGTTTTTTAAACAAATTATGAAAGAATTTGAACCTGAAAAGATGGTAAAGCTTTGGATGGCGGAGTATGATAACAAGATCGTTTCGGCTCTTATGTTTTACACTTTCAAGGACACGGTAATGCCTGCATATATTGCCTCAGATGACGACTACAAGTCCCATATGCCAAATAATCTACTTCACTGGAGAGTAATAGAATGGGCCTGCAAAAACGGTTATAAATATTATGATTTTGGTAGAACAGAACCAGACAATGAGAGTTTGCTGAAGTTTAAGAATAAGTGGGGCTGCCAGAGTTACAAAATTCCTTACTATTACTATCCAAAGCAACCAAAATTACTCTCTCAAAACAGAAGTTCTTCTAAGGTCACTATTATTACAGATTGCTGGAAAAAAGCACCTGTTCCAGTAATAAGAGTGTTGGGACCATATCTTTTAAAGCATCTGGGGTAAAAAGGTAAAAATTAGTGTGAGTGTTTATTATGAGGCCTAATCCTACCTTAATCCCAAGGTTCAATCTTGATTACAGTTTAATTGACTTCTCTGGTAGTATCAAATCCATTTTTGGAAAAGAAACTAATATGGAGCCTTTGCACTCTACTTTTGGTCAGAGAGATTTTTTCTTTACTAACTACGGGCGAACTGCTTTGTACGCGATACTTAAATCGCTGAATTTACCTCCAAAGTCAAAAATCGGTGTACCCTTATATTGTTGTACAGTCGTATTTGATGCCATAATCAATGCCGGACATATTCCCAGATTTATAGATATAAACAATAATTATACGATGGATCCAGAAGATCTTAAAAGCAAAATAGAAGATTTAAGTGCTGTGGTAGTCATCCATACTTTTGGTCGACCTGCAGATATGGATACAATAAAAAAAGTGGCAGGGAGGATTCCGATTATTGAAGACTGTTCCCATTCCTTACTCAGTGAATACAAAGGGAAAATAACCGGGACAATAGGGGATATGTCAATTTTTAGCCTTGCAAAGTATCTTTCTGCAGGTGGGGGAGGCTTATTAATTGTTAATGACAATTTCTTTACAGGGAATATTCAAAAAGAAATAGATGTGTTGCCGAGCCCATCTACTTCAGATGAAGTTAAGGATACCACCATTGCGTACATGCGATCATCTTTTTACCATAAACCTTGGTTTGGGCTTGTCGGTCTGCCAGTAGGCTTGATGCTGGAAGACAAGGTTGACTTGATGACAAAAAAAAGTTCAAAGATGACAGCAGGTTACAAAGCCTATATAGATACAGCTTTAAAGAAGCTAAATAATTTTAAAATTAAAGTCGAAATACAGAGAAAGAACTCTTTTTTCCTACTTGATGAATTAAAGGGTAATTCAATATTTTTGCCTTATGAAGAAAAAAACACATACTGTAATTTTTATTTATTTCCATTAAGAGTAGAAAACAGAGATAAAACATGTGACTATTTGCGAAAAAAAGGAGTGGACACAACTAAACTCTTCAGTCAGACTCCAGAAATCGCAAAGGCTATTTATGAGTATAAAGACGACTGCCCAAATACAGAAAATATTGCAAAAAGTATACTAACAATACCAAACCACTATACACTTCAGAAAAAAGAATTGGAAAGAATAACCAGAATAATAAATACCTGCCCCTATATTTGAATGCATATAAGCAGATACAGGTCAAGAGAAATGAAGATGTATATAAAAATAAAGAAAAAGATTTTAAAATCTCTTGCTTCATCGATGCCGATGAACTACCTGAGGATAAAACTATACAGAACTGCTTCGTACATAATCGGAGATGACGTCTATATTGGAGAGAAGCTAATAATTGTTGATAAACTCTCCGATCAAAGAAATATAACCATAGGTTCACGTGTAGCGATTTCCCCTGGAGTAATTCTTGTAGCTTCTTCCGAACCCAACTTTTCAAAAATAAAAAAATATGTAAAGACAGTACATGGAACAATTCATATTGAAGATGACGCATGGATAGGGGCTGGAGCTATTATTTTGCCAAATGTCACAGTTGGAGAGGGTGCTGTTGTAGGTGCTGGTGCAGTTGTGACAAAAGATGTGGAGCCATATACGATTGTAGCAGGAGTACCTGCCAAAAAAATAAACGAGGTGTTGATGTCTTGAGAATAATTATTGATATAGGTCATCCAAAAGACATCAATGTCTTCAAAAATGTAATTTTTGCACTCGAAAATAAAGGGCATGAAGTCAAAATTGTTGGCAGAGCTAAGGAGAATACAAAGAGGATATTAGCAGAGTATGGATTTAACTGTGAATTTGGACCATACTATAAAAACATCGCCGGAAAAATATTAGGAATTGCCCATAATGATTTATGGCTCTATAATATCGCAAGAGAATATAAGCCAGACATATTTATAAGTCCAGGTTCTCCTTATGCTGCCCATGTTAGTCGATTGCTTGGGAAACCACATCTCGCATATATAGATACTGAAATTGCAACGTTTGCTATAAAATTGATGTTACCATTTACTGATAAAGTTTATACATCCTCAAGTTTTTACAGTGACCTTGGACCAAAGCAAGTGCGTTTTAACGGTTATTACGAATTAGCGTATTTACATCCAAAATATTTCAAACCAAATCCTAAAATTCCAGAAAAATATGGATTAAGCAGATATATAATGCTCCGATTATCGGCTTTGGCGGCTCACCATGATATAAATGCGACAGGATTTAACTTTAAAACCGACGAAGATTTAAGCGAATATGTTAATGAGCTTGAAAAATACGGAAGAGTAGTGATTTTTTCCGAGACACGAGGATGGAAGACGATAGAAAATCACCGGATGGATATAGAACCAAAAGATCTTCATGATTTAATATTCAATTCTTGCCTGTGTATTGGAGAGGGCGCTACAATGGCTTCAGAAGCAGCTATTATGGGCGTTCCTTCTATTTATGTATCAAATACTCAAAGAGGCTATTTGAACGAACTTGAAAAAGAGTACGGACTAGCATATACATTTAAAAGAAAAGATGAAGCCTTAAGAAAGGCGGCTGAAATCTTACGAAACAAATCTAATAAAGAAGAGTGGCTTCTCAAAAGAGAGAGAATGTTGGATGAGAAAATAGACGTCGTCGAATTTATAATCAAGACTGTAAAAAGATATGAGCATTAATGCATTAAAGTTTTGAAAACAATAAAAATGTAAGTGTGATTTGCAAATTAAAGAATTGTAGTCATTTAAAAATCTAGTGTCGAGTCATCAGTAAAATGTCGTATATAATCGATTATAACTGTTCAGAATCATTAAATCCTTGAGGACTGACGCGACACTAGTTGGTTTTTAGTTTTATTTTTTCACGAGATTTTGGAGCTGATTCAAACTTTAGAGATAATGTATTAGGATGTGTTGGAAAAATGATAGTTGGAATACATCAACCAAACTATTTGCCATACCTTGGTTTTTTTGATAAGCTGATGAAATCTGATGTATTCATTATCTATGATGATGCACAGTTCACTAAAGGAGATTTTCAACATAGGAATAGGATTCGGATATATCATGGATGGGAATGGCTGACTATTCCAGTTGAAAAAAAGCATATCCCAATTAACCAAATAAGAATAAAGAATGATGTAAAAATAAGCGGTGAAGATTGGCAGCAAGCACATTTTAAAGAAATCAATGACAACTATAGAAAAGCTCCTTATTACTCAAAATATGGGAAAGATATTTGCAGGATCTACCAAAGACAATATGACAATCTTATAGATATTAATATTAAGTTGATAGAATTTATGATGAATTCTTTCGAAATTAATACAAAGATAATATATTCAAGTGAGTTTGGATTTAAATCCAAATCAACAGAGAAACTTGTGGATCTTGTAAGCGCAATTGATGGAGACGTCTACCTTTCAGGACCCATGGGTAAAGATTATCTTGATCCCCAGCTGTTTAAGGAGAAAAATATTCAGGTAAGTTTTCAGGATTTCAGGCATCCAGTTTATAAACAACAGTATGAAGGATTTGAGCCAAATATGTCGGCTATAGATGCATTATTGAATGCAGGTCCAGAGGTTGTAAACAATGAATGAGAACAGAATTAACACGATATTTTTTGGCAATAATAGTCTAATTCTGGATTGCTTAATCAAAAATTCAAATGTAAAAAGTGTTTTTTGCCAGCCTCTTGACAAAAATAATGTAAACAGAATTGAAATTACAGAAATTACTGATAAATATTCCATACCACTTCACGAACCGGACAAAAAAGAACTTTACAATTACATCGGTTATATAGGAAATTTAAATACAGATTTAATTGTTGTATGTGGCTACAAGTATATTATCCGAGCTGAAATCTTTAATATTCCTAAATTTGGGACCATAAATATACATCCCTCATACCTACCGAATTATAGAGGTCAGCATGTAGTTAATTGGGCTATAGCCAATGGAGAAAATGAAACTGGAGTAACAATACACTTCATTGATGAGGGAATTGACACTGGAGATATAATAGTCCAGAAGAAAATTCCCATCTTATTTGAGGACTCCGCAAATACATTACATGAAAAGATATACCATGAAGCACGTGAGCTATTAAAGTGTGTCCTTAATACTATCTCATCCGGAAAGGTTCTCCAAGCTAAAAAACAGGACGAATCAAAAGCATCCTATTTTAGACCAAGATACCCTGAAGATGGAATAATAGATTGGAACAGAGACGGTATTGAAATTTATAATCTAATAAGGGCTCTTGTCAAGCCCTGGCCAGGTGCCTACAGTTACATAAAAGATAAAAAAATTATCTTATGGGGCGCTCGATTTGAGGCTGGTTCATTCAATTCTTCTTCACCAGGTGAAATAATTGCTATTTCAGAGTCAAGACTTGTAATAAGTGTAACGGGTGGAAAATTGTCAGTTGATGATTATGTAACCCTTGATAAAAACGGTAATGAAATAAATGTAAGACTTAAAACTGGAGATAAATTTAAAAAAGAGAGTGATTAAAATTAGACCTAAAATTCTTGCTATAGGAGCTCATCCAGATGACATGGAATTAGAAGCTGGAGGGACACTTGCAAAATTTGCAAAGAAAGGATATGATGTGTACTTATTAATCCTGACAGTAGGTGGTTACACTGACATGAAAGGTAATACCTACATTAATGAGGTATTAAGGGATGAGGCTAAAGAAGCCACTAAAATACTGGGTATAAAGGATATTATGTTTCTCGATTATCCCACAATGAATCTGCCAGTAAATGGAGAGATAGTTACCAGAGTTGATTCCATCATTAATGAACTGCATCCAGATTTGTTAATCTCACATCATCCTTTCGACTCCCACCAAGATCATAAATCTGCAGCAGATATAATTTTTGCAGTCTCCCGTCAAGGCCGTGTAAAAAATGTACTTAGCGGATCAACACTGCCATATAGGCCTAATGTTTTTGCTTTTAGACCTCAATTTTATGTTGATATTACAGAGACTATTGAAACTAAGTTAGATGCCATTCGTGCATACAAAACTCAATACAAAAAATTTGGGAGTGAGAAGTTAATAGAACAAGTAAAATCAATGGCAAAATATTACGGATGGGCAATGGGATATGAATATGCTGAATGCTTTGAAGTAATAAGAATGGATGACAGCCTATGGGTTTAAACGATTATATACTTGTGACCCCCTGTAAGAATGAGGAAAAAAGTCTTCCAAAACTTGCGGAAGGTATAATCAGCCAGACAGCAAAACCAAAACTATGGATTATTGTTAATGATGGCAGTACTGACGGGACACAAGATATAATTGAGACCCTTCTTGCCAACTATTTTTGGATTAGAAGTATAAAGCTACCTCCGAGGCCTAGAGATATTACCTTTCACTACAGTTATGTCTGCAGACAGGGCTTTGATTATGCAATTAACTGCTGTAAAGAAGAAAATTTAGATTATAATTATATTGGTAACGTTGATGCGGATCTCAATTTTGGGAGCAACTACTTCGATGCCCTAATCAATGAGTTTGAAAAAAACAAAAATCTAGGTATATGCAGCGGTCACGTCGGGAACATAATAAATAATAAAATAATCTGGAGTAGTTTTAGAGAGGATTTACCCTCAGGAGGAGCAAGACTTTGGAGAAAGGAATGCTTTGAAGAAACTGGAGGCTATCTGTTGACATGCAGTCCTGACAGTGTCTCAAATGTAAAAGCTAAAATAAGGGGATGGGATACCAGACAGTTCGAGCATATAAAATTCGTATCAACGAGAGCCTATGCAAGCGCTGAGGGACAGTGGAAAGGATACAAGAAACAGGGAGCTAATAATTATTATATAGGTTATACGCCCATCCATATTATATTAAAGGGTGTTAAGTTACTACATAGCAAAACTGGATATTTCAGAGATGGGGTAGGATTAGCATATATCTCAGGATATTTTTCAGAATACCTGAAAGGAGCGCCAAGAATTGATGACTCTGAAGTGATCGCATATTACAAAAACAGAAGGCTGAGGGAAATTCTATGTTCAAAAGTGAGATTTCACAACGCAAAAAAGTGATTCTGTTTACTTTACTAATAGTTCTAAATATCGTATTAAGGATCCCTTCAATACCCCACGAAAAAGGTTTGGACTCATTTTTCATTCATTCTCTTGCCAACTCAGTGACGGACTCAGGATTCGCTAATTGGTGGCTACATTGGCTGTCTGTTTTTGGATATTACCCCTACTCTTATGCTAGTGCGATCCCCTTTTCACTATCAGGAATTTCACAGCTTACGGGAATGGAAACTGAAGGCGCAATTTTATTCTATTGTGTAGGTCTGGGATTGTTCAGTATTTTTTCAGCATACATATTGGCTGGACTGCTTTACAATGAATTTCTATTTAAATATTTAATGGCGCTGGTTTATTCACTATCCCCTGGGGTGATGTTTTTTACAACCTGGGAAATAAGCTCAAGAGGACCTTTTATTATATTTCTCCCGATATTCATATATCTTATTTTAAAAAACCTGAAATATTCAAAAAGAATACTTCTTGCAATTCTAATGGGAATTTATTTATTATCAGTACATCATCTTGCTATCATAATACTGCCAGTTACAATGCTCTTCATTTTCATTAATTTAATTTCAAAAATAAAAATTGTTAAGATTAAACCAGCCTACCTTAATTACCTATATGCAGTTGGATTAGTAACAGTCTTCATGATGCCTTTCTTCAAACCTTCAATGGCAGGCGTTACAGGATCGAGATATAGCTTTATGCTTCAAATCTTGACTATATGTGTTAGATATATTGGTCCTATAGTTTTCTTTGTATTCAGCGGATTAATCTACCTTATATTCAAAAATGATAAAAAAGTTAGCTTATGGTATTTCATGTGTATTATGCTGGCATTTCTCCCATTCATATATAACCAACTTTATGGGATTTATGTCATGTTGCTGTTTTTGGTAATTCCTTTAACAATTGGATTTAGAAACCTGTTGAACATAAAAACCATACAACCTAAAGTTATTGGATTGTTTATGATTGTTGTATTATTATCTTTTGTAGCATTTTCTGGTTTTTATAACCACTATCGCACTACAGGTAATATTGCATGGTATATGGATGAGGATGCATATACAACTGGTGAATGGATAGACCACAATATAAACAAGGAAAGCCGAGTACTATTTTTAGATCAGGGATACTATAATACCAGATGCATTGCTCTACAGAAAAATGGATCATCTATAATTGTCGGGGGTCCTCAAGGCTTAGCTTACGGATTTATTGATAAAGATTTCATTAGAAACAATATGACGGAAGTCCCGATCACAGATTCGTATTTTTATTCCGAAGGCGCTTATGTAATGACTGAAAGAGATATATTTAGATCAATTGATTGGTTCTTGGCTGCAAAAGATATCAATACAATAAAGGAAGTTTATAATCTTGATTATATAGTACAATGGATATATATTACACCTCCTCCTGGTTTATATGAGAGTGCAAAAGGGAAAATTTTTTCAAACGGATACTTGGATATATACGGGCTCTATTCTTAAAGCCGGTTTCAATATGAAGTTTAAAGAAAAAGTAACATATAGCAAAAACCAGGTTGAGATATAAAATCAATAACATATACCTTAAGCCACCAAATATAGTTAAAACCGCAATAGACTCCGTAATTGATTTTTTATCTCAAGAGCCAGTCATAAAGAAGATAAGATGCGATACCATGAGAGTTGCGATCTTTACTGGAACTATAAGCCTCCAAGAAGAAAATCACGATGTAAGGAGATTGTACATAACGGAAAGGCTAAAGTATTTTAGCTTAACTAATGTTCAGTTAGAAGTCGTTACTCCCCAAGTAAACAAATCGGCATTACCTGAAGGTAAAAACATTAAATATAACATGTATAAACTCATGAAAAAAAAACATTTGAAGTTGATATCAGTTTTAATTAATTCATCAGTAAAGTTAAAAGAACTAGATTGCAAATTAATACACTGTTATACTCATCATGCAGCAATAGTTGCTTGGTTAATTAATCATGCTAGAAAAAACAAATACCTTATAATCTATGAACCTATGGGCTTAGCTTATGAAGAGTCTAAGCTTGATCAGATGCATTCAGTAAAAGTCAAAATATTAAGACCTTTCATTAAATTTGAGGAGACACTTGCATATAAAAAATCAAATGCAGTTGCGGTATATACAAATATGCTCAAAAATTATGTATCAAAAGAATTCTACATTGATGCAAAAAAAATATATGTGATACCACATGGAATCAATTTGAAACATCCTGCAATGAATAACAATACTAGAAAATTTTCCATATTAAATAAGTTGAATATACCACAAAAAAATAAAATTGTTTTATATGCAGGTTCTTTATCGGATTTACATGGAACACCATTCTTAATAGAAGCTATTGACATTGTAAATAAAAAAAGGCAAGATGTATCATTTTTGGTTCTAGGAAGAGGAGCTTTGGAAGGCAAAATAAAAACCTTCATAAAGGAAAATCAATTAGCAAACACGCATTTATTAGGCTTCGTTCCTCAAGAGGAAATTGAGATTTACTTGAGTTTAGCTGATATATTAGTAATACCGCATGCGAAATGTATGCAAACAGAACTCGATCAGCCTACAAAGCTTTATGAATACCTGGATAGCGGCAAGCCAATAGTATCTTTTAATTTAAAAGCTATAGCTGAAGTTGTGGGGAACAATGCAATACTGGTCGAACCTGATAGTCCGAAGGCACTTGCAGATGGCATATTAACATTGATAGAAGACGAAGCATTATGTAAAAAACTGGGAGAAAAAGGGAAATCAATAGTTGAAGAATATACTTGGGAACGATCTGCTGAAAAGCAATATGAATTATATAAAGAACTATACAAGAATATATAAAATATTGAAAATTCAATTGAAAATGACAATTTTCGAAAGATACAGTACCAAGAACTGATAATAGTTCCACAAAAAATTCCAAATAATTGCTTGCTTTCGACCTGTACATCCAGATCTCAAAATTAAAAAATCAATGTCTCTTATTTCTCAGATATCATTAAGTCATAATGGTTGATACGTAAGCAGCCATGTTTCCAACGGTTAGATGGAATTAAAGAGCACGTAAAAAAGCCAGCGAAGGTCCACGTTATTCCTGATCTAAAGTCAGGTGTTCGTAACCCTCAACACTTTCGAGTTAATAAACTCAAGATAAATAGAATTCTATATTTAAATTCTCATAAAAGTTTACTTATCCTAGATGCTGAATTTATCATTATTTCTTTCGTAATTTGAAGCTAATATTTGGAAAATGTTAGAAAAAGCAAACTCTGAATTTCAAGATAACTGCGGAAGGTAATATTAAAAATTTGAAACCGTTAAGATTTACTTGAAATGGAGGGATTATTATTAAAATTTGTATATTAGGACATTATCCAAAATCAAATATTATTGGGGGCGTTGCAAGAGTAGTATATAATTTGTCCCATGAACTCTCCAAAGAAAACTGTGAACTAGTTTTATTCAGGAAAAAGAGATATAGAGAGTATTTCAAAAAAGGCAAATGTGAAAGGGACAAAAAGCTTAAAATTTGTAATACATCTCACATAGGTTTGGTTATAAGTATCATAATTCACAAATATGATGTGATTAATGTACATAATCCATCTTTTTATTTTATCATTCCATCTATATTAAAAAAAATGAAAATAATAGACAGTAAAATTGTTTTTGTAGCTCATGGTTTAGTTCCAATAGAAAAACAAAGTCAAAGGTATGATTATCCACCTAGATATTTTTTATACCAAAAAATTTGTTTATCATGGTCAGACCATGTCATTGCTGTATCAAACATCCTAAGGTCTATTATAATAAAAGAGTACAATATAATTCCAAGTAAGATTAGCGTTATCCATAACGGAGTCGAACAAAATTTTTTTGTAGAAAAACAAATTTCTTCCGAAGGTAATTCCCAGTATATTTTATTTGTCGGTGAAATTACTAAAATGAAAGGATTAGATTTTCTATTAAATGCATTACAACAATTAGATGATTTCCATTTAGTTTTAGTGGGAAAAGAAACTGCCTATCTAAGTGAATTGGAAAAAAAATATTATGCTTTGTTTGAATCTGAAAAAGTAACCATTTTAGGTCAAATGGATCAAAAGGCGCTCTCGTTAGCTTATTCCAATGCAAAATTTTTAGTTTTATTAAGTACTTACGATTCTTATGGAATGGTTGTACTGGAAGCCATGGCTGCTGGGAAACCAGTTGTTATTTCAGATAATGTAGGGGCGAAAGAAATAATTGAAAATGGAAAGGAAGGTTTTGTAGTTCCTTTAAACGATGTAGATTATCTTGTGAGTGTACTGAGATATCTGTTAAATGATGAAGAAGCAACAAAAAGAATGGGACAACTTGCGAAACAGAAAGCGTTAAAAAACACATGGGACATCAAGGCCAAAGAATATTTGGATACTTTTATACAAATTAACGGCTGACAAGTTTTTAAAGACTTATTAATTTTCACCATTGAGTTTACCTATTAAATGAGCTCATCCCAAAACCAGTTTTATTCCCATAGAAACTAGTGTCTTAGCAACTTAATTATGGTGCATAATGCTTGGACATTTTCTCATCA
>CAZVFJ010000019.1:13998-23755 GCA_964625825.1 uncultured Leptospirales bacterium | reverse complement strand
GGGAGAGGGAGTATGTTCTTGCGGCCAGGGCTCTTGGCGCATCAACACCGAGAATTATAATCCGGCATATCCTTCCGAACATTGTCTCGGTTATAATTACTTTTATACCGTTCTCTGTAGCGGGGGGTATCACAGCTCTCACTGCTCTCGATTATCTCGGGTTCGGGCTGGCTCCACCCACCCCAAGCTGGGGACAGCTCCTTGCTGAGGCATCGGAGTTTCACATTAAAGCTCCCTGGATCGGCATATCTGTAATTACAGCAATGATTCTTATTCTTACCATGGTGACTTTTATAGGAGAGGCGATAAGGGAATCCTTTGATCCTAAACGATATACAACATATGAATAGCGGAGGGCTTAATGTTATTTAAAAATGGATTAAAATATAAATTTGTACTATTACTCATTTCTGTTGCTGTTATTGCAATATCTGTATCCTGCGGGAAAGATAATAATGAAGCAGCCGTTGATGAAACCGAAGAGAATATAATTCTTGATTACACAACTCATCCTATGACAGAAAAAATCAATTGGCTGACAAATGAAAATGAACCTGTTATAGCTTCGCCTGAAGCGAAGCAAGGTGGAACCTACAACACGTATATGCTCACATTCCCGCTCACTTTCAGGACTGTCGGTCCTGATTCAAATAATTATACTCGTTCCTACTTTCTGGATAACCAGTTAAGCCTCGTAAATTACAATTCAGATACTGAGAAGATTCTCCCTGAACTTGCAACTCACTGGGGTTACAGTAAAGATGGACGGACAATGTACTTTAAACTTAACCCTGCCGCGAAATGGTCTGACGGGACTCCGGTTACAGCGGATGATTATATTTTTACCCTTGAATTTATGAGATCAAAGTATATTCAGGCTCCCTGGTATAATGACTACTATACCAAAGAGATTGAAAAAGTTACAAAGTATGGTGACCATCTGATTTCTGTATCTGCCACAAAAAAGATTCCGGATCTATGGCTGACGGTATCTATCTCTCCAACACCTAAACATTATTATGTTAAAATGAATAAGAACTATGTGACAAAGTATAACTGGGAGATTGAGCCTAATACAGGTCCCTATATCCTGAAAGATTTTTCCAAAGGGAAATATCTCCTATTTGAAAAGAAAAAGGACTGGTGGGCAAAAGATCTCAGGTACTATAAAAACCGGTTTAATGTTGATTATATAAAGATTAACGTTATTAGAGACCCGAATGTGGCTTTTGAACACTTCAGAAAGGGGCTTATCGATTCATTCGAGGCCACAAGACCTGAAATATGGTACGAGAAAGGTACCGGTGATATTTTCGATAAAGGATATGTAAATAAACTTAAATACTATAACAGGGCAAGAAGGGCTACATCCGGCCTGTATCTCAATCTTGACAGGGATATATTCAAAGACAGGAATTTAAGGTATTCGCTTGCCCATGCGATTAACTTTAATAAATTGAATTCCCAGATACTCAGGAATGAAGCAGTACACCTCAATACATTTTATGAAGGTTATGGAGCCTATACAAATAAAAAAATTAAGGCAAGAGAATTTAACATCGCAAAAGTTGAATCTTATATGAAAAGTTCAGGGTGGAAAAGAGGTTCGGATGGTATATGGGAAAAAGGGGGAAACCGGTATTCTGTAACCCTAACTTATGGACAGGAACAATTCACTCCCCGTGTGGTGGTTTTACAGGAGGAGGCAAAAAAAGCCGGAATTGAACTTAAACTGGAACTTCTTGACGCGAGCACCTCATATAAAAAGATCATGGAGAAGAAGCATGATATTGCTTATATGGCATGGTCAACAAGTTTCAGGCCCTCTCCCTGGCAGTCATTTCATTCAGATAATGCCCATAAAACTCAGACAAACAACATCAATAATATTGATGATCCTGTAATGGATAAATTGATTGAACGATACCGTGATTCAACTAATGAACAGGAACGGATACAACTGGCTCATAAAATACAACAGAAATATCATGACTCGGGAGCATGGATACCACTAAATACGCTGCCATTTTTCCGTGAATTTTACTGGCGATGGATGAAATTCCCCGACGTCCCCGGCAATAAAGATACAGGTTCTGTTTTTGATGACCCGGCATCAGCGGGGTATTTCTGGATTGATGAAGATATGAAGAAAGAAACACAGGCAGCTGTTAAATCAGGTAATAGTTACGAACCAGTAACACGGGTAATTGAAAAGTATAAGTAAACCGGCATATAAATGGCAGAAAAAGAGAATATAATACTCAGTGTCCGTAACTTCTCCGCAGGATTCGAGCGGGAAGGTTTAATACTGAGAGCTGTTGATGGAATAAGCTTTGACCTTACTCGGGGTGAAACACTCGGTATAGTGGGTGAGTCCGGGTGTGGTAAAAGCGTTACAGCTCTATCTATAATGAGACTGCTCCCCGTACCATCCGGGAGATATCTCGGGGGGAGTATTATCTTTGACGGCAGGGATATTCTCTCTCTCCCTATTGAAGAGATGTACAGAGTGCGAGGGAACAGAATATCCATGATTTTTCAGGAACCGATGACCGCTCTTAATCCTGTAAAAAAAATCGGGAAACAGATATCCGAAGTTTTTGAAATCCATAGAAGTGATATGAGCAGAACAGATATTTATCGTGAAACTATCGAACTGTTGAATAAAGTCGGGATATCTGAACCAGAGCAGCGGATGAATGAATATCCTCACCAGCTTTCGGGGGGGATGAGGCAAAGGGTCATGATCGCAATAGCTCTGGCCTGCAGGCCCGATATTCTTATCGCGGATGAGCCAACAACAGCACTGGACGTGACAATACAGGCACAGATCCTTGATCTGATCAGTAATCTTCAGAAGGAGTACGGAATGTCTGTAATATTTATTACCCATGATCTCGGTGTAATAGCTAATCTTTCCGACCAGGTAGCTGTAATGTACGCCGGGAAAATAGCCGAGATAGGGAGAACTTTAGATATATTTAAGTCTCCTTCACATCCGTACACCCTGGGCCTGCTTGATTCTATTCCACGTTTTTCTCATAAGAGAAAGGGCCGGCTTAAATCAATAGAGGGTATTGTCCCATCCATAACTGATTACCCGGAAGGATGCAGATTCAGTAACAGGTGCGAATATGTTTTTGAGCCTTGCAGAACCAGCAATCCCGATGAATATAGCATTTCGTCAGGTCACAAAGTCTACTGCCATAAGTTCAGGGAAGATGATGGAAATAATTCTTAAAGTAGAAAAACTGAAAATGCATTTCCCTGTGAAAAAAGGAGTGCTGAAGCGTACAGTTGGATATGTACATGCTGTTGACGGTGTATCATTCGACGTAATTAAGGGTGAAACTCTTGGTATAGTAGGCGAATCCGGCTGTGGGAAAACAACACTCGGAAGAACAATAATGAATCTCTATACTCCTACATCAGGAGATGTTTACTTTCAGGATATCCCTGTGAATAGAATCGGCTATAAAGAACTCCTTCCGCTAAGACGCCATTTTCAGATGATATTCCAGGACCCCTTTGAGTCCCTGAATTCAAGGCATACAGTCAGATATATACTTGAGGAACCTTTTCTTATACACAAAATCGGTGACAGTGACTGGAGGAGGCGTAGAGTTAAAGAGCTCATTGACAAAGTGGGATTGCAGAAAAATTCTCTTGACCGGTACCCTCATGAATTTTCCGGCGGGCAGAGACAGAGGATCGGAATTGCGAGAGCGATCGCTCTTAACCCGAAACTTCTAATATGTGACGAGCCTGTCTCCGCTCTCGATGTTTCAATACAGTCACAGATACTTAATCTCCTTATGGATCTTCAAAGCGAACTCTCTCTGACATATATATTTATATCTCATGATCTGACTGTTGTCAGGCATATATCCGATAGAATTGCAGTAATGTACCTCGGCCGTATTGTAGAGCTCGCTGATGCAGAATCAATTTACGTCAGGCAGCTTCATCCTTATACTAAGGCGCTCATTTCGGCGATTCCTGCTCCGGATCCTGAATCTCAGCGTGAAAGAATAATCTTACAGGGCAATGTCCCGTCTCCAGTAAATCAGCCTTCGGGGTGCCATTTTCATCCCAGGTGCCCCTATGCAAAGCAAATATGCAGAGAGAGCTATCCTGAATTGAAAGAATATGGTGATAAAACAAATCCCCATTTAGCGGCATGTCATTTCGCGGGAGAGTACTGATTTGAAATTATCTCTGTATATCATAATATTATTTTCCACCCTGATTATTTCCTGCGCTTTGTTTCAGAGCGAAATCGAATCAGTTTCAGACATTCTCCCTCGTGAAACAGATCTCCCGGGGTGGAACCGAATATCTCTTCCGGCAGAATTCAGCGGTATGAATGTCAGAAAATACAGAAAAGAATATCACGATACAGGGATCGAAAGACTCTCTACATGTAATTATCATTCATTCGGGGAAAATAATGCGGTAGTTTCGGTTGAAGTAATTAAATTTGACTCAGTACTGAATTCCTACGGTTTTTTCAGCAGGTCCGCGGGTTTTGCCGGGTATACAACTGAAACAATAAATGAATATTCTTCAGGTAAATTGGCTCTTGCATTACGAGGTGAATATATTGTATACGCTTTTACCTCTGATAATGAAGGCATGGCAATAGATCTGAAAAATTTTATAAAATCATCTCTGAAATATATAAGTGAAAATTATGTCCGGGAAAAACTTCCTGAAAAAATTAATGTATTGAAGGGCCCGGACAAATATGGTATCATTTACAGTAGAACACCGATTAAAGAACAGAAAGGGATTGGCAGGATTTTCTATACTTTATGGGGTACGGGGAAAGAACAGGTTGTTGTATTTATTAGTGAGCAGGATGCATTTTCTGATTCCTATATGATTTTCAGGAACAGAATCCGGGAAGGTTATATTGTGGCTGAATCTGGGACTGTTAACACTGCTTTTAAAAAAGAGAACGACGGGACATTTACATTTATATCGGCTTATGATAAATGGTTGTACGGCTGCTGGTCATCCGGCAATATTGAGCAGGGGAAAAAAATAACACAAGAATTAAAAAATAGGATAAACGGTTTTATACGTTAATTAAATCATGGATATAGAAAGCATTATAAAAAAAATAGTTGATAAGAACTTTTCCATTTACGAACAGGAGCGTCTGACTGTTTTAAATGCTCTTCTTGGAAATTTAGATATCCTTATGAACAAATCTGACCAGTGGTTTGGCAAATCGGTACCGGAAGAATATTCACGTGTAATACGTTCTCTGTTTTCACTTTCAGCTTTTCTTCTCGAAAAGAAAAATCAAGGTTTAGAATTATCAAAAATAGAGAAATACCATGATATAAGTATTTACGATTTTCTGAATCAGTTCGTTAATGAACTGAAATATATTCTCGATTTAGGTGAAATGAAAATTTCATCAGTGGATAATAAGGAGGCTCTCTTGATTCGTTCATCCGAGGTCCTTCTGAGAGATGCATTCTACAATATATTTTTTTCAGTGTATCCATTTATGAAAAAGGATTCATCCTGTCTGATAAATCTCGTTGAAAGCAGGCTTAATATATCAGTTGAATTTTTTTTCGAGAATCTGTCACCGGTATTTCCCGGAGCATCTGAAATCAAAAAGAACATATATTCATACAGACAGGGTAATATTGATAAAATCGGCATAGGAATTGATTCCGCTATAGTCAACCTGAGAAACGCTGGAGTAATTATCAGGTTAAATGAGCTTCAGTTTAAGGACAGTTTCTCCATGACACTGATGTTTCCTGCACTTGATTTCTATTCAGGACTTGAACATGTCCGGGGAGCAGATATTAAACCTGATAATCAGATTTACAGCGGGGATATTCTGCTCCAGATAAATGACCCCTTTTTGAAACTCTTTATAACAGATACACTTCATGAACATGGATACAGTATAACATCAATTTCTTCAGATGATGTTTTAGTAAATCCGCCATCAGAATCTCTTAAGGCGCTTGTTATTGAATATAATGAAGAAACAATAGGGCTTATTGCAAATAATAATATATCTACATTAAAAAAAATAATGATATGCAACGGAAATGAGCTTAATAATAAACCCGGCCTTGAAACTTTCGTCAGAATTTACAAACCATTTAACATAGAAGAACTGATTGAACATATAGAAAATGGATAACAGGCGTTATTACATAATAGGTGATATACACGGCTATTATATAAAAGTAAAAAGATTGTTTGATATAATTGCCGCCGAAATAAAGAATAATGATATAATCATATTTCTTGGAGATTATATAGATAGGGGCCCCGAATCTTTTGAAGTAATTGATTATCTTATTCAAATCTCAAAAATGTATAACGTAGTTTTTCTGGAAGGAAATCATGAAGATATGTTTCTCGCTTTTTATATGAGAGGGGAGAATTACTTTAACTATCTGAGAAACGGTGGCGGAACCACAATCAAAAGCTATATAAAACATATGGGCCGCTTTATTCTTCCTGATAATCATATTGAGTTTTTCAACAGTTTAAAATTGTTTTATGAAGGAGATGATTTTATAGCAGTACATGCAGGTCTCAATCCTGATGTGAAAAATCTTTCAGAACAGAAAAGTGAAGATCTTATATGGCTAAGGGAAAAATTTTATAGAAGCAGCAAGCGTTGGATTAAAACTGTTATTTTTGGCCATACTCCAACGCCGTATCTTCACAATTCTTTTGATGTTTTTATTGATGAAAAACGAAATATAATCGGTCTTGATACTTATGCAATGGATGAAAGGTTTCCTCTCACATGCATGGTATGGCCTGAAAGAAGATTTCTCCAGGGTAACATTTAAAATTGCAGGGATTTGTTAAATATGAAAATTATTAAAATCGCATTTATCTTAACTCTTGCGTTATTTTTTATTTCTGCTGATGATTCCGATTTCAGGATCATGGGGACTGTTGAGAGTTTACGAACTGACGGATACATTACCTTGCTGCTCGATGGCCCTCCTGAAGCTGATAAATATCTTCTTGTTGCTGAAAATAAAATTATAGGTAAAGTACATTCCCTGCGTCTTCTGGGGTATATCCATGATACAGGGAGATATCTTGCTGTTTATGAAACCGCTGATGATTCTTCACTGGAATTGTTAAAAGCAGGAGTTAAAATAGCATTGAAAAGTCCGGCAAAAATCTATGATAAACATTCAGAAAAGAATGTTTTTAAGGAAAAACCTGTTTACAAAACTATAATAATATCACAAATAGATAACAGAGAGATGGTTCTTATACCTCGCGGGAAATTTTTAATGGGCTCGAACAGGGGGGATGAAGACGAATACCCTGAGCACATGGTAAACCTGACAGAATATTATATTGACAGGTATGAAGTATCGAATGAGGATTACAGGATATATGCAGACAACGCTGCTATCAAATATCCTGAATACTGGAAAGGAAAAATTTTACTAAAATCAGGATTTAACGATCTCTATTTCAGCAAACTGCCTGTTATTCTTTCATATCATGAAGCGGCAGCATATGCAAAATGGTGCGGGAAGAGACTCCCGGATGAAATGGAATGGGAAAAGGCTGCACGAAGGCCTCCCGATACTACGGATGGTGGAGTTTGGAGTGAGTATACATGGGGTAATGTTTTCATAGAAGGAATATCAAATACAGAAGAGTTCTGGCTTTCTGAACAGACTGGGACGAACCTTAAAACAATAATTAAAGAGAAATATGGATTAACAGTGTTAAAAAGCGGGTATATACCCGTCGATATATATGACATAAAAGCTGTATCATTTTATGGACTTATCCATATTGACGGCAATGCCTCTGAATGGACAGACAGCTGGTATGACGCATATAAAATAAGTCGCAAACGCGATAAAAGATACGGGAAACAGTATAAGGTTATAAAAGGCGGCAGTTTTAATCTGACCAGAAAAGAATCTCGGGTTACTGACAGAAAAATTGGCGGAATCCCTGATCTTTACAGGGATCGTATTGCTGGTTTCAGGTGTGTAAAAGATGTTACAGACAACGACCGAATAAAGGAAACAGGTTCAGGGAGTAATTTATGAGGATATTTTATTTTCTAGCGAAAAATATAAGCTACACTTTTGCCGTAGCTTTTTTTATCGGATTCATAGGATTGTTTGAAGGTATATTTACTTATCTTGTTGCGAGTTCATTTATACTCTCCTCATATGAAAAGATAATACGAATTTTTATCCAATTGCTTCCTTTTGTTTTTTCCTCTATTATTATGATCTACTATATTTCCTTTGGCTTCTTTACACCCGTAAAAATACCTGCGTTTCTAAAAAGGCATAGAAGAATTAACAGGGTCTACAGGGCAAATTTTAAAACAGACGATTCATTAGTTGTTCTTTATCGAGATTTTTCAGACCTTGTAATGAATAATACAACCGCATCAGCTTTTATATCTGTATTTATCGGTATCGGTATGGCCGGAGCTGTTTTTTTAAAATTAAATTTTTATGGAGAGTTAACCCTATACGAAGCAAAAGCAATGATAAAAATGATCGTTCTTGCAACAATAATTTTTATGATTATATACGGTATGACTACCCACATTCTTGGTGAATTTTTAACCAATAATGAAAGATCCTATCTTTATAATGAAATTCTTAAAAAAGGAGACCTGATCCGGCCTCACGCGCTAATTAGTGTTAAGATCAGTTTCACATTCTTTATTTTCATTATGGTTATTACGCTTTTTATATTTACGGCGATGCTCGAAAGGATAAAATTTATACAGGGGAATAACAGCATTGTTATTGGTGCATTTCTTATTGTGGCAATTGCTTCCGCGTTTTATTTTGTAAGGCTTAATTCAATTTCAATACTGAGAATTCTAACAGATATGGCAAGGGTGACAAGAGAGATTGCATCCGGGAACAGGGCCAGTTTTAATGTCCTTTCTCTTGGAAAGGAGTTTTCATTTATTGAATATGCCTTGATGGAAATGGCATGGGAGATCGATGAGCATAGAAAAAACCTTGAATTGAAGGTTCAGGAACGTACTGAAGATCTTGAACGGATAATGAATGAATTAAAGCTAAGGGATGAACAAATTCAGAAACAGCTCGATATGGCAAGCGTTATACAGAGAAGTATTCTTCCAACCAGACTTGATGACTGGAATGAACTCAAATTTTCAGTAAGATATAACGCCATGGAAAAAATTGGCGGTGACTTTTATGATGTATTTCAGCTTAAGGATAACAAAATTGGCATACTTATGGCTGACGTTTCAGGTCACGGAATTCCTGCCGCCCTTGTAACTGCTATGGCTAAAATATCATTTGGAAACGCAGGTACTGCTTATAGTTCACCCAGGAGGATATTTCAGGAAGTAAATAGAAATATTATTGACCACATGAAAACTCAGGACTATATGACCTGTTTCATGGTCGCAATTGACGATGATTATAATGTAACATATTCAAATGCGAGTCACCAGAAAGGAATATTGCTTCATCCCGAAAAGAATGAAGTTGAATATCTTGATACTAATGGGCTTTTCCTTGGAGCTCTTGAAGAAGCGAGAGATACTTATGAAGAAAAAATAACCACTCTCGAATATGGTGACAGGCTCATTCTCTATACAGATGGAATTCCGGAAGCTCAGAATGAAGCAAAAGAGGAATATTCAAGTGAAAGATTTGAAGCCTCTATTCTGAGACATAAAGATGAAGATATTGAAATATTCACAGATTCTCTCCTCAGCGAT